>JAUYFI010000106.1 GCA_030691075.1 Sulfurisoma sp. | reverse complement strand
GTACCCGACCGGCATCAAGATCACCGATGCAGAGTTGGCCTCCCTCAATCTCAAATTGGATAAGTTTCACGGCGACTGGAACTATGCGGTCTTGCCAACACGGAAGAATACTTAGTCATGTTATTTTTGCGCGACGCCTTAGAGAACAGATTCACCCGCCGCTGCGTCTCAACCTGTTCTAACATCCACCCTTTCCGACGGTCCGCCAGAGACCGCTTACCGAAAAATTTCGCGGAGACAACAATGGAATTCACCATTCACCACCAGGTTCTGCTCACCGTGTTCGGCCTCGCTGTCTTCCTGGGCGGCATCGCCAACAAGACCGGCTTCTGCACCATGGGCGCCGTATCCGACTGGGTCAACATGGGCGACACCGGCCGTCTGCGCGCCTGGCTGCTGGCCGCGGCGGTGGCGATGCTCGGGGTGACCGTCCTCGAGGCGACCGGCAATATTGCCATCGGCACGACAACCTTCCCGCCCTACCGCACCGCGAATTTCGCCTGGCTGCGCTACCTGCTCGGCGGCCTGATGTTCGGCGTCGGCATGACGCTGGCTTCGGGTTGCGGCAACAAGACCATGGTGCGCCTCGGCGGCGGAAACCTCAAGTCGCTGCTGGTGTTGGTCGTCGCCGGCATCTGCGCCTATTTCATGCTGTGGACGGACTTCTACGACGCCGTCTTCGGCAAGATGATCTCCGCCACCACCATCAAACTCGCCACCAGCCAGGCGCTGGGCGACCTCACCGGCATCGGCAACACCCTCGTCGGCGCCGTCGTCGCGCTGGCCATCATCGGCTTCGCCTTCGCCTCGGCGGAGTTTCGCTCGAGCAAGGACAACATCCTCGCCGGCGTCGCCATCGGCCTGATCGTTATCGCAGGCTGGTACGTCACCGGCGGCGAGATGGGCGCGAAATGGAAGGAATTCGCCGATTTCGCCGACACCAAGCCGCTGCGCGTCGAGACCCAGTCCTACACCTTCATGAGCCCGATGGGCGACACCGCGCGCTACCTGATGAATCCTGCGGACACTTCGCTGGTGAACTTCGGCATCGTGGCGCTCGCGGGCGTGATTCTCGGCTCGCTGCTGTGGGCGCTTGTCAGCCGCAACTTCCGCATCGAGTGGTTCAACTCGGCCGGCGACTTCGTCAACCACGCCATCGGCGCCGTGCTGATGGGTATTGGCGGCGTGCTGTCGATGGGCTGCACCATCGGCCAGGGCATCACCGGCGTTTCGACCCTGGCTCTCGGTTCCATCCTCACTTTCATCGCCATCGTCGCCGGCGCCGGCGCGACCATGAAGTTCCAGTACTGGCAGATGATGAAGGACACCTGAAAAAAGCAGCGATCCGTTTGACAGTGCGGGTACGCCACCGCTAAAATGCGCGCCTTTCCGTGGGTCGTTAGCTCAGTTGGTAGAGCAGCGGACTTTTAATCCGTTGGTCGCAGGTTCGAATCCCGCACGGCCTACCACGAAATCACGCCGAATCAATGGTAACCCATTGATTCGGCGTTTCCTTTTGTGCGTTCCGCTGTTGACACGGACGTATCGCAGTAGCCCTATACTCATGCTCGAAATCACGAGATTACTGGCGGGGATTATTGAATATCGGCTCAGCCATGCGGGTTACGACGAAGATCGAATTGTTTTGTCACGTGACCGACATTGCCTAAATGTTTTGTTGCAAGGATAATGATTTTGTCGCAAATTTACCCGCTTTGAGGCCATCATGCCCCTGCTCGGTTACGCTTGGCTGATTCGCGAATTTCAGCTCCCCCAACGCCCCTTGGCCATGGTATCGCGCCTGGGTACTCGGCTACGAACCACCCATGAGGCTGACGGTGCGACACGGAAGGAGTATCCGCCACAATACGAGCCGGAACAGGGCATCGTTGGCCACCTTGAGTTCGCGCTCAAATACGATGGTATTGATCTCTGTCTGCTAAGGGACATATTCCGCGCCTGCGGCCCGGCGCCGATTGAGTCCGCCATCCAGGCTCGGCCGACCGGACGCTATAGCCGTTTGCTTGGCTTCTATTACGAATTCACCACGGGTCAGCGACTGGATCCTGCCTTGGCTATTGGCGGGAACTACGTGGAAGCTCTTGACCCTGACGCCTATTTCGTTTCTTCAGTTCCGAAACGCGATAGGCGTTGGAGGGTATGGGACAACCTGCTGGGCGACAACCGTTATTGCCCGATGATCCGGCGGACGCCGTCCACTGTTGATGGCCTGGCCCAGCCGCTTCAGGCGGAGTTGCAGGGTTTGGTGGATGACTTCCCGCCGGAACTGTTTCAACGCGCCTCGGACTATTTGTACCTGAAGGAAACCCGCTCTACCCATGGCATCGAACATGAGGCCATGCCGCCGGCTGACCGCACTCGTCGTTTTGTAGCGTTGTTGCGATCGGCGGGAGAGGGGACGCTCTCCGAGTTGCTGACGGAACCAGAGCTGGTCAAGCGCCAGAATCTGATCGTCGATCCTCGCTACGCCGTACCGACATTTCGAGACAACCATAACTACGTTGGCGAGCAGCGGCCGGACTACAGTCAGCGGATTCACTACGCCTGCCCGCCTCCGCAATTTGTTCCGAGCCTCATGGCCGGACTGACTCAGGTGGCCGAGAGATCGTTGGGTCTGCCGGCCCTCGTGCAGGCTGCGGCAATGGCCTTCGGTTTCGTATTCATTCACCCATTCGAGGACGGCAACGGGCGCTTGCACCGCTTCTTGATCCACGATCTCCTTCACCGAGAGGGCTTCGTGGCGCCCGGCGTGATGCTTCCGGTCTCGGCGACGATGCTGCGGCACATGCCGGAGTATGACGCTGTGCTGGAGCGGTATTCGCGGCCTCTGATGGATGGATGGCTGGACTTTGTTCTAAGTGTTGCCGGCGGCAAGAATCCGTAGAAATCTGGCGACGGTAAATGGCGGCGTAATTTGGCGGCGAGAATTGGTGACGAAGTAGACGGAACAGGGGGCCACGCGGGCCCCCTGAGCGATGCAGGATCTGAAGCCGGTCAGAA
>JAUYFI010000102.1 GCA_030691075.1 Sulfurisoma sp. | reverse complement strand
GTCGAGCAACCGATGCGCGAGATCGTCGCCAACGCCGGCGACGAGCCGAGCGTGGTGGTGAACAAGGTGCTCGAAGGCAAGGGCAACTTCGGTTACAACGCCGCGACCGGCGAGTACGGTGACCTGGTGGCGATGGGCGTGCTGGACCCGACCAAGGTCGCGCGCATCGCGCTGCAGAACGCCGCTTCCGTCGCCGGCCTGATGCTCACCACCGACTGCATGGTGGCCGAGCGGGTCGAAGAGAAGTCGTCCGGCGGCGGCATGGGCGGCATGGGCCGCCTTCCTACTGAAGTACAGCGCCCCGCGCGGGAAACCGTGCGGGGCGTTTGCTTTTGGAAAGCCAAAAAGTCGGCGCTGGCGGGACGGCGATAAACTGCTTGCCAAGGCCATTTGGCGCTTTCCTCGTTACCGCAGGCAGAACCCGAACAGGGCTAGAATTAGCCGCCTTCGTTACGGAGGTTATCGAGTTCGATGTCGAGCTACTACTTACCCCATGAGGAGCGCCGATCATGCAAGCCATCGAATTTGAATCCATAGTTCAGGATCAGGCCATTCGGTTGCCGGCGTCTGGCGCACTGAGTTCCGGCCAGCCGGTGCGCGTGGTGGTGATGTTTGAGGAACCGCCAGTCATCGGAGCGCAGCAACCCCGTGATGATGCGATTTCGCGGCCGGCGACGCATGCCGTGACATTTTCGGCAGAGCGCATCGCGGCTCTTGAGCCGCATCCGAATGCCTTGGGCGGTGCGACGGAAGATCGCGTCCCCTCTCCTTGGGATGAAACCGCCTGGCGGGAAAAGTGGGGGCGCGCGTGATCGAGCCAGCCGAAGTCCATCTGGATACTCAGGTGCTGGTCTGGTTGTATGTCGATCCGCGGCGGTCTTGGCCCGCGCCGGCACGTCAGTTGCTGAACAGCGGGCGTTTGCGCCATGCGCCCATGGCGCGCATGGAATTGCGCTACTTGCACGAAATTGGCCGGATCAAGGTCACGCCCGAAGTCCTGCTCGGCGAGTTGTACGCCAAGCTGGGATTGGCGGAAAGCGATTTACCCTGTGGACGGGTGGTGGATATGGCGGAGCGTCTCGACTGGACGCGAGACCCCTTTGATCGTCTGATCGTTGCCCAGGCGATGGCTGCCGATGCCGCGCTGATTACCGCCGACCGACTGATACGGGAGCGTTTTCCGGGTGCTGTCTGGGCTACCGCCGATCATTCCTGAACGGCCGCCGGGCCAAGGTTAGGCTATGGACAAGGTCGGTAAGGAAGGCGTCATCACCGTCGAATACGCGCTGCACGCCACGCGCGCCGCCGTTGAAGAAGGCGTCGTCGCCGGCGGCGGCGTCGCGCTGCTGCGCGCTCGCGCCAACGTCTCGGTCAAGGGCGCCAACCACGACCAGGAGGCCGGCATCAAGATCGTGCTGCGCGCCGTCGAGCAACCGATGCGCGAGATCGTCGCCAACGCCGGCGACGAGCCGAGCGTGGTGGTGAACAAGGTGCTCGAAGGCAAGGGCAACTTCGGTTACAACGCCGCGACCGGCGAGTACGGTGACCTGGTGGCGATGGGCGTG
>JAUYFI010000085.1 GCA_030691075.1 Sulfurisoma sp. | reverse complement strand
GGCCTTGGCCTCGCCTCCAAACTTCGCCGCCAGTACCATCGTGATCGCCGCCGTCAACGTGGTCTTGCCATGATCCACGTGCCCAATCGTCCCCACGTTCACGTGCGGCTTCGTACGCTCAAACTTGCCTTTTGCCATGATCGATCACCCCAATCAAATGAACAGAATTCAGAACTCAAAACAAAGACCTGGTGCCCTTGGCGTGGATCGAACACGCGACCTCTCCCTTACCAAGGGAGTGCTCTACCACTGAGCTACAAGGGCGAAACTTGTCAAACAATCAACTTGCCTGGAGCGGGTAGTGGGAATCGAACCCACGTCATCAGCTTGGAAGGCTGAGGTTCTACCATTAAACTACACCCGCCCGCCGTGGCCGCCACACGGCGACCGAAACCGAAATTACCTGCTACAGAGAAACCTTGGTGGAGGGGGAAGGATTCGAACCTTCGAAGGCAGAGCCGTCAGATTTACAGTCTGATCCCGTTGACCGCTTGGGTACCCCTCCAGCGAAACCGCGCATTATCGTCATGTCCCGGATTCTTGTCAATGCCTGTTGCAGGCGGATTATTGACCCGCCGCATCGCCGACCGGCGGCCTTAGAATCAAGCGCTCCCCCCCCGACCACAGAGGCAACGCCATGCCCGAAAAACTCTCACAAGACGCTCTGGCAACCCTTTTCACCGAAGCGCGCACTCACAACGGCTGGCTAGCCCAGCCGGTCGACGATGCCCTGCTGCTCCAGGTTTGGGACATCGCCCGCATGGGCCCGACCTCGGCCAACTGCTCGCCGCTGCGCGTCGTCTTCGTCAAGTCCGCCGCAGCCAAGGCCCGGCTGAAGCCGATGTTGATGGAAGGCAACGTCGAGAAGACCCTGTCCGCGCCTGTCGTCGCCATCTTCGGACAGGACAGCCGCTTCTTCGAACTGCTGCCCAGGCTCTTTCCCCATACCGATGCCCGCCCCTGGTTCGACGGCCCCGGCAAGGAAGATGTCGCCCGCATCACCGCCTTTCGCAACGGCACGCTGCAATGCGCCTATTTCATGCTCGCCGCGCGCGCGCTGGGCCTCGACTGCGGCCCCATGTCGGGCTTCGACAACGCCGCCGTCGACCGCGAGTTCTTCCCGGACGGCCGCGTCAAGTCGAACTTCCTCTGCAACCTCGGCCACGGCGATCCGGCCAGGCTGTTTCCGCGCAGCCCGCGGCTCGAGTTCGCCGAGGCCTGCCAAGTCCTCTGACATGGCTGCGCTGCCCGCCCCGCTGCTGGATTCCCTGCGCGCCTGCTTCGGCGAGCGCTGCGCGACCGGCGAGGCGGTGCGGCTGCAGCATGGCCGCGACGAATCCTCCTTCGCGCCGGTGCCACCCGATGCGGTGGTGTTCGCGCAGAGTACCGAAGAGGTGGCGTTCGCCGTCGCGCTCTGCCATGAGCACCGCGTGCCGGTGATCGCCTTCGGCACCGGCACCTCGCTCGAAGGCCATCTGCATGCCGTGCGCGGCGGCGTTTGCATCGACCTGTCAGGCATGAACAAGGTACTCGCCGTGCGCGCCGGGGATCTCGACGCCAGCGTCGAGGCCGGCGTCACGCGCAAGCAGCTCAACGCCAGCCTGCGCGACACGGGCCTGTTCTTCCCCATCGACCCCGGCGCCGACGCCAGCCTCGGCGGCATGGCGGCGACGCGCGCCTCGGGCACCAATGCGGTCAGATACGGCACCATGCGCGAGAACGTGCTCGGCATGATCGTCGTGCTCGCCGACGGCCGCATCATCAAGACCGGCAGCCGCGCGCGCAAGTCCTCGGCCGGCTACGACCTGACGCGGCTGCTGATCGGCTCCGAAGGCACGCTCGGCATCATCACCGAATTGACCGTGCGGCTCTACCCGATTCCCGAGGCGATCTCTTCGGCGGTCTGCGCCTTCCCGAGCATCGCCAACGCGGTCGACAGCGTCATCCAGACCATACAGCTCGGCGTGCCGGTGGCGCGCATGGAACTGCTCGACGCGCTGGCCATCCGCGCCATCAACCGCCACAGCAAGACCGACTTGCGCTGCGCGCCGACGCTGTTCTTCGAGTTCCACGGTTCGCCCGCCGGCGTGGCCGAACAGGCGCAGAGCGTGCAGGACATCGCCGCCAGCCACGGCGGCATGGACTTCGAGTGGGCCAGCAAGCCCGAGGAACGCAGCCGCCTGTGGCAGGCGCGCCACGACGCCTACTACGCCTGCCTGGCCCTGCGCCCGGGCGCCCGCTCGCTCACCACCGATGTCTGCGTGCCGATCTCGCGGCTGGCCGACTGCATCGCCGAGACCGTGACCGACCTCGCGGAGAGCGGCCTCGTCGCGCCGCTGGTCGGCCATGCCGGCGACGGCAACTTTCACCTGCTGCTGCTCGCCGACCCGGATCGCGCGGAAGAGATGGAACGCGCCGAGGCGTTCTCGCAACGACTGGTCGAGCGTGCCATCCGCATGGAAGGCACCTGCACCGGCGAGCACGGCGTCGGGCGCGGCAAGCGCAAATATCTTGCGCTGGAGCATGGCGAAGCGGCGCTCGACGTCATGCGCGCGATCAAGCGCGCGCTCGACCCCGACGACATTCTCAACCCCGGCAAGATCCTGCCCGACTAGGCCATGAGACAGGTCACGCTGGAAGACAAATACACGATCGAATCCGGCCGCGTCTTCCTCGCCGGCGTGCAGGCGCTGACGCTGTTGCCCATGCTGCAGCGGCGCCGCGACCTCGCCGCGGGACTCAACACCGCCGGTTACGTCTCCGGCTATCGCGGCTCGCCGCTGGGCGGACTCGACCAGTCGCTGTGGAAGGCGAAGGCGCACCTCGAACGCCACCACGTCGTTTTCCAGCCCGGCATCAACGAGGACCTTGCCGCCACCGCGCTGTGGGGCACGCAGCAGGTCAACCTGTTCGCCGGCGCCAACTATGACGGCGTCTTCGGCCTCTGGTACGGCAAGGGCCCGGGCGTCGACCGTTGCGGCGACGTCTTCAAGCACGCCAATTCGGCCGGCAGCTCGCGCTTCGGCGGCGTGCTGGCCATCGCCGGCGACGACCACGCCGCGCGCTCTTCCACCGTCGCCCACCAGTCGGAACACGCCTTCAAGGCGGCGATGATGCCGGTGCTGGCCCCCTCGGGGGTGCAGGACTACCTCGACTTCGGCCTGCACGGCTGGGCGCTATCGCGCTATTCGGGCTGCTGGGTGGCCTTCAAGGCCGTGGCCGACACCGTCGAGTCCTCGGCCACCATCGACCTCTCGCCCGAGCGGCTGGTCATCACCCTGCCAACCGACTATGAACTCCCGCCCGACGGCCTCAACATCCGTTGGCCCGACGACCGCCTGGTGCAGGAAGCGCGGCTGCTCAACCACAAGCTCTATGCCGCGCTCGCCTACTGCCGAGCCAACGGCCTCAACCGCATCGTCATCGACGCCCCGCGACCGCGACTCGGCATCATCGCCGCCGGCAAGAGCTATCTCGACGTGCGCCAGGCCTTCGACGATCTCGGCATCGACGACATGCTCGCCGCCGAGATCGGCATCCGCCTCTACAAGATCGGCATGGTCTGGCCGCTCGAATCCGAGGGCGTGCGCCGGTTCGCCGAAGGCCTCGAGGAAATCCTCGTCGTCGAGGAAAAGCGCCAGCTCATCGAGTACCAGTTGAAGGAGGAACTCTACAATTGGCGCGAGGATGTGCGGCCGCGAGTCATCGGCAAGTTCGACGAACGCGGCGAGTGGTCCCTGCCGCATGGCGAGTGGCTGTTGCCGGCGACCGGCGAGTTGACGCCGGCCCTGATCGCCAAGGTCATCGCCGCGCGCATCGAGCGCTTCTTCACCTCGGAGCACATCCGCGCGCGACTCGCCATCATCGAGGCCAAGGAACACGCCGGCCCAGCGGCGATTCCGATCGGCCGCGTGCCCTGGTTCTGCCCGGGCTGCCCGCACAACACCTCGACCAAGGTGCCCGAAGGCTCGCGCGCGCTGGCCGGCATCGGCTGCCACTACATGGTGACGTGGATGAACCGCGGCACGGCCACCTTCTCGCACATGGGCGGCGAGGGCGCAGCCTGGATCGGCCAGGCGCCCTTCACCGAGACGCGCCACGTTTTCGTCAATCTCGGCGACGGCACCTACTTCCATTCCGGTCTGCTCGCTGTGCGAGCAGCCGTTGCGGCATTCAACGGCCCACCCCCCAGCCCCCTCCCCGCGGGAGGGGATGACGGTTGCTCGCTGCGCTCGAAAGATGGGGAACTCAAAGGGGTCACCTACAAGATCCTCTACAACGACGCCGTCGCCATGACTGGCGGCCAGCCCATCGACGGCACCCTGACGGTGCCGGACATCGCGCGCCAACTGCACGCCGAGGGCGTCGGCCATGTCGTCGTGGTGACCGACGGCAGCCCGAGAAGCTGGCATGTCGCCGACCTGCCGCATGGCGTCGGCATCCGCCACCGCGACGACTTCGACGTCATCCAGCGCGAATTCCGCGAGTGCCCCGGCGTCTCGGCCATCATCTTTGACCAGACCTGCGCCGCCGAGAAGCGCCGCCGCAGGAAGCGCGGCAAGCTCATCGACCCGCCGCGCCGCGTGTTCATCAACGCGCTGGTCTGCGAAGGCTGCGGCGACTGCGGCGTAACCAGCAACTGCCTCGCCGTGGTGCCGGTCGAGACGAACTTCGGGCGCAAGCGTGCCATCGACCAGTCGGCCTGCAACAAGGACTACACCTGCGTCAATGGCTTCTGCCCCAGCTTCGTCTCGGTGATCGGCGGCCGCGTGCGCAAGGGCCGCGCCATCGGTCACGATGCCGATATCGCCGTCCCGCCACCGCCGAGTTTCTCCAGTACCGGGGAGCCCTATGGCATTCTCGTCACCGGCGTCGGCGGCAGCGGCGTGGTGACCCTCGGCGCGCTGATCGGCATGGCCGCGCACATCGACGGCAAGGGCGTGACCGTGCTCGACATGACCGGCCTCGCCCAGAAGGGCGGCGCGGTCTTCTCCCACATTCGCATCTGCGACGACCCGACCGCGATCCATGCCGTGCGCATCGCCACCGGCGAGGCCGACGCGGTGATCGGTGGCGACGTCGTGGTCTCGGCATCGAACGAGGCGCTGGCCAAGATGCAGGCCGGCCGCACGCGCGTGGCGGTCAATTGCGCCGAGACGCCGACGGCCGAATTCACGCACAACCCCGATTGGCGGTTCCCGCTGGAACGCATGCGGCAGGCGTTGCGCGATGCGGCGGGCGCGGAGGCCGTGTTCTGCCTCGACGCCTCGACGCTGGCGGCGCAGCTGATGGGCGACGCGATCCACGCCAACTCGCTGCTGCTGGGCTACTGCTGGCAGCTCGGCATGGTGCCGCTGGCGGAAGTCGCATTGGCGCGCGCCATCGAGCTCAACGGCGTCGCGGTCGAGCAGAATCTGCTGGCCTTCGCCTGGGGCCGACGCGCCGCGCACGATCCGGCGGGCGTCGCGCGATTGCTGCCGGCCGCTGTCGAAAGTACGCCACCCACGCTGGACGAACTGATCGCCGAGCACGTCGCCTTCCTCACCGCCTACCAGGACGCCGCCTACGCGGCGCGCTATTCGGCACGGGTCGAACGCGTGCGCGCCGCCGATGAGAAAGTCGGCGCTGGCGACACGGCGCTGACCGAAGCCGTGGCGCGCGGCTACTTCAAGCTGCTGGCGATCAAGGACGAGTACGAGGTCGCGCGGCTCTATGTCGAGAGCGATTTTCTCGAGCGCGTCAATGCCGCTTTCGAGGGCGATTTCACGCTGCGTTTCCACCTCGCCCCGCCGCTGCTGGCGCGGCCCGACCCGACTACCGGGCGCACCGCCAAAATCGCGTTCGGGCCGTGGATGATGACGGCCTTTCGCTGGCTGGCCAGGGCGCGCCGCCTGCGCGGCACGCCCTGGGACATCTTCGGCCGCGGTCCCGAGCGGAAACTCGACCGGCAACTCATCGCCGACTACGAGGACGACGTCGCGCTGATCCTGGCACGACTGTCCCCCGCGACGCGCGCCGGCGCCATCGAACTCGCCACGCTGCCGCAGGAAATCCGGGGCTTCGGCCACGTCAGGAAAAAGTCGGCGCTGGCGGCACGGCACAAACGGGACAAACTGCGTGACGCGCTGGGAACCTGAACCGATACCGCCGCTGCGCGCCGCGCTGATCGCCCAGGTTCTCGGCGGGCTGATCGCCGGCGGGCTGGTCGCACTGGTGTTTCAGCGCATGTTGAAAAGCGGCGACATCCCCTTCGCCTACCTGCTCGGCTTCGCCGTCTTCCAGGGCTTTTGCGCTGCCTTCGTCAGCCACAAGCTCGAGGCGCCGCGCTGGTGGCTGCCGATCCATCTCGGCTTCATGCCGCTGGCGGTGCTGGCGAGTCGCCTGGCCATCGCACCGGCCTGGTATCTCGCCGGCTTCATCCTGCTGCTGCTGGTGTTCTGGCGCACCGACACGAGCCGCGTGCCGCTGTATCTCAGCAATGCCGCCACGGCGCGGGCAGTCGTCGGGCTGCTGCCGGCCACACCCTGCCATGTCGTCGATCTCGGCTGCGGCGACGGCCGGCTGCTCAAGACCCTGGCGCGGGAACGGCCGGACTGCGAGTTCGTCGGCATCGAGCACGCGCCGCTGACCTGGCTGTGGGCTCGACTCAACACCGCCGGCCTGCCCAACTGCCGCGTCCGCCGCGGCGATTTCTGGGCGCAGCACCTCGGCCTGTTCGAAGTCGCCTACGCCTTCCTCTCGCCGGTGCCGATGGCGCGGCTGTGGGCCAAGGCCGGCGCAGAGATGCGGCCGGGCAGTCTGCTGGTCAGCAACAGCTTCGAAATCCCCGGCGTGGCGGCCGAAACCATCGTGGAAGTCACGGACAGCCGCGCGACCCAGCTCTACTGCTACCGCCCCGCCGGCCGATAAAACCCGCGATTACGCCGCATTTCCCCCCATCACCCCGCCCCGCCTTCCCCAATAATCCCAGCCTGACACGCCCATCCGGCTTCGGGCGTGTGGAGGATAGACATGGCGGACATCATCTGCGTTATCGGCAACAAGGGCGGCACCGGCAAGACCACGCTTTCGCACATGCTGTGCCAGGGCCTCGGGCTACTCGGTCAGCGCTCGGTCTGCGTGCTCACCGACACCTGGCGCGAACCACTCGATCCCGCCGGGCGCCGCTACCTCGTCGCCGATGCCCGCACCCGCGAGGCGCTCACCAAGGTCACCGACAAGATCCGCTCCCTCCAGGCCTGGATGGGCGTGATCGACGGCGGCGGCAACCGCAGCGAGATGGACCGCAAGCTCTACGGCGTGGCCGACCTCGTGCTGCTGCCCTTCCGCGATTCACACGAGGACATCCGCACCGTCGTGCGTGACCTCGAGATGTTCCCGCGCGCCTACGCCATCCCGACGCAGTGGCCGACCAACGCCTGGCAGCGCGAGGCCGCCGAAAAGACCGTGCAGGACATGCTCGCTCCCTACCGCGACCGCCTGCTCGAACCGGTGTTCTCGCTTTCAGCGTCGAAGGTTCTGCTGCAGAAGGAAATCCCCGCCGCGCTGCCGACGCCGCTGGCCAACGCCGCGCGCGGCGTGGCCCATCAGGTGCTGGAACTGTTGCAGATTTCCATCGACCACGCGATCACGAAAGATACCGCGCCGCGCGCCACGATTCCGGCCAGGGCCGCGGCAATGCATACCGAACCGGCAATGGCGGCCTGAGCCTATCGGGCTTTCAGCCCATGGCGCCCCGCCACCAGCAGGGCCTGGGAGCGATTCGACACGTCGAGCGACTTGAAGATCGCGGAAACGTGGATCTTCACCGTGCCTTCGGTGACACCAATCACCTCGGCGATCTCGCGGTTGGGCTTACCCTCGACCAGCAGTTCGAGCACGCGCATCTGCGCGGCGGTGAGGCGGAAGCGGGTCTGGATGTTGCCGCGCGCGGGCGGCGGCGCGTCGGCGAATTGCGGCGGCAGGTAGCGGCCGCCGGCCAGTACCTCGCGCACCGCGCCGAGCAGGGTATCGGTCGAACTGGACTTGGACACGAAGCCGGCCGCGCCCTGGCGCATGGCGCGGCGCACGGTTTCCGGGTCGTCGAGCGCCGACAGCATCAGCACCGGCACCGCGGGATGGCGCTTGCGCAGCGCCCCCAGCAGCGCCAGCCCGCCGGTTCCCGGGAGCATCACGTCGAGCAGGATCAGGTCGATGTTCGCGTCGTCGCCGAGCAGCGCCAGCGCCTCGTCGGCCGCGGCGGCGCCCCGGACCTCGGCCGGCTCGCCGTCGACCGCCAGTGCCTGCAGGGCCAGCATCAGGCCCTCGCGCACCAGCGCATGGTCTTCGACGACGAATAGTTTCAGCATTTGCGGTCTCCGGATGGCCCGATCTCGGGCACGCTTTTTTGGGCGCGAGTCTAGCACGATGCCATGAACGGCCGTCAGCCGCGGCGCGGCCGGCGGGCGTAGAATGCCCCACCTATTTGAAGGAGATCCGTCATGGCCGAGAACGCACAGGAACCACTCGACTTCCTCAAGTCCATGTGGGGCAACATGGGCTTTCAGTTGCCGGGCATGGTCACGCCCACGGTCGATACCAACGAACTCGAGCGCCGCATCGCCGACCTCAAGGCTGTCGAGGGCTGGCTGCGCACCAACCTGTCGATGCTGCAGATGACCATCCAGGGACTGGAGATGCAGAAGAACACCCTGGCCACGATGCAGGCGATCAGCCAGTCCGCCGGCGGCGCCGACGCCAATCCCTTCGCCAATCCGGCAATGTGGCCCTGGAACTTCATGCAGCAGGCCGGGGGCGTCGCGGCCGCGGCGCCTGCCGCAGCGCCGGCTACCGAGCCTGCCGCCAAGGATGCGAGCGCCTCAACGGGCAAAGGCAAGCCAAAGGGGTAGCGTCAGCATCGCCGCCAGCGTGGAGGCCGAAATCAGCCAGGCGACGCTGGCGCCATCGCCGCCCATGCGCTGGGCGAGGATGTAGGCCGAGCTCGCCGTCGGCAGCGCGGCGAAGGCCAGCGCGATATCGAAGTAGAGTCCCGACAAGCCGAACAGCCGCGCGATGCCGAGCGCCGCCAGGGGCACGGCCGCGAGCTTGACGCCGAGGAACCAACCGGCCGCGGCGTAACCGCCGCCCGGGCGGCCGCGCAGGCGCAGCGCCGAGCCCACCGCCAGCAGCCCGAGCGCGATGGCCGCCTCGGCCAGGCGGCCGAGAAAGTGGCCGAGCGGCGCCGGCAGGCCCAAACCCGCCATATTCCACAGCAGCCCGGCGAGCGTGGCCAGCACCAGGGGGTTGCGGGCCAGCTCGCGCCAGAGGCTCACGCCGCCGTGCCGCGCCAGCATGCCGACCGCCGCGATATTCACCAGCGGCACCATGGCCCCGGTAACCAGCCCCATCGCCGCGATGCCCGCCGTGCCGTGCAGCTTGGCTGCCACGGCGAAGCCGATGTAGCTGTTGAAGCGGAAGGCGCACTGGAACTGCGAGGCGAAGGAAATCGACGATAGCGCCGACAGCGGAAACAGCCAGCGCGCCGCGCCGCCGAGCAGCATGCCGGCGATCATCGACAGCGCCGTCGTCGCCACCAGCGGCGCGGCACTGCTCCACGCCAGGTCGGCACGGGCCAGCGCGTTGAACAGCAGCGCCGGGAAGAGCACGAAGTAGACCAGCTTTTCCAGACCGCTCCAGAAATGGTCGCCCAGGTGCAGCCAGCGGCGTAAGCCGGAGCCAAGCAGGATCAGCAGAAAGTCGGGCAGCAGAGCCAAGGCGATCGCCATGGCTAGATTGTGCCAGCCGCCCGCAACTCCGCAATTTCGGATTCCACGTAGCCCGCCTCGCGCAGGATCGCCGTGTCGTCAGCGCCAGCGCTCTGCGTCCCTTTGGGAACTTTTGGCGCGGCGCGGCGCACGGCGAAGTCGAAGCCGCTCATCTTCAGCGGCGGCGCGAACTGCGGCAAGCCGTCATGCTCGATCAGCATGCCGCGCGAGCGCAATTGCGGATGCGTCATCGCTTCCTCGAAAGTCGGCGCTGGCGTCACGCCGCAATCGACGTTGCCGAACAGCCTCGCCCAGTGGGCCAGCGGCTGCCGCGCGATCATGTCGGCCAGCTGCGCCTTGACGCGCGCGCCCTCGCGGCCGGCATCCAGGCCGTAGGGCTCGAAGTCGGGCCGGCCAAGGGTGGCGCAGAACAGGCGCCAGAACTTGGGCTCCAACGCACCGACAGCAAGATAGCGGCCATCCTGCGTGCGGTAGAGGCCGTAGCCCGGCAGGCCGCCGGAGAGCGCGTCCTCGCCGCGCGGCAGCGTGCGGCCCCGGCTCAGCACCGAGAGCAGCGGCGAATAGGCGTGGGCGAAGACGGCGTCGGTCATCGAGACGTCGACATAGCGCCCCTGCCCCGTCGCCCGCGCCGCGATCACCCCGGCGAGGATACCGGCGAGCCCCGTCAGCGCGCCGCCGAGCAGGTCGCCGATCTGGAAGTTGGGCAGCGCCGGCGGACCGCCGGCCACGCCGATCTGGTCGAGCACACCGGCGGTGGCAACGTAGTTGATGTCGTGCCCGGCATGGCTGCGCCACGGCCCGGTCTGGCCGTAGCCGGTGATGGCGCAATAGACGATCTTCGGATTGATGGCGCTCACCGCCGCATAACCGACGCCGAGCTTGTCGACGACGCCGGGGCGGAAGCTCTCGACGATCACGTCGGCGTCGCGCGCCAGGCGCAGGAAGACTTCCACTCCCGCCGCCTGCTTGAGATCGAGGCGCAGGCCGCGCTTGTTGCGATTGACGATGCGGAAGAAGTAGCTGTCCTCGCCGGGGGCGGCGCCGACGCCCATGCTGCGCGTGTAATCGCCGGCACCGGTGTCTTCGATCTTGATGACATCGGCGCCGAGGTCGGCCAGGTGCAGCGTGGCGACCGGCCCCGGCAGCAGGCGGGTGAGGTCGAGAACGCGCAGGCCGGCCAGCGGGCCGGAGGAGTCGGGGGAAAGGGATCGCCGCGCCATCGCTACACCTCGACGCGGTTGCGGCCGCCCTGCTTGGCCCGGTATAGCGCCGCGTCGGCCTCGGCGACCAATGCCTCGATGTCGGCCGCCTGCCCGGCATTGCCCTGCGCCACCGCCACGCCGAGGCTCACCGTGTAGGGCGGAAGCGCCTTGTCGCGGTGCGTTCCGACTTCATGCCGAATGCGTTCCGCGACGTGTTGGGCTTCGGCCAGGCTGGTCTCGGGCAGCAACATTACGAATTCCTCACCACCAAATCGCGCGAAGATGTCCGGTAGGCGCAGCATTTGCGCCGCGCGCCTGGCGTAATCCTTGATGACCAGGTCGCCGATGTGGTGGCCGTGTGTGTCGTTCACCTTCTTGAAAAAATCGATGTCCGCCGCAATCACCGCCAACGGCCGGCGCGAACGCATGCCACGCGCCCATTCGACGGCAGCACGGCTGAAAAATGCACGGCGGTTGAACGCGCCGGTCATGGGATCGCGCGTCGCCATGAACTCGAGTTCGACGCGCAGCCGCTCGTTGGCCAGCAGAATGAAGCCTATCGACAGGCCGAGCACGCCGAGCGAGAACATGCCGAGATACACCTGCTGGATCAGGTTGTAATCAAAAATCTCGTCGGCCTCGTCGACCGTTGCCGACAGCGTGGCGACACGCCAGACGGCGACGACAACGCCCAGCAGGAAAACCACGGTCAGGAAGCGACTGCCGAAGCCTTTGGGCTCGGCTTGCCATGCCAGCAGCGCGCCGAAGGAAAAGAACCCGATGTGCGCCAGCGCCATGATGAAGATGCGCCCCTGATAGTTATGAGCACCATAGGTCAGCCAGATGAGGAGGATGAGCACCGCGCCGATCACATCGAGCGTCGGCCGCCAGAACGGCTTCCTGCCGTTATAGCGCTGCAGACCGATGACCAGCAGGAACTGGCCGAGCAGGAGCATGCCGCTGGCGGCGATGATGGACACGGCATCGGGCAGCATGTGGCGCATCGAGGCCAGGCCCGAAGCGCAGCCGATCAGGAAGACGGCCTTGGCCCAATCGCGCAAACCTTCGATGTCGTCGGGAAAGCTGCGAGCCTGGACCCAAAGCACCAGCGCGCAGAGCATGCCGAGCAAGTTGGCAACGACGAGAAAGGTACGGGGGTTGATCAGTTCCATCAGTGCGGTGGCGGGCGCAGGTCTACGGCGGCAGCCCAGCGCAAGCCGCCGAGCATTCGATATCGCCGTTTATCCCCAAGCTTGAGTCAGTAATTCATCAAGGGCGTCCATGATACGGCTGCCCTCCGAACTCAGGGATTCGACATATTCACCCAGTTGCTCGTTTGGAACCGAGACTATTTCAAGCGGGTGCAAGATCACTTGAACATTCTGGATTTTGAAGGTGGGGTTGAATCGCGGGTTGCTTACCTTCCCGAGCACGGACTTTCTCACCAGGGGTACAACTACCCGGCGCCGGTAACTGTCATACAACGACGACTGGACGAGCACCACATAGGGGATATCGTCCCGGTGCCTTCCCGTATTCCGATGAACATCGAATTGAGCCATGGCGCCGGGTCAAAGGGATGAATACTCATCAGCGAATGATCCATGCTTGGCGTTGAATGCATTCCACATGGAAACGGTCGCCTCCAGAGTTCTGGCCTTGGCAATACGCTGCTGGCGCTCGTGCTCGACATAGTCGGCAAGTAGCGACTCGACCACTCCGGAGAGGTTGTTGGTCAGGCCACGCACTTGAACAACCAGATCTTCATTCAGAGTCAGATTTACCGGGCGTTTCCGCGCTTCGCTATTGAATGTCGCTTTCATCGCACACCTCCGATGCGCATTATATGCGCATCGGCATGGGCATGGGCATTCCACAACAAGTTGAATACATGCGCCGATGACCGGACCCGCTCAGTCAAACTTCCTCTCGTCGCTGATCACCTTGCCGTCGTTTGGCAGGCTGGCGACGAAAGCTACCTCGCCGCGCAGCTTGGTGAGTTCGCGCAGCGACTCGGCGACGGCGGCGGCAAACGTGGCGTTACCCGCCCCCTCGCAGTGCAGGGTCATCGCATCGCGGCTGTCGGGATTGGTCACCACCAGCCGGGCGCGGCGGATTTCGGGATGGCGCTTGAGCACGGCATCGACCTGCTCGGGATGGACGAACATGCCCTTGACCTTGGTGGTCTGGTCGGCGCGGCCGAGCCAGCCCTTGATCCGCATATTCGTGCGGCCGCAGGGCGAGACGCCGGGCAGGATGGCGGAAAGGTCGCCGGTGCCGAAGCGCACCAGCGGGTAGTCGGGATTGAAAACGGTGACGACCACCTCGCCGACCTCGCCCTCGGCCACCGGGTCGCCGCTGCCGGGACGGACGATCTCGACGATGACATCCTCATCGACGACCAGGCCTTCGCGCGCGACGGTCTCGTAGGCGATGACGCCGAGATCGGCCGTCGCGTAGGCCTGGTAGCCATCGACGCCGCGCGCGCGCAGTGCCTCGCGCACCGGCGGCAGGAAGGCCTCGCCCGAGACCAGCGCCTTTTTCAGCGAGGGAATGGCCAGTCCCAGTTCGTCGGTCTTTTCCAGCAGGATGCGCAGGAAAGACGGCGTGCCGACGTAGCCGTCCGGCTGCAGGTCGGCCATGGCCTGCGCTTGCTGCTCGGTCTGGCCGACGCCGCCGGGAAAGACGGCGCAGCCCAGCGCCTGCGCGCCGGCCTCGAGGATCCAGGCGCCCGGCGTCATGTGATAGGAGAAACTGTTGTGGATCAGGTCGCCGCCACGGAAGCCCGCGGCGAACAGCGCCCGCGCCGTGCGCCAGTAGTCGGCGCCGCGCCCCTCGGGTTCGTAGATCGGCCCGGGCGAGGCATGGATGCGCGCCAGCCCGGCGCGCACCGTGGCGACGAGGCCGCCGAAGGGCCGGTGGGCCTTCTGCAGTTCGATCAGCTGGTGCTTGCGGATCACCGGCAGCCGCGCCAGCGCGGCGCGCGAAGTCACTGCCGCCGCGTCGACATGCCTGAGCGACTCGGCGAAATACGGCGCTGCCTTGGCGCGGGAAATTTGCCGCGGCAGCCGTGCCGCCAGCGCCGACTTTCTTTCGTCGGCCGAGCGGGTTTCGAGGGAGTCGAAGAACTCGCTCATGCCAGCCAGCGCTTTCGGCGGCGGTAATTCTTGATGTCGCGGAAACTCTTGCGGCCCTGGCTGGAAATGCCGAGATAGAACTCCTTGACGTCCTCGTTGTTGCGCAAGTCCGCGGCGACGCCTTCCATGACGACGCGGCCGTTCTCGAGGATGTAGCCGAAGTCGGCGTAGCGCAGCGCCATGTTGGTGTTCTGCTCGGCGAGCAGGAAGGTGACGCCTTCCTTCTGGTTCAAGTCCTTGACGATGGAAAAGACCTCGTCCACGATTTGTGGCGCCAGTCCCATCGATGGCTCGTCGAGCAGCACCATGTTCGGGTTGGCCATCAGCGCGCGGCCGATGGCGGTCATCTGCTGTTCGCCGCCGGAGGTGTAGGCCGCCTGGCTGGTGCGCCGATTCTTGAGACCCGGGAAGTAGGCGTAGACCTTTTCCAGCGTGGCGGCGACGGCGGCCTTGCCGTCGCGGCGCGTATAGGCGCCGGTCAGCAGGTTTTCCTCGATGGTGAGATGCCCAAAGCAGTGGCGGCCTTCCATGACCTGGATGACACCGCGCCTGACCAGTTCCGCCGGCGACAGCGCCTCGATGCGCTCGCCACGCAACTCGATGGAGCCCTTGGTCACTTGGCCGCGCTCGCCGGCGAGCAGGTTGCTCACCGCGCGCAGCGTCGTGGTCTTGCCGGCGCCGTTGCCGCCCAGCAGCGCGACGATGCCGCCCTCGGGAACGCTGAAGGACACGCCCTTGAGCACGAGGATCACGTGGTTGTAGATGACCTCGATGCTGTTGACGTTGAGCAGGGTGGTGGCGGGGGTCATGATTTTTTCTGGCGGGTACGCCCCGCCGGTAGGCGGGGCGGGAACCTCGACTTACTGCTTGCATTCCTCCGGCGTGCGCGGCTTGAGCTTCTTCTCTTCCGCGTAGCGGCCCGAGGCCAGCATCACCATGGGACGGATCACCTTCTCGTCGGCCTGGTACCAGTCGGACGAGAAGTTCCACTTGGCGCCGTCCCAGGTATGCACGCGCACCCAGCTCGATCCCATGTGATCGAGGCAGGAGGTCTGCACCGGCCGCATGACGCCGGCAAAGCCGAGGCCGTCCAGCGCCTTCTGGTCGAGGTCGAGGTTTTCCAGGCCCCAGCGCACCTGCTCGCCGCTCATGATCTTGCCGCGGCCATGGCGTTCCTGCGCCTTCTTCACACCCTCGATGGCCAGCATGGAGGACAGCACGCCGCGCATGTAGAGCACCTGGCCGACTTCCTCCTTCGGGCCGGTGCCCTGGCTCTTGCCATGCACCATGGCGAGAATGTCCTTGACCACCTTGGAGTTCGGTTCGGCGCCATGTTGCAGGGCCAGCGCGTTGTAGCCCTTGGCCCCCGCGCCGACGTCTTTGACGTCGGGCTCGGCGCCCGCCCACCAGATGCCGTACATCTTCTCGCGCGGATAGCCGGTCGCCTGCGCTTCCTTGAGCGAGGTGGAGTTCATCACGCCCCAGCCCCACAGCAGGACATAGTCGGGCTTGTTCTGGCGGATCTGCAGCCAGGTGGCCTTCTGCTCGACGCCGGGGTGGGCGACGGGCAGCAGCTGCACGTCGAAGCCGTGCATCTTGGCGCGTTCCTGCAGCAGCGGAATCGGCTCCTTGCCATAGGGGCTGTCGTGATAGACCAGCGCGATCTTCTTGCCCTTGAGCTTGTCGAAGCCGCCTTCCTTCTTGGCGATGTGCTGGATCGCCACGTCGGCGCCGACCCAGTAGGTTCCGAGCAGCGGGAAGTTCCAGGCGAACACGGCGCCGTTCTGCGATTCGCTGCGGCCGTAGCCGGCGGTGATCAGCGGAATCTTGTCCGTCGCCGCCTTCTCGGTGAGGGCGAAGGTGACGCCGGTCGACAGCGGCTGGACCAGCGTGGCGCCGCCATGCTTGCCCTTGAGGCGCTCGTAGCACTCGACGCCGCGGTCGGTGGCGTAACCGAATTCGCATTCCTCGAAGATGATCTTGACGCCGTTCATGCCGCCCTTGGCGTTGACCAGCTTGAAGTAATCGATGTAACCGTTGGCCCAGGGCGTGCCGTTCGGCCCGTAGGCGCCGGTGCGATACACCAGCACCGGGAAGAACTGCTCCTTGGCCTGGGCATAAGCGGGCGCCGTGATCAGGGACGACAGGCCGAGGGTGGCCAGCGAGGCGGCCAGGGCGAGTTTGCGTAGTTTCATGTGTCTCCTCCTTGTGTGGGTTTGATGCGCCTGCGATAAAACGGTTAATGCGGAAACGGCCAGAGCCGCAGTTTTTCCTTGCCCGTGGACCACAGCCGGGCGATGCCGTGGGGCTCGACGATCAGGAAGAACACGATCAGCGCCCCGAAGATCATGAACTCCGCGTGGGAAACGGCGGCGGTGGAAATCGACAGCCCGACCAGTTCGCCCAGCCAGGGCAGCATCTGGTTGAGGAAAATCGGCAGCACCACGATGAAGGCCGCGCCGAAGAAGCTGCCCATGATCGAGCCCATGCCGCCGATGATGACCATGAACAGCAACTGGAAGGAGCGATCGACCGAGAAGGCCGCCGGCTCCCACGAACTCAGGTGCACGAAGCCCCACAGCGCGCCGGCCACGCCGACGTAGAAGGAGCTGACGGCGAAGGCCGAGAGTTTGGCGAACATGGGGCGGATGCCGATCACCTCGGCTGCGACGTCCATGTCGCGGATGGCCATCCACTGGCGGCCGATCGAACTGCGGGTCAGGTTCTTCGCCGCCAGGGCGAAGACGGCGAGGAGCGTCAGGCAGAACAGGTATTTCTCGACCGGCGACTCGATGGGCCAGCCCATGACCTGCAGATGGGAAATGGACACCGAACCGGACGGCGCGTCGTTGGTGAACCATTTGATGCGCAGGAAAGCCCAGTCCCAGAAGAACTGCGCCGCCAGCGTCGCCATCGCCAGATAGAGGCCGCGCACCCGCAGGCTGGGCGCGCCGAAGACGATGCCCATGGCGGCGGCGGAAAGGCCGCCGAGCAGCAGTGCGCCGAGCAGCGGCATGCCATCGATGCGGATCGAGAAATTGTAGGCGGCATAGGCGCCGACGGCCATGAAGGCGCCGGCGCCCAGCGTGATCTGGCCGCAGTAGCCGACCAGCAGGTTCACGCCGATGGCGGCCAGCGACAGGATCAGGAAGGGAATGAAAATGGCGCGGAACAGATACTCGCTGGACAGCAGCGGCACGCCGACGAAGGCGACGACGAGCAGCAGCAGCATCGCCCAGCGATCCTGAACGATGGGGAAAATCTGCTGGTCCGCCGCGTAGGACGTCTTGAACTGGCCGTTTTCGCGATAAATCATGGCTAGTCTCCCGCAGGGCCGCCCCAAGGGAGGCTACGCCCCCCCGTGGGGGGCAGCGAACGAATGTGAGCGTGGGGGGCCATTTTCTATACCCGGTCGATGATCTTCTCGCCGAACAGTCCCTGCGGCCGGAACATCAGGAAAACCAGCGCCAGCATATAGGCGAACCAGATCTCGATGCCGCCGCCCACATAGGGGCCGAGAAAAACCTCGGACAGCTTCTCGCCGACACCGATGATCAGCCCGCCGACGATGGCGCCCGGCACCGAGGTCAGCCCGCCGAGAATCACCACCGGCAGCGCGCGCATGGCGACCGTGGCGAGCGAGAACTGCACGCCGAGCTTGGAGCCCCAGATGATGCCGGCGACCAGCGCCGTCACGCCGGCGACGCACCAGACGATCACCCAGATGCGGTTGAGCGGAATGCCGATCGACTGCGCGGCCTGGTGGTCGTCGGCCACCGCGCGCAGCGCGCGGCCGGTGGCGGTTTTCTGGAAGAACAGCGTCAGCGCGCCGACCAGCAGCGCGGCGATCAGCGCGGCGATGAAGTCTTCCTTATTGATGAGGATGCCGCCCTCGAAGACGTTCTGCAGCACGAACACCGGTTCCTTGGGCATGCCGACGTCGATCTTGTAGATGTCGTTGCCGAAGATGCCCTGGCCGATGCCTTCCAGCAGATAGGCGATGCCCAGCGTCGCCATCAGTAGCGTGGCACCTTCCTGGTTCACCAGATGGCGCAGCACCAGCCGCTCGATCAGCCAGGCCACGACGAACATCATGATGCCGGCCAGCACGAAGGCGACGCTGTTGGCGAAAAGCGGGCTACTGACGCCGGTCCAGCCGGGAACCCACTCGGAAAAACGCGCCATCGCCAGCGCGGCGAACAGCACCATCGCGCCCTGGGCGAAGTTGAACACGCCGGACGCCTTGAAGATCAGCACGAAGCCTATCGCCACCAGCGAGTAGAGCATGCCCGCCATCAAGCCGCCGATCAGGGTTTCGAGGAAGAAGGCCATGGCTGTTTTCCTAGTGCGAAGCACCCAGGTAAGCCTGGATGACTTCCGGATTGGCGCGCACCGCGTCGGGACTGCCGTCGCCGATCTTCTTGCCGTAGTCGAGCACCACGACACGATCCGAGATGTCCATCACCACGCCCATGTCGTGCTCGATCAGCACGATGGTGGTGCCCATCTGGTCGTTTACATCGAGGATGAAGCGGCTCATGTCCTGCTTCTCCTCGACGTTCATGCCGGCCATCGGTTCGTCGAGCAGCAGTATGCGCGGCTCCATGGCCAGGGCGCGACCGAGGTCCACGCGCTTTTGCAGGCCGTAGGGCAACCGTCCCACCGGCGTCTTGCGGATGTGCTGGATCTCGAGGAAGTCGATGATCTCCTCCACCTTGGCCCGGTGCGCCAGTTCCTCGCGCCGCGCCGGCCCCCACCAGAAGGCCTGCTGCAGCAGGTTGGCCTTCATCATCAGGGTGCGGCCGGTCATGATGTTGTCGAGGACGGACATGCCCTTGAACAGCGCGATGTTCTGGAAGGTGCGGGCGATGCCGGCCTTGGCCGCCTTGTAGGAGTTCATCCGCGCGAAGTGCTCGCCGTGAAACACGATCTCGCCCTGCTGCGGCCGGTAGACGCCGCTGATGACATTGAGCATCGAGCTCTTGCCGGCGCCGTTGGGGCCGATGATGGCGCGGATCTCGTGCTCGCGCACGTCGAAGGAAATTTCCGTCAGCGCCTTGACGCCGCCGAAGGCCAGCGAAATGTTGCGCAGGTCGAGGATGACGTCGCCGATGACGCGCTCGCCCATCATGCGGCCTTTCTCGCCGCCGCGCCGGCGGGAAAGGTCTTCGCATCGCGGATCGCCAGGTCGGCGGACACCTTGCCGGTGCGGCCGTCCTCGAAGCGAACCTGCGTTTCGATGAACTGCGATGCCTTGCCCGAGTAAAGCGCGTCGATCAGCACGCCGTACTTCTCCGAAATGAAACCGCGGCGCACTTTCCGGGTTCGCGTCAGCTCGTCGTCGTCGGGGTCGAGTTCCTTGTGCAGCACCAGGAAGCGGTGGATCTGCGTGCCGGCCAGCATGGCGTCGTGAGCCAGTTCGGCATTGACCTGCTCGACGCATTCCCCGATCAACTGGAGCACCTCGGCCTTGCCGGTCAGGTCGGTGTAGCCGCTGTAGGCCAGGCCGCGCCGTTCCGCCCAGTTGCCCACCGAGCCCATGTCGATATTGACGAAGGCGCAGACCATGGCGCGGTCGTGGCCGAAAGCCACGACCTCCTTGATGTGCGGGAAAAACTTGAGCTTGTTCTCGATGTAGTTGGGCGCGAACATCGCGCCGGTCGAAAGCTTGCCGACGTCCTTGGCGCGGTCGATGATCTTGAGGTGGCCGTCCTCGTCGAGGAAGCCGGCGTCGCCGGTGTGGAAATAGCCTTCGGCGTCGATGGCTTCGGCCGTGTCCCGCGGCCGCTTGTAATATTCCTTGAGCAGCATCGGCCCGCGCACCAGGATCTCGCCGTTGTCGGCCACCTTCACCTCGACTTGCGGCGCCGGCTTGCCCACCGAGTCGAACTTGATCCCGCCGTCCGGCTGCAGGCAGACGTAGGCGCAGGTTTCGGTCTGGCCGTAGAGCTGCTTGAGGTTGATGCCGATCGAGCGGTAGAAGCGGAACAGGTCGGGGCCGATCGCCGCGCCCGCCGTGTAGGCGACGCGGATGCGGCTCATGCCGAGCACGTTGCGCAGCGGGCCGTAGACCAGCAGGTTGCCGAGCGCGTAGCGCAGGCGATCAAGCGGCGTCACCGGCCGGCCGTCGAGTATCTCGGCGCCGCAGCGCTTCGCCACCGCCATGAAGTAGTGGAACATGCCGCGCTTGATCGCCGCGGCGTCCTCCATGCGGATCATCACCTGGGTCAGCAGGTTCTCGAAGACGCGCGGCGGCGCGAAATAGTAGGTCGGGCCGATTTCGCGCAGGCAGATGGGCACCGTCTCGCTCGACTCGGGGCAGTTCACCGTGATGCCGGCATACAGCGCCTGGGCGTAGGAAAACAGGTGGTCGCCGACCCAGGCCATCGGCAGGTAGGAGAGGATCTCGTCGCTGTCGTCGAGCCGGTCGAAGCCGCAGCCGCCGCGCGCCGCGGCGATGAAGGCCGCGTGGGTCTGACAGACGCCCTTGGGCTTGCCGGTGGTGCCGGAGGTGTAGAGCATGATCGCCACGTCGTCGGTCTTCCCCCGTGCGATCTCCGCCTCGATGAACTCGGGCTGATTCCTGTTGTGGATGCCGCCCATCGCCACGACCTCGTCGAGGCTCTGCAGGAAGGTCTGGGTGTAGTGGCGCATGCCGCGCGGGTCGTCGTAAAGGATGTGCTCGATCGCCGGGCACTGCTCGCGGACTTCGAGCAGCTTGTCGACCTGCTCCTGGTCCTCGACGATGGCGATGCGGATTTCGGCGTCCTGCAGGGCGAAGATCATCTCCGCCGCCACGGCATCCTGGTAGAGCGGCACGGGAATGCCGCCGAGCATCTGCGCCGCGCACATCGCCCAGTAGAGGCGGGGGCGGTTGTCGCCGATGATGGCGAGGTGATCGCCGCGCCTGAAGCCCAGCGCGGCCAGGCCGGCGGCCATGGCGCGGGTTTCGTCGGCGGCCTCTTGCCAGGTCCACGACTGCCAGATGCCGAGATCTTTTTCGCGCGTCGCGGTCTTGCCGCCGCGCACGCGCGCATGCTGCAGCAGCAGGCGCGGGAAAGTGTCCAGAGCCAAACCGGACGCAGAGGCGTCCGCTGTTGCCGCCATCCAGAGCCTCCTCCTTCGCGCCGCTTCCGATGGGGATCGTTGCGGTCTGTTGCGGCCATTGTAACGACGGTTCGTCCTACAATTGTCGCGTGGCCGACAATCTCCAGAAAAACTCCCCGGCGCCATCTCCGACCCTGGCCGAGGCCCTGCGCCGGTGCCGCTGGGCCTGCGACCTCTCGGCCGCCGAATTGGCCCGCGTCGAGGCGGGGATTTTCGAGCGCGCCATCCCGGCCGGCCATTACGCCTGCCGCAAGGGCGAGCCGGTCGAGCACTGGCTGGGCGTGATCGACGGCCTGCTCAAGGTCTCCAGCGACCTCGACTCGGGCAAGACCGCGACACTGACCGGCGTGTCGCCCGGCGGCTGGTTCGGCGAGGGCTCGATGCTCAAGACCGAGCCGCGCAAGTATGACGCCGTCGCGTTGCGCGACAGCCGCGTCGCCCATATGCGGCGCGAGACTTTCCAGTGGCTGCTCGACCACAGCATCGGCTTCAACCGCCATCTGCTCGTCCAGCTCAACGAGCGTCTCGGCCAGTTCATCGGCCTGCTCGAATCCGAGCGCCTGCTCGACACCGACGCCCGCGTCGCGCGCTGCCTGGCCTCGCTGTTCAACCCCGTGCTCTATCCCGGCCTCGGCCGCCACCTTGCCATCTCGCAGGCGGAACTCGGCTACCTCGCCGGCGTCTCGCGGCAACGTGTCAACCGCGCGCTCAAGGTGCTGGAGGATGCCGGTTGCCTGAGCATCGAATACGGCGGCATTTCCATCCGGGACCTGGAAGGACTGCGGCACTTCGTCTCCATGGCACACCCCAAAAAGACAGGAGACCAAATAAATCCAACGCCGGTGAACAGCCCCCTTGCAATCCATTTATCGTGAACGACTATTTCAGATGTCCACGACATCGGCATTCATGCGATTGCCTTGGTATCGAACCATGGTTGGGCGCAAACCGCGGTTTTTAATAGGGGCTTAAACTTTCAGTCGATCTCGCCGACGCCGAAGAGACGGCGATGTTCCTTGATGGCGTAACGGTCGGTCATGCCTGCAATGTAATCAGCCACGGCGCGGGCACGGACGGCCGGCGCGGCAACGGCGTTCACCGGGTCGCACGCATCGCGATCCGCCATCTGCTGATATTGCGGCGGTAGCAAGCGCGGGGTAGCCGTGAAAGCGTCAAAGAGTTCACCGATGATGCGCCGCGCCTTGTTGGTCATGCGCAGCACCTGATAGTGGCGATAGAGGTTCTCGCGCAGGAAGGTCTTGAGTTCGCGGTTCTCCGCCTGCATCGCCGGGCTGAAGCCGATCAACGGCGGT
The DNA here is from genome assembly GCA_030691075.1 of Sulfurisoma sp. Classification (GTDB taxonomy): domain Bacteria; phylum Pseudomonadota; class Gammaproteobacteria; order Burkholderiales; family Rhodocyclaceae; genus Sulfurisoma. Next base: position 68,643 of record JAUYFI010000085.1, on the reverse strand, counting down.
GCAACATGAACGTCGGCGAGGGTGGCCACGCCCGCTTCGCGAATGCGCCGGCCGGACTCTTCGAGCAGGTCTTCGACCAGCGCGCCGATCATGCGGCGGACAGTCTCACTTACCAGGCGGCGGCCGGAAATCGCGGGGAATTCCTCGCGCGCCGCGGCGGCATGGCGGGCATAGAGGCTAACGCCTTCAAGCATCGACTCGTCGATCAGGCCCGAGCGCAGACCATCGTCGACGTCATGGTTGTTGTAGGCGATCTCGTCGGCGAGGTTGGTCAGCTGCGCCTCGAGCGAGGGGCGGCGCTCGTCGAGGAAGCGCCGGCCGAGATCGCCGAGCTGAAGCGCCTTGGCCGGCGGGCAATGCTTGAGAATGCCTTCGCGCGTTTCGTACATGAGGTTGAGGCCGTCGAAAGCGCCATAGCGCTCCTCGAGCAGGTCGACGGTGCGCAGGCTCTGCAGGTTGTGCTCGAAGCCGCCGTGGTCCTTCATGCAGGCGTCGAGGGCTTCCTGGCCGGCATGGCCAAAGGGCGTGTGGCCCAGGTCATGGGCCAGTGCGATGGCCTCGACCAGGTCGTCGTTGAGACACAGCGCCCGCGCCACCGAGCGGGCGATCTGGGCAACCTCGATCGAGTGGGTCAGGCGGGTGCGGAAGAGATCACCCTCGTGATTGACGAAGACCTGGGTCTTGTACTCGAGGCGGCGAAAGGCCGTCGAATGAATGATGCGGTCGCGGTCGCGCTGGAATTCGCTGCGCGCCTTGGGCGGCGCTTCCGCATGCTGGCGCCCGCGCGATCTCGAATCGATGACCGCGTAGCCAGCGTAACGCTGCTCAACCACAACAGGACTCGATGGCGGCACGGATATCGCCCGGCGCTGCCTCGCCGTAGGTCACGGCCTCGCCGAGACGCTTCAGTAGCACCAGGCGCAGACGTCCGGCGATGACTTTCTTGTCGTGAGACATCAGGTCGAGATAACGGTCGGTGCCCAACTCGGGGCTTCGGGTGGGCAAGCCAGCTTTCGCCAGCAACGCGACGGCTCGCTCGAAGTCATCACGGGAAAGCCAGCCCAAACGGCGCGACAGGTCGGCTGCCATCACCGTACCGGCAGCCACCGCCTCACCGTGTAGCCACTCGCCGTAACCGACGCCGGTCTCGATGGCGTGGCCGAAGGTGTGTCCGAGATTGAGCAGGGCGCGGCCACCCTCCTTTGCCATTTCGAGCTCATCGGCGGCGACCACCTCGGCCTTGTTGGCGCAGGAGCGCTCGATGGCGTGGGACAGGGCGTCTGCTTCCCGCGCCAGCAGGCGATCCATGTTGGCCTCGAGCCAGTCGAGAAAAGGCAGGTCGCGGATCAAGCCATACTTGATCACTTCGGCCAATCCCGCCGACAGTTCCCGGTCCGGCAAAGTCTTGAGGGTGTCGGTGTCGGCCAGCACCAGTTGCGGCTGCCAGAAGGCGCCGATCATGTTCTTGCCGCGCGGATGGTTGATGCCGGTCTTGCCGCCGACGGAAGAATCCACTTGGGCCAGCAGAGTCGTCGGCACCTGGATGAAGGGCACGCCGCGCTGATAAGTCGCGGCGGCATAGCCGGCGAGGTCGCCGATCACGCCACCGCCCAACGCCACGACGGTCATTGTCCGGTCGCAACGCTCGGCCAGCAGGTGATCGTAAATGGTGTCGAGGGTCGCGGCGTTCTTGTGAGCCTCGCCGTCGGGCAACACGATCGGCGTCACGCCAATGCCGGCTTTTTCCAGGCTAGCGACAAAGGCATCCAGATATAGGGGCGCGACAACGGTGTTGGAAACAATCGTGACCCGCGGCGTACGCAGGTGAGCAGCAACGAGGTCAACCCTTTGCAGCAGTCCGGGACCGATGTGGATGGGATAGGCACGCGCGCCGAGCGCAACGTTCAGGGTTCGCATTGCTTCCGTATTTCCTGTTCGATAAAACGCACCAGACTGCCAACCCCACCGCTGGCCGCCGTGTCGACCACCACGTCCGCAACCTCGCGGTAAAGCGGGTCGCGCTGGGCAAAGAGTTCTTCGAGTTTAGCCAGTGGGTCGGCAACCTGCAGCAGCGGACGGTTGCGGTCGTGCCGAGTGCGTTCGTAAAGCGCCAAGGGTAGCACACGCAGGTAGACGACCAAGCCCGATTCCCCGAGCCTGCGCCTGTTGGCGGGATCGAGCACCGCGCCACCGCCGGTGGCCAGCACCAGGCCGCTTTCCCGCGTCAGCGCTTCGATAGTCTCGGCTTCTCGTCTGCGGAAGCCCGCCTCACCCTCGATCTCGAATATGGTCGGGATGCTCACTCCGGTTTGCGCCTCGATCTCGTGATCCGCATCGACGAAACGTCGACCGAGCTTCTTGGCCAACTGCCGACCGACCGTGGTCTTGCCGGCACCCATCATGCCGACAAGGCAAAGATTTCGGCAGGCGGTCATCGCGCCCCGACAGATAACTGGGCAATGCGGAGGAACGAATGAATCAGAACGACAACTTTGGATCGAGAATGCGCGGCGTGATGAAAACCAGAAGTTCGCTGTCGGAGGCAGTCGCGGTCTTGGAGCGGAAGAGTGCGCCGATAATCGGGATATCGCCCAGAACGGGAACTTTGTCGACCGACTCGCCTGATTCTGCCACCGTAACTCCACCGAGGATCAAGGTGCCGCCGTTATCCACGGTTGCATCGGTCGTCACTTCCGAGTTGCGAACGTTGACTCCCTGCGCGGTCGGTGCGCCAGCCAGGGATTTTTTGGCCACAGCCAGTTTCATCTTGACCTTGCCATCGGGCGTGATCTGCGGCGTCACGGTCAGACTGAGGGAGGCATCAATGGTCGTGGAACTCGCCGCCGTATTGCCCGATGCTGGGATCGTCATGTAGAAAGTCGTGCCATCGGAAATTTTCGCGCTGCTATTGTTCTCGGCGACGACCCGCGGGCTCGATATGGTCTTGGCGCGAGCATCCTGTTCAGATGCCTGCAGCTCGAGATTAATGATGCGCGTCGCGTCGGCGTTGAAGAGTGCGAACCTGAGCGTGTTGCCCCCGGGAATCCCGGGAGAGAATGACATGGGGTTGGCGGCATTCGCCAGAAGCACCGATGGATCGCCGCGGCGCAGGAATGTATCCTTGGTGTTGGTGAAACTCAATCGTGCGCCCAGAGCCTCGCTGAATGTCTTGCTCGCCTGAACAAATTTGGCTTCGATAAGCACCTGGCGGGCTGGAATGTCGATGGCGCCGATCAACTGCCGTACATCATTCAGGCGGCTCGGGGTATCCGTCACGAAAATGCGGTTTGTATAGGGATCCACCACGGCGGTTCCACGCTTCGACAGCACCGGTTGCTTCGAATCGGTCAACAGCTTGGATATCGCGTCGGCTTTCTGGTAGTTGACCTGGAAACTTTCGGTCTTGGTGGATTCCAGGTCGATGAGCGCCTGCTTGGCCTTGAGGGCATCCTCTTCCTGCCGGGTGAGTTCCGCGGCACGAGCAATCTGAAGAACATTGCCGTTCTTGCGCATCGCCAGGTTCTGCTGCTGCATCACGATTTCCAGCGCCTGGTCCCACGGTACGTCGTTGAGCCGCAGCGACACGTTGCCGGCCACGTTGTCGGCAACAACGATGTTGAAGCCAGTAATATCCGCGAAAACATGCAGCAATTCGCGTACGGCAACATTCTGGAAATTCAACGAAATCTTCTCGCCCTGGAAGCCACGCTGCTGCGTGCCCTGAAACAGCTTGTTCGGGTCATCCTTGACCGGCTTGACCTGAACCACGAACTGATTGTCGGTCTGGTAGGCGGCGTGCTCCCACAGGCCGGTCGGCGTGATGGTCACCCGCACGTTTTCGCCGACCGTGGTTGTCGCCACCGTAGCCACCGGCGTCGCGAAATCCATGACATCCAGCTTGCGACGCAGACGCTCGGGCAATTGGGTTTTCTGGAAGTCGACAATCAGACTGGTTCCCTGCTGGCGCACGTCGATGCCCGTGTTGGTGTCGGCCAGATCCACCGCGATGACGCCATCCCCGGCGGGGCCGCGACGGAAAGTAATGTCGCGGATGAAATGCTCGTCGGCAACCCTCCCCTTTACCTCGGGGAAATGCTGCGCCGGCTTGTCCGCCGCCGGCGCGGCAGCGGTCGGCGGCATCGAAGATTGCAGCGTGACGAGAACAAAGCCACCCTCCAGGCGCGTCTCGAAAGGCGTCATTTTCTTGAGGTTGAGCACCATGCGGGTACGATCGCCGGCCTGAACGATATTGACGCTGCGGAGCTCACCCTGATCGGCCTGTTGCACATTGCGGCCAAGGCTGTTGCTGGCCTGGGGAAAATCGAAGACGATGCGGGCTGGGTCGGCAACGGAAAAACTGGAGGGGGGCGCCGTCAGTGCCTGGCGCAGGCCAATTTTCACCACCGTCATCCCGTCATGCTGGCCAATCTGCAGGGTGTCGATGCTGTTCCCGCTCGGCTGGGCAATTGCGATCAGCGGGAAGAGATGCAACGCGAGCATGGCACGCGCCAAAAAATTAAAAGTCTTGGTCATCGGGCTCATTTCTTTGCACCCTCCAGGTAAAGACTGACCGGGCGATCGACCCAGTCGGCCGTCTGCCCCGTCGGATCCTTGACGGTTTCCTTGATTTTGACGTCGCTGGCGGTAATGGCCGTCACTACGCCGAAGTTCTGGCCGAGATGGGAGCCCACCACGACATAGCTAAGTCCGTCATTCGAGCGGATCAGGGCATAAGCCGTCTTGGTGTTGCCGACACCCGGGAGGATGATTCCGGCAAGCTTGAGCGACTCAAGCGGGTAAGCCTCCAACGGCTCTTTTGGTCGATCGAAATCGGGAGTCTTTCCCCCGGCCGCCATGCTACGCTCAGGGACGACCTTGTTGCCACTAAAAGGGTCCACCAAAGTGCTGCCATCATAGGCCACCACGGGGAAAGCCTTCAACTCGGGCAGGGGAGGAACATTGCCTTTCATGTCCGCGGAGGACTCACGCATCCACTCCTTGATGTCCTGATACTCCTCGGCGGCACAAGCGGCAAGCAGGAGAAGGCTGGCAAGCAGGAGAAGGCGCGAAAGCCATGTCATTTCTTCGCTCCCTGCTGAGCTTTTTTCACTGCTGCGAGTTCTTGCTCATCGAGATAACGGAAGGTCTTCGCCACGGTATCCATGGTCATGACATTATCCTTCCCTGGCACGAGACTGATTTCGTTGAGGGTCACGATGCGCGATAGCCGGGCGATGTCACCGGCAAAAGCGCCAAGATCATGGTAGTTCCCGGTCAGTTTCAGCGAAACGGGCAGTTCGGCATAGAAGTCACGACGCGATTCGCCGCCGGGTCTGAATATCTCGAACTGCAGGCCACGACCCAAGCCCGCCTGGTTGATGTCGATGAGCAGCGACTCCATTTCCGTCTTGTTCGGGAGTTGCTTGAGCAGTGCGCCGAACTTCTGGTCTATTTCGGCCAATTGCTTGCGGTGGGCATCCAGATTCACCGCTTGCTTTTTCTTGCCTAGCCAATCATCCTTGAGACTCTGCTCCTGCTTCTGCTTCTGCTCGAGTTCTTCATACTGGGCACGCCAACCAAACCAGGCCTCGGCCGCCAGAAGACCAACGAAGAGACCGGTCAAAATAACCACTTTCGGTGCGATCGGCCAAAGACCGGGATCCTTTGGATCCAGAGTCTTGAAGTCGCTCGCCAAGGCTTGGAAATCGACCTTGGGCACCTTGAGCGCAATTTTCGGAGCGGAAATCTTTTTCACGACTTGACTCCAGCCTTGACATCCTTCTTGTCGGTTGTCGCCGTCTGCTGCGTAATATCGATAGTCAGGTTGAATTCGCTCAGGCGTCTTCCGCCTACCGCCGCCGACCTTATTTCAATGAGGACCGGACGCTCGAGCAACGGAGACGCATCAAGCTTCTGCATCAACTCTGAAACTCGTGCATTCGCCTGGGCGAATCCATTGAGTGCAATTTTTCGCCCTGTCTGCTTGACGCTGCGGAGGTAAATCCCTTCCGGCACCTGCCGGGCAAGTTCGGTGAATAGGTGTACCGCCTCGGAACGTGTCGCCTGGAGCGACTCGATTACGCGGTTGCGCGCCAACATCGTCTCGGTTTGCTCCTTCAGGCGCTTGATCTCGGCGATGTCTTTGTCAAGAACTTCGATTTCCTTCTTGAGGAATTCATTCTTCTCGTCCTGCGTCCCGATCCAGCGACCGATGGTGAGAAAACCAAAGAGCCAGATCAAGGCCGCCAGCACGACCACCATGCCGGACATCGCGTAGAACTGTGTGCGCCGCGCCTTGCGCTTTTCTTCGCGATGGGGGAGCAGGTTGACGCGGATCACTGATCGAACCTCCGCAGCGCGAGTCCGCAAGCCACCATCAGGGATGGAGCATCGGCCGCGAGTTGCTTGGCCCGAATTCGCGGCGAGGGCGTCATTCCCGCAAATGGATTGGCCACGATGGCATTGATCTCGGTGCGGGTACCGACGATCTCGTCGATTCCCGGAGTAGTGGCACACCCCCCCGACAGCACAATCTGTTGGACTTCGCTATGTTGCGTCGAGCTAAAGAAGAACTGCAATGCCCGCGAAACCTCGAGCGCCAGATTCTCGAGGAAGGGTTGGAGTAGTTCCGCCTGGTAGTTGTCCGGCCCCGCGCCCGAGCGCTTGAGGTTCTCGGCCTCGTCCGCGCTCATGCCATAGGCCCGCATGATGTCCTGCGTCAGCAGTCCCCCGCCAAAAGCCTGCTCCCGCGTGTAGATCGGCTGATCCTCGCGCATGATCGTGACTTTCATCGCGTTGGCGCCAATATCGACCAGCGCGATATTTTGATCCTTGCCGCCCCCCGGCAACTGCGCCACAACCAGCTCATAGGCCGCCTGGGCCGCATAGGCCTCGATATCCATGACGACGGGCTTCAACTCCGCGCTCTCGGCACAGGCCACGCGATCCTCGACCTTTTCCTTGCGCGACGCCGCGATCAGCACCTCGACTTCATCGGGGCTTGAGGGCGCCGGTCCGATCACCCGGAAATCGAGGTTCACCTCCTCCAGCGCGAAGGGAATGTACTGATTGGCCTCCGACTCGACCTGCACTTCCATCTCGGCCTCTCGCAGATTGCCGGGCAGAATAATCTTCTTGGTGATCGCCGCCGCGGTCGGCAGCGCCATCGCGACATACTTTGTCGAAGTCCCCAGGCGCTGCCAGCAGCGGCGTATGGCTTCGCTGGTCGCATCCATGTTGGCGATATTGCCGTCAACCACTGCATCCCTGGGCAGCGGCTCGATTGCATAGCGCTCGACGCGCCACTCACCCTTGCCGGCATCGGCCAGCTCGACCATCTTCACTGACGACGAACTGACATCCAGTCCGATCAGGGGTCGCGCCTTGGGGTTGAAGATCGAGAGGTCGATCTGCAAGAACTTTTCCCTTTTTTAACTTGAGGTTAGGACAACTATGGATAATCTACTTTAGATGCTAGCAGCAACTATAACGGCTGTAAAGCAAAATCTTTGAGACGACTTTCCGGGAGGCCTTTCCGCCGGCACAGCTATAATTTGGCACCCCATGATGCTTCCCCCTCGGTTACCACCGTTCCCTCCCATGCCGGCACCGCTGCGCTGGGTGGTTTACCCGCTGCTTGCGCTGCTGGGCCTGATCTTCATCACCCTGTCGCTGGCGGGCATCGTTCTCATCCTCGCCTATCCGCAACTGCCCTCGCTCGAGGTGCTGACCGACTACCGCCCCCGCATCCCCTTGCGCATCTACACCGCCGACGGCCACATGATCGGCGAATTCGGCGAGGAACGGCGCAATTTCGTGCGCATCCAGGACGTTCCCCCGGTGATGAAGCAGGCCATTCTGGCGGCGGAGGACGAACGCTTCTATCAGCATCCCGGTATCGATACCATCGGTGTCCTGCGCGCGGCGTATTCCAATTTTGTCAGCGGTGGCAAGCGGCAGGGCGCCTCGACCATCACGATGCAGGTGGCGCGCAACTTCTTCCTTTCGACCGAGAAGACCCTGACGCGCAAACTCTACGAGGCCTTGCTCGCGTTCAAAATCGAGAACAACCTGACAAAGGACGAAATACTCGAGCTTTATATCAATCAGATATACCTCGGTCAGCGCGCCTACGGCTTCTCGGCGGCTTCGCAGATTTATTTCGGCAAGCCGCTCGCCAGTCTGACGGTCGCCGAGGCGGCCATGCTGGCGGGCCTGCCCAAGGCGCCCTCGGCCTTCAATCCCGTGGCCAACCCCAAGCGCGCCCGGCTGCGCCAGCTCTACGTGCTGCGGCGGATGCACGATCTCGACTATCTCACCGATGCCATCTGGAAGACGGCACAGCAGGAGACTCTCCACGTCAAGCGCGACGTCAACGACTTCGGCGTGCCCGCCGACCACGTCGCCGAGATGGCGCGGCAGATGGTCGTCGAGCGCTTTCCCGAGGAGGCCTACAGCCACGGCCTGCGCGTGATCACCACCATCACCAAGGCCGACCAGCAGGCTGCCTATGCGGCATTGCGCCGTGGCGTGATGGACTATGACCGTCGTCATGGCTACCGCGGTGCCGAGGCCTATGCCGACATGGCCGGTATCCAGTCCGACCAGGACGAGGACATCGAGGATCTTCTGCAGGACTTCGATGACGCCGACGATCTCCGCCCTGCCCTGGTACTCGCCGCAAGCCCGAAGGAAGTTCGCGCCTACCTGCGCGGCGGCGAACTGCTGAGAGTCTCCGGCGACGGCCTCAAGTTCGCCGCGCGCATGATCGACGACAAGGCGCCCGCCAACAAGCGCCTGCGGCGGGGCGCCATCATCCGGGTCAACAAAGATGAAAAAGGTGCCTGGCAGGTCGTCCAGCTGCCCGAGGTCGAGGCCGCCTTCGTCGCGGCCAGCCCGGTCGACGGCGCCATCCGCGCCCTCGTCGGCGGCTTCGATTTCGGCCGCAACAAGTTCAACCACGTGACGCAGGCATGGCGCCAGCCCGGCTCGAGCTTCAAGCCCTTCATCTATTCCGCCGCGCTCGAAAAGGGCTACACGCCGGCCTCGATCATCGCCGACGAACCCATCTCGATTTCCGCCGAGGAGACCGGCTCCCAGGCCTGGGAGCCGAAGAACTATGACGGCAAGTACGAAGGGCCGATGTCATTGCGCACGGCACTGGCCAAGTCCAAAAACATGGTCTCGATCCGCCTGCTGCGCGCCATCGGCACGCACTACGCCCAGGACTATGCCGCCCGCTTCGGTTTCGACGCCGACAAGCACCCGCCCTACCTGACCATGGCGCTCGGCGCCGGCTCGGTCACGCCGTGGCAGCAACTGACCGGCTACGCCGTGTTTGCCAACGGCGGCTACAAGGTCGAGCCCTACATCGTCAAGCAGATCGTAGACGACCGCGGCAACGTGCTGGCCGCGGCGCAGCCATCCGTTGCCGGCGACGAAAACCTGCGCGTCATCGACGGCCGCAACGCCTGGCTGATGGACAGCATGATGCACGACGTCGTTCGCCGCGGCACGGCCACCAAGGCGGCGCAGGCGCTCAAGCGCACCGACATTGCGGGCAAGACCGGCACCACCAATGACTACGTCGATGCCTGGTTCTGCGGCTACCAGCCCACCGTTGTCGGTATCGCCTGGATCGGCTTCGATCAGCCCAGGCGGCTGGGCAACGGCGAGACCGGCGGCGCGGCCGCCCTGCCGATGTGGATCGGCTACATGGAAAAAGCGCTGGCCGGAATACCCGAGTCGTACCTCGACAAGCCCGAGGGCCTGACCCAGGTCACCGCCCACGACCCCGGCGGCAAGGGCACGGGCACGGAATTCGTCTACCGCGAGAGCATTCCCGAGCCACCGGCCGAGGAAGCGCCCGCGCCGGTCAAGCCGCCTTCCGCACCCGCGCCGGTGCAGGACGCCAAGCCGAAGATCGTCGAGCCGAGGAAAAACTAACTCAAGGTCACGCGCTCGCCGCTCTGCTCGCTCATGCAGCGCGCGATCGCGGCCAGCAGTTCCTCCCCATCGCGCGTACCGCGCCAAGTGTCGCCCTCGGGGCGGAAATGATAGCCGCCCGACTTCGCCGCCACCCAGATTTCCCGCGCCGCCGAATGCCGATTGATGATGATCTTGCTGCCATTGTCGAACTCGAGTTCGAGCACGCCGCCGGGCTTGGTCTCGAAATCGAAGTCGATGTCGCATGCCTCCAGCGCCGCCTCGATGCGTGCCAGCATCGCGTCCGCCCGGGCATTGAATTCGTGATCGGTCACACAGCCTCCATGTTAGGATTTCCGTCTTTTCCGATTCGCACCGCCATGCGCACTGTACTGTTTCTTGGCAGCCTGCTGCTGCTCTCCGCCTGCGGCAGCAAGGGTCCGCTGACCCTGCCGCCTCCACCCGCCGCGCCGCAGCCCGCGGCGGCGCCCACCGGGGCGGCCAATAGTAGCACCGCCCCCGGAGCCTCGCGATGAGCCTCGTTCACCGCGACGGCGGCGGCGCGCTGCACATCGAGGACGTCGCCCTCGACGCCGTCGCGCGCCAGTTCGGCACGCCCTGCTACGTCTATTCGCGCGCCGCGCTGACGGCTGCCTACGACGGCTACCGCCAGGCGCTGGCAGGTCGCGACGCCCTCGTCTGCTACGCCGTCAAGGCCAACTCCAACCTCGGCATCCTCGATGTCTTCGCCCGACTGGGCGCCGGCTTCGACATCGTCTCCGGCGGCGAACTGGCCCGCGTGCTGGCGGCCGGCGGCGACCCGGCCAGGGTCGTGTTCTCCGGCGTCGGCAAGTCGCGCGCGGAAATGCGCGCCGCGCTGGCGGCCGGCATCCTCTGCTTCAACGTCGAATCGGCGGCGGAACTGGAAACGCTCGACGACGTCGCGGGCAGTCTGGGCAAGCGCGCGCCGATCTCGCTGCGGGTCAACCCGAACGTCGATCCCAAGACCCATCCCTACATCTCGACCGGCCTCAAGAGCGCCAAGTTCGGCATTCCCTTCGAAGAGGCGCTGCCGCTCTATCGCCGCGCCCGCGACCTGCCGCACCTGGAAATCCGCGGCATCGACTGCCACATCGGCTCGCAACTGCTCGACCCCGCGCCCGCCGCCGAGGCCGCCGCGAAGATCCTCGGCCTGGTCGACGCGCTGGCCGGCGAGGGCATCGCGCTCTCGCACATCGACGTCGGCGGCGGCATGGGCATCCGCTACCGCGACGAAGCCGCGCCCACCGCGAGCGAGTACCTGGCGCCGCTGCTTGCCGTGCTCGCCGGGCGCAAGGAAAAGCTGCTGTTCGAACCCGGCCGCTCGCTGGTCGGCAACGCCGGCCTGCTGCTGACCCGCGTCGAGGTAATCAAGCACGGCGCGGAGAAGAACTTCGCCGTGGTCGACGCGGCGATGAACGACCTGGCCCGCCCCGCGCTCTACGAGGCCTGGCACGACATCGTGCCGGTGAAAAAAGTCGGCGCTGGCGACACGGCGGCCGAGACCAGGCGTTACGAAATCGTCGGCCCCATCTGCGAGTCCGGCGATTTCCTCGGCCACGGCCGCGAACTCGCCTTGGCCTCCGGCGACCTGCTGGCCATCCTCTCGGCCGGCGCCTACGGCATGGCCATGAGCTCCAACTACAACACCCGGCCGCGCGCCGCCGAGGTGCTGGTCGACGGCGCCACAACCCACCTCGTGCGCCGCCGCGAGGAAGTGGCGCAACTTTTCGCGCTCGAATCTGTCTTGCCTCGACCATGATCCGACACCTCCCGTTCGTTCTCTGCGCCGCACTGCTGCTCGCCGCCTGCGACAGACGACCGGAGGAAAAGAAATTCGGCCCGCCGCCGGCGCTGATCACCGTGACGCAGGTCAAGAGCGGCGCCTTCGAGGTCACCGAGGACACGCTGGGCACGCTCGAGGCCGCCATCGACCCGAAGATCGGCGCCGAAGTCGCGGGCAAGGTCGCCCGGGTCCTCGCCTTCGCCGGCAAGGCGGTAAAGCGCGGCGAGACGCTCGCCGTCATCGACGCCACCGACCTCGCGCTCGCCAGCCAGTCCGAGCAGGCCGAGGTCAAGCGCCTCGAAGCCCTGCTCGCGCAGCAGGACAGGCTGATCGAGCGGCAACAAAGCCTGGTGGCCAAGGGTTTCTTCTCGCAGAACGCGGCCGACGACGCCCGCGCCCAGCGCGCGGCCATTGCCGAGCAGCTCGCGTCCGCCCAGGCCCGCGCCGGCATCGGCAAGCGCGCGGTGGGCAAGACCACCATCGCCGCGCCCTTCGACGGCGTCATCGAGAGCCAGCTGATCGCGCCGGGCGACTACGTCAAGCTCGGCGATCCGCTGTTCCAACTGGTATCGAACCAGCGCCTGCGCGCCCACCTGCCCTTCCCCGAGAGCGCCGCGCCGCGCCTGTCGCGCGGGCAGGCGGTGCGCCTCACCTCGCCGCAGGCGCCGGGCAGGGTATTCGAGGCGAAGATCGCCGACATCCGCCCCGCCGTCTCCGAATCCAGCCGCGCGCTCGACGTCATCGTCGAGATCGAAAACGACGGCGCGCTGAAGTCCGGCGGCACGGTGAATGCCTCGGTACGGATCGCCGCCAAGGCCGCCGCGCTGGTGGTGCCCGAGCAGAGCGTGGTGCTGCGCCCGGCCGGCAAGGTCGTCTATGCCATCGTCGACGAGGAGGGCAAGAAGAAGGCGCAACAGCGCATCGTCCAGGCCGGCGCCAAGAAGGGCGGCGTGGTCGAGATCCTCGCCGGCATCAAGGAAGGCGAGACCGTCGCGCTGGATGGCGCCGGTTTCCTCACCCACGGCGCGACCGTCACGGTCAAACCTCCCCTCTCCCCCGGCCCCTCTCCCGCGAGGGGCGAGGGGAGCGGTGTGAGTCGCTGACGCGGCTTTTTTACTGTAATGAACCTGCCCGAGCTTTCCATCAAACGCCACGTCCTGGCGTGGATGCTCTCCGCCGTGCTGGTGCTGTTCGGCATCCTCTCCTTCAACCGCATCGGCATGGACCGCTATCCCTACATCGAGTTTCCGGTGGTGTCGATCACCACGGTGCTCAAGGGCGCCAACCCGGACATCGTCGACTCCTCCGTCACCAACGTCATCGAGACCACGGTGAACTCGGTGCCCGGCATCGAGCACATCCAGTCGACCTCCTCGCCCGGCGTCTCGGTGATCGCCATCACCTTCGCGCTGGAAAAAAAGGTGGACGTCGCCTTCACCGAGGTGCAGTCCAAGGTCAACCAGGCTCTGCGGCGCCTGCCCAGGGACACCGACCCGCCCATCGTCGCCAAGGTCGAGACCAACGCCCAGCCCATCATGTGGCTGGCCCTGCAGGGCGACCGCACGCAGCAGCAGCTCAACCAGTACGCCATCAACGTGCTGAAGAAGCGCCTCGAGACCATCGACGGCGTCGGCGAGGTGCGCCTCGGCGGCCGCCGCGACCGCACCATCCGCGTGAACCTGCGGCCCGACCGCATGGCGGCGCTGGGCGTCACCGCGCAGGACATCACCGCCGCCTTCGCCGCCGAGCACGTGCAGATGGCCGGCGGCTTCGTCGTCGGCCAGACCACCGAGAGCCTGGTCAAGCTCGACCTCGAATTCCACACGCTCGACGACCTGTCCGATCTGGTCGTCGCCTGGAAGGGCGCCGCGCCGGTCCGCCTCGGGGACATCGCCGAGATCACCGACGGCCTCACCGACAACCGCCAGCTGGCGCGCTTCAACGGCGAGACCACGGTGGGCCTGGGCATCGTCAAGATCGCCAATACCAACACCGTCGACATCGCCGAGAAGATCAAGGCGCGGCTGGAGAACGAGCTGCGGCCGCAACTGCCGCCGGGCCTCAAGCTGCACATCGTCTCCAACGACGCGGTGTTCATTCTCGAGATCGTCAATTCGCTCAAGCAGCACCTGATCGAGGGCACCCTCCTCGCCTCGCTGGTGGTCTGGTTCTTCCTGCGCTCGCTGCGCTCGACGCTGATCATCGCGCTGGCGATTCCCGTCTCGCTGCTCGGCGCCATCGCGGTGATCCATTTCTTCGGCTTCACCCTCAATTCGCTGACCATGCTGGCGCTGCTGCTCTTGATCGGCGTGGTGGTGGACGATGCCATCGTCGTATTGGAGAATATCTACCGCCACCGCGAGGAGATCGACCCCGACCCGGTCGCCGCCGCGGTGAATGGCAGCAACGAGGTAGTGTTCGCGGTGATCGCCGCCACCGCCGCGCTGGTCTCCATCTTCGCCCCGGTCATTTTCCTTTCCGGCATCATCGGCCAGTTCTTCCGCTCCTTCGCCGTGGTCGTCACCTTCGGCGTCATCGTCTCCCTCTTCGTCTCGCTGACGCTCACCCCCATGCTCTGCTCGCGCTACCTCACGGTGGAAAAGAGCCACGGCCGCATCTATCACGCGCTCGACCGCTTCTTCGCCCGGCTCGACTGGATCTACGTCCATGCGCTGGAATGGGCGCTGACCCACCGCTGGAAAGTGGTGGCGCTCACCGCCGCCATCGTCGCATCCTCCGCCTTCTTCTTCGCCAACATCGGCAAGGCCTTCGCCCCCGAGCAGGACGAGGGCCGCTTCCTCGTCTTCCTGCGCGCGCCGCTGGGGTCCTCCATCGACTACACCGACGGCAAGCTCAGGGAAGTCGAAGCCCTGCTCAAGGCCCACAAGGAGATCGTCACCGAGTTCGCCCTCGTCGGCCTGGGCAGCGCCGGCCAGGTGAACCAGGGCATGGTGGTGGTGCGCCTCGCCCCGCGCGAAGAGCGCAAGCTGTCGCAGCAGCAGGTGCTCGCCATGCTCAAGCAGGAGCTCGCCAACGTGGCCGGCGTGCGCGCCTTCGCCGCGCCCTACCCCATGGTGCAGGGCCAGCGCGGCGACCCGCTGCAGTTCGTGCTCAGCGGCGACAACCTGCGGGAAGTCGGCCGCCTGTCGCGCGAATTGCAGAACAAGCTCGCCGCCGAACCCGGCATCGGCCGCATCGACACCGACCTGCAGCTCGACCTGCCGCAGCTCGTCTTCCAGCCCGACCGCCTGCGCATCGCCTCGAGCAATCTCGGCTCGGCCGACGTCGCGCTGGCGGTGAACATGCTCACCGGCGGCATCGACATCGCCAAATACAACGACGAGCCCGGCGACGGTCAGCGCTACGACATCCGCATCAAGGCGAAGGAGGGCGAATTCAGCCAGGCTTCCGACCTGTCGAAAATCTTCATGCGTTCCAGGGACGGCAAGATGGTGCGCCTCGACTCCGTGGCGAGCTTCAAGGAATCGCTGGGCCCGGCGGTCATCGGCCGCTACGACCTGCAATACGCCACCACCTTCTTCGCCAGCCCGACCATGGCGCTGGGCGACGCGGTGGCCAAGGTCAAGGCCTTGTCCGCCGACCTGCCGCTCGGCTACCAGGTCAAGATGATCGGCCAGGCCGAGGAATTCCAGAAGACCATGAAATACATGGTATTCACCTTCGCCCTCGCGCTGGTGCTGCTCTACATGGTGCTGGCCAGCCAGTTCAACAGCTTCCTCCAGCCCGCCATCGTCATGCTGGCGCAGCCGCTGGCCATCGTCGGCGGCGTCGCCGCGCTGTGGCTGTTCAACCAGTCGCTCAACATCTATTCGATGATCGGCCTGGTGCTGCTGGTCGGCCTCGTCGCCAAGAACTCCATCCTGCTGGTCGACCTCACCAACCAGCGGCGCGCGCAGGGCATGCGGGTCGACGCCGCGCTGCGCAACGCCTGCCCCATCCGCATGCGCCCGGTGCTGATGACCTCGGCCACCGTGATCCTCGCCCTCTTCCCCGCCGCGCTGGGGCTGGGCGCCGGCGCCGAAACCAACCAGCCGCTGTCCATCGCGGTGATCGGCGGCATGATTTCGTCGACGCTGCTGACGCTGGTCGTGGTTCCTTCGGTGTATTCGCTGATCGAAGGGTGGCGCGAACGCATGGCGGCGTAATGGCCGTATCGCCAGCGCACCCCGCTGAGTTGCTGGTCTTCTCTATTGCCGACGCTCGGGGAATTGGACCCAACGACAGTGTCAGGCTGTCTCGCGGACGTAAGGCTCGCGCAGTTCGACAGGCTTCACCGCCTTCTTGCGCATGCGGATGTTGAGCATCTCGACGCCGACCGAGAAGGCCATGGCGAAGTAGATGTAGCCTTTCGGCACATGGTGGCCGAAGCCGTCCGCGATCAGCACGACGCCGACGACGACGAGGAAGGACAGCGCCAGCATCTTGATCGTCGGATGATCGGAGACGAAGCGGCCAATGCCCGCGGCAAACAGCATCATCAAGCCGACCGACGCCACCACCGCGGCGATCATCACGGCGACCTCGCTCACCATGCCGACGGCGGTGATGATCGAATCGAGCGAAAAGACGAGGTCGATCACCATGATCTGGACGATGACCCCGGCGAAGCTCGACGCCACCTTGCGCGACGCTTCCCCCTCTTCGCCTTCGAGCAACTGGTGCACCTCGCCGGTGCTCTTCCAGATCAGGAACAGCCCCCCGGAAATCAGGATCAGATCGCGCCCGGAAATATCCTGGCCCAGCACCGAGAATACCGGCGCGGTCAGCCCGACGATCCACGACAGCACCAGCAGCAGCCCGATGCGCATGAACATGGCCAGGAAGAGGCCGATGCGCCGGGCTATCTCCTGCTTCTCGCGCGGCAGCCTGTCGACGAGGATGGAAATGAAAATGATGTTGTCGATGCCGAGCACCAGTTCCAGCGCGGTCAGCGTGAAGAAGGCGATCCAGATTTCGGGGTTGAGCAGGAGTTCGATCATGGCCGGTCAATGATGAGTTTCAGGGTCGGGCTCACTGAACGGAAAAGCCGACGGAATAATTCCGCCGGCTTTTCTTCGCGACCCAAGGCGCGGTGTTCAGTCGCTGCTGTTCATAAAACCGAGCAGTTGCAGCAGGCTGGTGAAAAGGTTGAAGATGGTAACGAACAACGTCACGGTCGCCATCACGTAATTGGTCTCGCCACCATGGATGATGTTCGATGTTTCGTAGAGGATGAGGCCCGACATCAGCAGCACGAAGGCGGCCGAGACGGTGAGCGACAGCGCCGGGATCTCGAAGAAGATCGCGGCCAGACCGGCGAGGAAGGCCAGCAGGATGCCGACCATCAGGAAACCGCCCATGAAGCTGAAGTCCTTGCGCGTGGTCAGCGCATAGCCGGAGAGGCCGAGGAAAATCGCGGCGGTGCCGGCCATGGCCATCATTACCGTCTGGCCACCGTTGGGCAGGCCGAGATAGTGGCTGACGATGGGCCCGAGCGTGTAGCCCATGAAGCCGGTGAGGGCGAAGACCGAGACGATGCCCCAGCCGCTGTTGCGTAGCTTGGCTGTGGCGAACAGCAGGCCGAAATAACCGACCAGCGTGATGATCAGCCCGGGATGCGGCAGTTTCATCGCCACGGAGGCTGCCGCGGTGGCGGCTGCAAACAGCAGTGTCATCGACAGCAGCATGTAGGTGTTGCGGATCACCTTGTTCGTGGCGAATACCGACTCGGCGCCCTGGCGGGCGATGGAGATGGGAGCAGTGTTTTGCATGGTCATTGGGTTCTCCTCCTGATTGAAACGTTTGGGTTGGTACTGGTGAAGCTGTTCATTATGCTGGGTATCGCCCGTTTACTGGTACGCAGCCGCGAGAGCGGCAATCCGGTCTTCCAGCGGCGGGGGACTGGAAAACAGCGCCATCCAGCCGGGTCGGCCGTTGATGCCGGCGGTGGCGACGTTCTGCGGCAATGCACCGGATTCCATTCCACCCAGGCGGCGCAGCGCGGCCATCATCGACTGTGGCGAGCCCATCAGGCGCGAAACTCGCGCTTGCGCGAGAAGTGCATGACGACGACGCTGGCCAGGATACCGAAGACGATGTCGCGGATCACCACGGTGATCATGTAGCCGATGCCGGGGCCATCGGACTGTTGGTCGCCCTTGCGCAGGAACGAGTCCACGAGGTAGCCGACAACGCGGGCATCGGCAGACCGGCCTTGGCGGAGAAGCGGCGCACGGTATCGACCCGCCAGAACTCGGTCGAATTCCGCGGTGCGTCGATCACCCGGGCGCCGGTGCTCCACTTGGCGATTTCCTTGGACATCCACAGCGACAGAAAGGAGCCGCCAAAGCCCATGATCGCGGCGAAGAGCAGCGGTTTGCCAAGGTCGAGGCCGGCGCCGGTAAAGAACCTGTTGGCACCAGTCAGCGTGGTAACGATACCCAGCACCAGCATGATGGCCAAGTGGGTACCGATTAAGAGCATGACGCGTTTCAAGTCCGGACTCCTTTCAACAGGGGTGTCGTGTAGTGTAGGCAACATGAAGACCTCGCGCAAATCGATTATTATTTAATAAAACATCCAAAAAATCGAACTATCGAGGCGATGCCAACCCTCAATTACAAGCACTTGCGCTATTTCTGGATGGTCGCCAAATCCGGGGGCATCGCTCGCGCCAGCGAACAGTTGCATCTCACCCCGCAGTCGATCAGCGGCCAGTTGAGCGAGTTCGAATCCACCCTCGGGGTGGACTTGTTCCGCCGTGTCGGCCGCGGTCTGGAACTGACGGAAACCGGCCAGCGGTTGCTGGGCTACGCCGAGCAAATCTTCTCGCTCGGCGGCGAATTGCTTGATTCCATTCGTGGCGATGCACACCAGCAAAGCGTGACATTTCGCGTCGGCATTGCCGATTCCGTTCCGAAGATGGTGGCCTATCGCCTGGTGGAACCGTCGCTGAGCCTGGACGAACCCGTCAAGCTGATCTGCCGCGAAGGCCGGCTGGCGACGCTGCTGGCCGATTTGGCGGTGCATCGTCTCGACATGGTGATTGCTGACCGGCCCATGCCGGACAATCTCAATGTGCGCGGATACGACCATTACCTGGGAGAGAGCGGGGTGAGCGTGTTTGGGGCGAAGTCCCTGGTCAAAAAAGGCAATCTCCCGTTTCCGCAACTGCTGGACGGCGTCCCCTTTCTGCTACCGGGAGTGGATGTGGCCCTGCACTCGCGCTTGATGCGGTGGCTCGAATTCGAGCACCTGCATCCCCGCATCGTTGGCGAGTTTGACGACAGTGCGCTGATGATGGCTTTTGGCCAGGCGGGCGCCGGGTACTTTGTGGCGCCGACCGCGATCGAGTCCTACGTTGTTCGCCAGAGCGATGTACGGGTCGTGGGCAGAATCGAGACTGTCAGGGAACAAATCTACGCCATCACCAATGAACGCAAACTCACCCACCCGATCATCTCGGCCGTTTGCCGATTTGCCCAGCACGATGTTTTTGGCGGTGCAATCGCGCCCGGAAAAGCGCCGGTTGATTGGTCGTTGCGTAGTCGTTAGAGCATAGCCCGCTAGCGCAACGGCCGCACCTCGGCGGAAACCTCCACCATCTCGCGCCGTCCGCCGGCGGCCTCGAACTCGAGGCGGATCGGTATCCGCGTGCCTTCGACGAGCTGCTGCCTGAGATCGTAGAGCATCAGGTGATAACCCATCGGCGTCAGCGCCACCGGCTTGCCCGCCGGCAGCGCCAGCCGCCGCACGGCGCGCATTTTCATCAAGTCGCCCTCCATGCGCATTTCGTGCAGCTCGACGCTGCCGGCGACCGGGCTGCTGGCGCCGACCAGCGTCGCGCCCCGCGCGCTTTTCAGTTCCATGTAGGCACCGCTGACTTTGAGCAGGCGCACCGTCGCGCGCGTCCAGGGTGTCTTGACCTCGATATCGGCGGCGTGGGTACAGCCTGCCGCAAGCGCCACCAGGAGAACGCCGAACCGCATCACAGCACGTAGCGCGAGAGATCTTCGTCGCGCGCGAGTTCGCCGAGCCGCGCGTCGACGTAGGCGGCGTCGACGGTCACACGGATGCCCTCCTTCGCGCCGGCCTCGAAGGAGACTTCCTCGAGCAGCTTTTCCATCACCGTGTACAGCCGCCGCGCGCCGATGTTTTCGGTCCGCTCGTTGACCTCGAAGGCGATCTCGGCCAGGCGCTTGATGCCGTCATCGGTGAAGTCGACCGTGACCTTCTCGGTGTCCAGCAGCGCCTGGTACTGGCGCGTCAGGCAGGCGTCGGTCTGGGTGAGGATGCACTGGAAGTCGTCGACCGAGAGCGAGTCGAGCTCGACGCGAATCGGCAGCCGCCCCTGCAGCTCGGGGATCAGGTCCGAGGGCTTGGCCAGGTGAAACGCCCCGCTGGCGATGAACAGGATGTGATCGGTCTTGATCATGCCGTACTTGGTCGATACCGTGGTGCCCTCGACCAGCGGCAGCAGGTCGCGCTGCACGCCCTGGCGCGAGACGTCGGCGCCGTGCGCTTCCGATCTTGTCGCGATCTTGTCTATCTCGTCGAGAAAGACGATGCCGTTCTGCTCGACGTTCTTCAGCGCGGCGGCCTTCACCTCCTCGTCGTTGATGAGGCGCGCGGCCTCCTCGTCGGCGATGGCCTTGAGCGCGTCGCGGATCGGCAGCTTGCGCGTCCGCCGCTTGCCCGAGCCCATGTTCTGGAACATGCCCTGGATCTGCTGGGTCAGATCCTCCATGCCGGGCGGGGCGAAGATCTCCATCGACGCCGCCGGCGCCGCGACTTCGATCTCGATCTCCTTGTCGTCGAGCTCGCCCTCGCGCAGCTTCTTGCGAAACTTCTGCCGCGTGCCGGAATCCTCCGTCGCCGTTTCGCTGAAGCCGGTTCGCGCCGTGGGCAGCAGCACGTCGAGGATGCGATCCTCGGCGGCATCCATGGCGCGATCGCGCACGGCCTTCATCGCCACCTCGCGGGCGTCCTTGATCGCCGTCTCGGCCAGGTCGCGGATGATGGTGTCGACATCGCGGCCGACATAGCCGACCTCGGTGAACTTGGTCGCCTCGATCTTGATGAAGGGCGCGTTGGCGAGCCGCGCCAGCCGGCGCGCGATCTCGGTCTTGCCCACGCCGGTCGGGCCGATCATCAGGATGTTCTTGGGCGTTATCTCGGAGCGCAGCGGCTCGGCCACCTGCGCGCGGCGCCAGCGGTTGCGCAGGGCAATCGCCACGGCACGCTTGGCGCGAGCCTGGCCGACAATGTGCTTGTCGAGTTCCGAGACAATCTCGGCGGGGGTCATCTGGCTGGTTTGCGTCATCAGAGCGTTTCGATCACATGGTTCTGGTTGGTGTAGATGCAGAGGTCGCCGGCGATGGCGAGCGATTTCTTGACGATCTCTTCGGGAAGAAGTTCCGTGTTCTCGAGCAGCGCCCGCGCCGCGGCCTGGGCGTAGGCGCCGCCGCTGCCGATGGCGACGATGCCAAATTCCGGCTCGAGCACGTCGCCGTTGCCGGTGATGACGAGCGAGTTGTCGCGGTCGGCCACGGCCAGCATGGCCTCGAGCCGGCGCAGCATGCGGTCGGTGCGCCAGTCCTTGGCCAGTTCGACGGCCGAGCGCAGGAGATTGCCCTGGTGCTTTTCGAGCTTGGCCTCGAAGCGCTCGAACAAGGTAAAGGCATCGGCCGTGCCGCCAGCGAAGCCGGCGAGGATCTTCTCGCCATACAGCCGCCGCACTTTTCGCGCGCTGGCCTTGATGACGATGTTGCCCAGCGTGACCTGGCCGTCGCCGCCGAGCGCGACGCGGCTGCCGCGCCGCACGGAAAGAATGGTGGTGCCGTGGTACTGCTCCATGATTGGTGACTCCGCTGAATGGGGGGGGGATGAATCAGAGTTTGGGCGGCTCGATGGTGGCGATGCGGTCGATGCCGAGGGCGCGCCACAGTACCACCAGCAGGGAACGGGCGCCACGAATGCGCAAGGTCTTGCCGGCCGCCTGCAATTCGCCGAGTACCTTGTGAAACTCGTCGGCGCAACCACAATCCATGCGCCGCAGTCCGCCGGCATCAATCAGTACCGAGTCGTGATTGCCGGCATGAGCGAGCAGCGCCGCGAAATGCTCGCGGCCGCCGCCGTTGATCTCGCCCGTCAGCGCGCAGCCGTCGACCGGCTTGGCCGGTGCTGGCGCCGCTGCCGGCGCGGCCTTCGGTGTCTCCCATGACGGTGGCGAAACCTCGAAGGTCACGGCATAGCCGACCGCGGTTTCCTCGAACGCCTCCTGGCGATTCAGGTTCTGGTAGAGATCGAGCAGCAGCAGCCAGGTCGCTTCGTGGCTACGCTCGCCCATCACCGTCTTGGCGGCAAGCGCCGCCGCGATCTGCTCTCCGCCCATCATCACGCAGGCCTTCTTCAGTTTCTTGAAAACGCGCAGCGTCTCCAGCAGGGCGCCGCAGCCGACGTCGTCGGCATCGGCCACCTTGCCGAGGTCGAGGCGGACGCCCGGCACCTTGCCGGCCATGTCGCGCAACTTGCCCAGCGGCTGCACCGCGTTCGCGCCGAGCACCCCCGACAGCGTCACCGTGGCCAGACCGTCCTTGCCGACGGCCGGCGGGCCATCGGTTGGCGGTGTCCACGTCGGCGGCGATTTCTCGAACTTGCCGGCAAAGTCGAGCGCCAGCGATTCGAAGGCCTGGCGCCGCGACAGGTCGTGATAGAGGTCGAACAGCATGCCCCAGGCCAGCTCGGTGGCGTCGCCGTAGTCCTCCTGGTGCAGCACGCTCTCGAGCAGGCTGCAGGCCGGCTCGACATCGGCGCCGGCAAACAGCCGCGCCACCTCCTCGATGCGGGGTGGCACGCTGCTTCTCGATGGTGCCGGCCGCGGCTCCTCGGCGACAGGGAGCGCCCCCGGCACCGTGAAGTCGAGATCCATCAGATCGTCGTCGTCGGGATCAGGCATTGTTGAACATATGCATGCCGCGGAAAGGGCGGGGAAACGCACATTTCTAGCATAAGGGCATCCCCGGCGCAATCAAGCGGCGCCGGGCAGTGCCCGGGGCGGCATGAAAACGGCGATCAGGCCGAGACAGCAGACAATCGCCGCGCCGACGGGGCGGTTTCAGCACGCGCATGGGATGCGTTTCATTTTAATCCATGGTCAGCGGATGGACGTCGAGGCCGCGCGCGACAAAACCGCGCATGTTCGCCGGCAGCGAGGCGGACGCAGCACGGGCGCCGGCTTCATCGGGAAACTCGGCGAAGCAGCAGGCACCGGAACCGCTCATGCGCGCGGGCACGCCCAGGGCCCGCAGCCAGTCGAGATGGCGCGCGACATCGGGATAGAGCCGGCAGGCGACGGGTTCGAGGTCGTTGCCGCCGAAGCCGTCGCGCCAATCGGCAGGCGCGATGGCCGGCGTGTCGCGGCGCAGTTCGGGCGCGCGAAAGATTTCCAGCGTCGGCACCGCCACCGGCGGCACCAGCACGAGATACCAGGCCGGCGCGGGCGTCACGTCGGCGAACTGCTCGCCGACGCCCTCGGCAAAGGTCGCGCGGCCATGCACGAACACCGGCACGTCGGCGCCGAGCGCGAGGCCGATGCGCTGCAATTCGGCCGACGACAGACCACATTGCCAGAGATGGTTCAGCGCCAGCAGGGTGGTCGCCGCATCCGAGCTGCCGCCGCCGAGGCCGCCGCCCAGGGGCAGGTGTTTTTCCAGCGCAATGGTCGCGCCCCTGACGACGCCGCTGGCCGCGCGCAGGGCCAGAGCGGCGCGCACGGTGAGGTCGCTCTCCGCCGGCACGCCGGGCAGCGGCGTGGCCAGCACGATGGCCGCGTCGTCGCGCGGGGCAAAGCGCAGGGTGTCGCAAAGGTCGGCCGGATCGAGAAAGCGGAACACCGTCTGCAGCAGGTGGTAGCCATCGGCGCGTCGGCCGACGACGTGGAGGAAAAGGTTGATCTTGGCCGGCGCCGGCCAGTCGCGGTGCCAGTCGCTCATCGTGTCCAGCTGTCGATCCTGAGCCGCGCCTCGATATCGTCGCGGCGCAGTTCGATCAACACCGGCCGGCCGTCAGCGACGTCGAGAATGTCGATGCGCCAGCCGTCGATTTCAAAAGTCGGCACCCCAAGGGTACTTCCTGCGGGGCGCGCTGGCGGGACGGCGGCCAGCCAGCGCGGCAGGTTGGAAAGCGGCAGCCGCGCGCCGAAGGCGCGCTCGGCCAGGCTTTCCCAGTCGGCGGCATCGATCACCTGCCGGTCGGCGGTGAGCAGGCGCGCACCGGTCGCGTCGCGGGTGAGTTCGGCCAGCCCCTGGCCGAGCGGGCCGGAGAGGAAGATTTCGTCGCGCGCCGCCTCGTGCCGCCAGTTGATGCCGACGTGGTGGCGCGTCTCGCCCTGCCGCACGGAGAGCCGGCCTTCGAGGATGAAGCTGCCTTCGGAAAAAGTCGGCCGTGGCGGGACGGCGGGCGGCGGCAGCGAGGCGCAGCCCGCCAGAACGAACATTGCCGCGGCGGTCATAACCATCGAGCGCAGCGAGCAAGCCAGTCGCCCCCGCCCCGGGGCGGGGGATGGGGGGCGGGGGGTGTTAATTGGGCACGCCTTGATCTTCATTCACGCGTGAATGAAGATCAAGGCTGGAAGCGCTTGATGGTGGCCGTCAGCACATCG
This sequence comes from Sulfurisoma sp., assembly GCA_030691075.1. GTDB lineage: Bacteria > Pseudomonadota > Gammaproteobacteria > Burkholderiales > Rhodocyclaceae > Sulfurisoma. The sequence continues at coordinate 44,233 of JAUYFI010000085.1, read as the reverse complement.
TTGCCGGGATGCGCCTTGGCGGCCTCGCTCCAGGTGCGGGTCGCGTCGTCGCGACGGCCGAGCGTCCACAGCACTTCGCCGAGATGGGCGGCGATCTCGGGATCGGGACGGATGGCGAAGGCGCGCTGCAACGCGTCGAGCGCGCCCGGCGAGTCACCGCGGCGGAACCGCACCCAGCCCTTGGAGTCGAGGATGAAAGGATCGTCGGGTGCCAGCGCCAGTGCCCGATCGATCAACTGCTGCGCCTCGTCGAGGCGCAGATTGCGTTCGGCCAGCGAATAACCGAGGGCATTGAGGGCATGGGCATGGTCGGGCTTGAGCTGCAGCAGGCGCTTGAGACGGCTTTCGAAGGTATCGATGCGGCCAATTCGCTCGGCCACCAGCGCCGACTCGTAAAGCAGTTCGGGCTGGTCGGGCTGCGCGGCCAGCCCTTCGTCGAGCACGGCCAGCGCATCCACCGTTCGGTCAGCTTCGCGCAGCAGTTGCGCCTCGCCGATCAGCAGCCTGACGGCATGCTCGGCGTGACCCGCGCGCACGGTTTGCAGATGGCGCAGCGCGGCATCGAACTTGTCCTGCTTTGTCAGCACGTGGGCCTGGCGCAGCCGGGCCGCGACAAACTGTTCGCCGGGCCCGATCTCCTCGTACCACTTGAACGCCTCGTCCCAGCGCTTGTCGTCCTCGGCCAGTTGGCCGAGATAGAGGCGCACGCTGTCGGCCTCGGCGTAGTTGAGCTCGATCAGGCGGCGAAAATGGCGCTCGGCCTCGCGCGGTTCCTGCTGCTGGTAGGAAAGCACGCCGAGCGCGTAGAGTGTTTCGGTGTCGTCGGGCGCGCCGGCCAGCAGGTCGGCGAATTCGCGCCGCGCCTCGGCAAAGCGCCGTTCGGCGACGTAGAGGCGGGCCAGCATCTGACGCAAGTCACGCGAGGCACGCTGCTCGGCGATGAAGCGGTGCAGGCCTTCGATCGCCTCGGGCCGCGACTGAAGCTGGCTGCGCAGCAGGACGGCCTGTTCCCATTCGGGACGCAGCGCCACGGCACGCTCGGCCTCGCCCAGCGCGCGCACCGCGTCCTGCGCGCCGTGAGCGGCGACCGCCCGGGCAAAGTGGGCCTCGGCGATTCCGATATAAGGCGTGGTGACCTGCTCGACGATGCGCGGCACCTGGCGTTTGTCCGGCAGCCGCGCCAGCACGCGATTGAGCTGCAGCAGCGCATTTGGCAGGTTGGGGCCCTCGGCGGCAAGCTGGCGCGCGAGATGATCGGCCAGTTCCTCGGGGCGCGCGCCGGCCAAGAGCAGACTGGTGACCATCTGCCGCGCCTGGGCGGATTCGGGATCGAGCTCGGCCCAGAGGCGGGCGGCATCCAGCGCCACCTCGTAACGCCGCGCGAACAGCGCGATCTGCGCCGCACGCTGGGCGATGCGTGGGTCGCGCGTGCCGCGCGCGAGGTCGCGGTGGGCATCGACCGCCAGAGTGGTGTTGCCGCGGCTTCCGGCGATCTCGGCCAGCAGGAACTGGTAGAGAATCTGCGGCGTGAGTTCCTGCGCCGGCAGCGGCGAAACCTTGGGGCCGGCGGGAATCGGCACGGGTATCGCGACAGCCTCGCCCTCCTGTTGCGCCAAGGACGCACCCGCGCCAAGGCAGGCGACAAGGAGAAGCGGCGGAAGGCGGCGTTTCATGGCGGGAGAACGAGGAAAACGGAGCGTATCCGATCAAGATGGCGGATGTTAGCAGTTTCGCAAGTGCGATGTGCCGCAGGGCGGCGACGCACCCCGGACTACTGGCGGATTCACGGTGGAAAGGCGCGGTGGGTCAGGGATCGCGGCATCGGATATCCAGCAGTGCCTTGACCTGCGCCCACTGCCGGCGGCTGACCGGCAGGTGCTCGGGCACGCCCTTGAGCACCAGCGTCCAATACGGCTCGATCGCCTCGCCGACTGCATCGCCGACCGGCTCGCGGGCGCAGCCGGCGACCGCTTCGCGCGCGACCAGGCAGTTGCGGTGAATGCGGACAAAACGCGTGACAAATTCCTGTTCGAGATGGGCCAGCGATTCATCGAGCAGGAATTCGCGCGCGGCGGTACGCGCCGTGACGTACTTCTGATCGGCCTTGAAGTAGAGCACCTCGGCCACCGGCACCAGCAGCACGCGGCCGCGCTCGGGGCAGCGCAGGTGACGGCGCCCCGCCGGCGCCAGTTGCCGCAGCGCCGAATCCGATAGCGACAGCGGACGGGCCTTCTTGAGCGCGGCGGCAAGGCGTTCGGCGCGCACCGGCTTCAGCAGGTAGTCAATGGCGTTCAGCTCGAAGGCCTTGACGGCATACTCGTCGTAGGCCGTGGCGAAAATCACCGCCGGCGGCGACGACAGGCGCGCCAGGTGCTGGGCCAGTTCGATGCCGCCCATGCGCGGCATGCGGATGTCGATCAGGGCGGTGTCGATGCCGCCGGGCGCCATGGCGTCGATGCGCTCGAGCGCCGCGACGCCGTCGCCGGCTTCGGCCACCACCTCGGTCGGAACCTCGCCCGCGATGTCGCCGAGCAGGTCGCGCAGGCGCGCGCGCGCGGGCGCCTCGTCGTCGACGATCAGCAGGCGCAGTTTCGTCATGGCGCCGTCGGGCCGCCCCAAGGCGACATGCGCCCCCTTGGGAGGCAGCGAACCGGAACGGTGAGCGTGGGGGAGTTCATTGCCGTTTGCGGTTCGGCAGGACGATGCGCACGCTGTAGCGGCCCTCGCGCTCGGCGATGTCGAGCCGCGCCTCGAGATCGTAGAACAGCATCAGCCGCTCGCGAATGTTGGCGAGCGCCATGCGATTGCCGTTGTGGTGGTCGCCGCCCGCGACCACGGGATTCGACAGTTCGATGATTACGCGCTCGCGGTCGCCGGTCATTCTCACCCGCAACTCGCCGGGCTGCTCGGCCGGCTCGATGCCATGGTAGACCGCGTTCTCGAGCAGCGGCTGCAGCATCAGCGGCGGCACCAAGGCGTCCGCCGGGCAGGACTCGATTTCCCAGCGCACTTGCAGGCGTTCGCCCAGGCGCAGCCTTTCCAGGTCGAGGTATTGCCGCGCCAGCGCCAGTTCTTCCGACAGCGGCACCAGATGGCGGTTGTCGCGCATCAGCGCGCGGAAAAGCTCGGCCATTTCCTCCAGGGCGCGCTCGGCCCGGCGCGGGTCGCTGCGCAGCACGCCGAGCACGGCATTGATGGAATTGAAGAGAAAGTGCGGGCGGATGCGGGCGGTCAGCGCCAGCAGCCGCGCCTCGACCAGTGCCGGCGACTGCGCGCGGGCGCGCAGGTCGAAATAGCCGAGCAGCAGCAGCGTCACCAGCGTCGCCCACGCCAGGGCGCGCCAGGGCGCGCCGCCGAACAGCGGCTGGAACAGCGCATGGAACAGCGCCGTCGGCGCCAGCACGATGGCGAGAACGAGAGCGACGCCGACCGCGGGGCCGACGCGCGCCAAGAGGCGCCGCGCCGCGCACAGCGCGAGCAGACTGGCCATGACCACCGGCTCGAACAGCGCCGCCTGTTCGATGAAGTCATTCAGCAGTCCGGTCTCGGCGCCGCGGGCGAAGGCCGCCAGCAGCCCGCCGAGGTTGACCGCCAGCAGCACGCGCAGCCAGACACCGAGGTTGCAACAGTCCGGCAGGCGGGGCTCCGCCGCGTTTTCCCGTATACTTTCGTTCACAAAGTCTCAGAAACCCTCTGAATTTCCGGAATTTTCATTATGTCAGACTCCGCCGCCACGTCCACTGCGCAAACTTGGTCGGGACGTTTCACCGAGCCCGTCTCCGACCTGGTCAAGCGCTACACGGCCTCGGTGTTCTTCGATCGCCGCATGGCGCCGCAGGACATTCGCGGCTCGCTCGCCCATGCCCGGATGCTGGCGAAACAGGGCATCATCGCCGCCCAGGATTTCGCCGCCATCGAGCGCGGCCTGGCCCAGATCCAGGGCGAGATCGACGCGGGTTCATTCAACTGGAATCTCGACGACGAGGACGTGCATCTCAACATCGAGAAGCGTCTCACCGCGCTGGTCGGCGACGCCGGCAAGCGGCTGCACACCGGTCGCTCGCGCAACGACCAGGTCGCCACCGACATCCGCCTGTGGCTGCGCGACACCGTCGACATCGTCGACGGCCTGCTGGCCGACTTCATTCGCGCGCTGATCGACATGGCCGAAGCGCACGCCGAAACGCCCCTGCCCGGCTTCACCCACCTGCAGGTGGCGCAGCCGATCACCTTCGGCCACCACCTGCTGGCCTACGTCGAGATGATGCGGCGCGACCGCGAGCGCATGCGCGACGCCCGCCGTCGAATCAACCGCCTGCCGCTGGGCGCCGCCGCGCTGGCCGGCACCACCTTCCCCATCGACCGCGAGTTCGTGGCGCGGGAACTCGGATTCGAGGCGGTGTGCGAGAACTCGCTCGACGCCGTGTCGGACCGCGACTTCGCCATCGAATTCACCGCCGCCGCCGCGCTGATCATGATGCACCTGTCGCGGTTGTCGGAGGAGCTGATCCTCTGGATGAACCCGCGCGTGGGCTTCATCGACCTGGCCGACCGGTTCACCACCGGCTCGTCGATCATGCCGCAGAAGAAGAACCCGGACGTGCCGGAACTGGCGCGCGGCAAGAGCGGTCGCGTCTTCGGCCACCTGATGAGCCTGTTGACGCTGATGAAGGGCCAGCCGCTGGCCTACAACAAGGACAACCAGGAAGACAAGGAGCCGCTGTTCGACACCGCCGACACGATCATCGACACCCTGCGCGTGTTCGCCGAGATGGTGCCGGGCATCGAGGTCAAGCCCGAGGCGATGCGCGCCGCGCTGAAGCAGGGTTTCGCCACCGCCACCGACCTCGCCGACTATCTGGTGAAGAAGGGCCTGCCCTTCCGCGACGCCCACGAGGCGGTGGCGCGCGCGGTGCAGGCCGCTTCGATGCGCGGCTGCGATCTGGCCGACCTGGCGCTGGCCGACCTGCAGGCCTTTTCAAAGCTGATCGGCGAGGACGTTTTCACCGTGCTCACCGTCGAAGGCTCGCTCGCGGCGCGCGACCACATCGGCGGCACCGCGCCGGCGCAGGTCAGGGCCGCCATCGCGCGGCTGCGCGAAAGTCCGTGATGGAACGCCTCGGCAAGTACGAGATCATCAAGAAACTCGGCGAGGGCGCCACGGCAACAGTCTTCCTCGGCCACGACCCCTTCACCGGGCGCGACGTGGCGATCAAGGCGGTGCGCGCCTCGGTCTTCTCCGACGGCGAGAGCGGCAAGATATCGAAGAAGCTGTTCATCACCGAGGCCTCGCTCGCCGGCAAGCTGGTACACCCGCACATCGTGCAGATCTTCGACGCCGTCGCCGACTCCGACCCCAGCTACATCGTCATGGAATATGTGGCGGGCGGCACGCTCGAGCCCTATGCCAAGCCCGAGACCCTGCTGCCGGTGTCCGACGTGGTCGAGATGATCTTCAAGTGCTCGCGCGCGCTCGATTTCGCCCACCGCCTCGGTGTCATCCACCGCGACCTCAAGCCCGCCAACATCCTTCGCGCCGAGGGCACCGACGTGAAGATCTCGGACTTCGGCGCGGCGCTGACGGTGTCCTCCGACCAGACCCAGATATCGGGCATCGGCTCGCCGGCCTACATGTCGCCGCAGCAGGTGATGGAGCAGCCGCTCAACCACCAGAGCGACATCTTCTCGCTCGGCGTCGTCTTCTACCAGTTGCTGACCGGCCACCTGCCTTTTCGGGGCACCAACAACTTCAGCCTGGTCTATCAGATCACTCACGGCGACCCGATTCCACCGTCGCGGCAGCGTCCCGATCTGCCCGCCTGTCTTGACGCCATCGTCATGAAGGCGCTGGAGAAGAAACTGGACAAGCGCTACCCGACGTGGGACGCCTTATCCTTCGACCTGGCCGAGGCCTTCCGCGGCGAGAACATGGCGGCAATGCGCGAGGCGCGCGTCGGCGACTCGGACAAGTTCAACCTGCTGCGCGGGCTGTCCTTCTTCCGCGACTTTCCCGATGTCGAAATCTGGGAAGTGCTGCACCTGTCGCAATGGCGGCGGCTGCACCAGGGCGACATGCTGATGCGCGAGAACGAGCGCGGCGACCATTTTTGCGTGCTGGCCGAGGGCGAGGTCAAGGTCACCAAGCAGAACAAGCTGCTCAACGTGCTCTCCGCCGGCGACTGCTTCGGCGAGATGGCCTATCTCAGTCCCGAGCGCGGCGCCCGCATGGCCGACGTGACCGCAATGGGCGAGGGTCTGGTCATCGTCGTCTCGACCTCCGCGCTGACGCAAGCCACGCAACTCACGCGCCACGGGTTCGATCACGCCTTCCTGCGCATTCTGGTCGACCGCCTCGACCTGGCCAATAACCGGCTGACATCCCTCACGCTGTAACCGGCGCATGAGCATCGAGCGCATCGGCAAGTACGAGATTCGCGGCAAGCTCGGCGAGGGCGCGACCTCCACGGTCTATCTCGGTTACGACTCCTTCGCCGACCGCGAGGTGGCGATCAAGGTGATCTTTCCCGAGGTGCTCAAGGACCGCGAGAAGGGCAAGCTCTACCGCAACCTGCTGATCAACGAGGCCTCGCTCGCCGGCAAGCTGATTCATCCGCACATCGTGCAGATCTTCGACGCCGTGATGGCCGAGCCGGGCAGCGACGAATTGAACTATATCGTGATGGAATACGTGCCCGGCGGCACGCTCGAGCAATTCTGCCGCGCCGACAACCTGCTGCCGATCGAACGCCTGGTCGAGATCGTCTTCAAGTGCACGCGGGCGCTGGACTACGCCTTCCGCATGGGCGTCACCCATCGCGACATCAAGCCGGCCAACATCCTGCTGGCTGCCGCCGACACCGGGACCGGTGGCGGCGGCGACATCAAGATTTCCGACTTCGGCGCGGCGATCCAGAGCGCCGGCGACGAAACCCGCACCCAGGTGTCGGGCGTCGGCTCGCCGGCCTACATGTCGCCGCAGCAGGTGCGGGAAATGCCGCTCACCCACCAGACCGACATCTACTCGCTCGGCGTGGTCATGTACCAGTTGCTGACCGGCCGCCTGCCGTTCAACGCCAACAACAACTTCGCCATGATCTACGCGATCTGCAACTCCGCCGCGCCGCCGCCCTCGACCTTCCGCGCCGACCTGCCCCCCAGCCTCGACGCCATCGTCGCCCGCGCCATGCAGAAGGAGCTCGACGCCCGCTATGCCAACTGGGAGGAGTTCGCCCACGACCTGGCGCAGTCCTTCCGCAACCAGCAACTGGCCTCGCGCCAGAGCCGCTTCCCCGATTCCGAGAAGTTCGAGTCGCTGCGCGCGATCGACTTCTTCCACGACTTCTCCGACGTCGAGATCTGGGAAGTGGTGCGCTTCTCGCGCTGGGACGAGGTCGGCCCGGAAACCCTGGTGATGAAGGACGGCGAGCACGGCGACTCCTTCTGCTTCCTGCTCGATGGCGAACTGCGGGTCATCAAGAAGGGACGCATGCTGAACGTGCTGGCGCCGGGCGAGGTCTTCGGCGAAATGGCCGTGGTCGGCGGCGGCCATCACGTGCGCGGCGCCGACGTCGTCGCCCAGACCACCGCGCGGGTCGTCACCATCGCCGGCCAGGCGCTGCGCCACGCCTCCGACGCGACCCGCATGCACTTCTACCAGTCCTTCCTGCGGGTCATGGCCTCGCGCCTGTCGCTCGCCAACTCGCGGCTGGCCTCGGTGGCCTCGCCGGCCGCCAACTGAGCCGCGTCATCGAACGCCTGTTCACCAAGACCGCCGAGGCCGGCGCGCTGCCGCGCTTCGAGGCCGAGGTCGCCGGACTTGCCGCGCTGCGCGACAGCGGGCTGGTTCGCGTGCCGAAAGTCGGCGCCAGCGGGACGGCGCGGGGTCAGGCCTTTCTCGAACTCGAGTACCTCGAATTGCGGCCGCTCGATCGCGCCGCCGGCGCGGTGCTTGGCAGGCAACTGGCCGCGCTGCATCGGAGCACGGCAGCCCAATTCGGCTGGCCGACCGACAATTTCATCGGCCTCGGCCCGCAGGCGAACGGCTGGATGGACGGCTGGCCGCGCTTTTTCGCCGAGCGGCGGCTACGGCCGCAATTGATGCTGGCCCGCGGCAAGGGCATGGATCGCCTGACATTGCAGGACGGCGAGGAACTGACGGAAAAGGTCGCCGCCTTCTTCGTCGCCGGCCACCCCGCGCCCAGCCTGCTGCACGGCGACCTCTGGGGCGGCAACGCCGGGATGCTCCCCGACAGTACGCCGGTGGTCTTTGATCCGGCCTGCCATTACGGCGACCGGGAAGCCGACATCGCGATGTCGGAACTGTTCGGCGGCTTCCCCGATTCCTTCCAGGCCGCCTACCGCGAGGCCTGGCCGCTATCCGAGGGTTATGAGACACGCAAGACGCTCTACAACCTCTACCACGTCCTCAACCACTACAACCTCTTCGGCGCCGGCTACCTCGGCCAGGCCAAGCGCATGATCGCGAAGCTGCTGGCGGAACTGAAAGGGTAAACCGCATTTGGCATATCGAGGGGCCCCGTCCGCGACAGGCCGGGACGCTGCCTCATGCGCTCCCGCCCTCGGGCTGCGGCGGGCGCCGGAAAGGCCGATCAGACGGCCTTGGCGATGCCCTGCAGCTTCTGCTGCAATTCGCCGGCCTGGTACATTTCCATCATGATGTCGCTGCCGCCGATGAACTCGCCGTTGATGAACAGCTGCGGAATGGTCGGCCAGTTGGCGTAGTCCTTGATGCCCGCGCGGATCTCGGGCTCGGTCAGGACATTGACGGTGGCGAACGTATCGACGCCGCAGGCCTTGAGGATCTGTACGGCCTTGGCTGAAAAGCCGCACTGCGGAAACTGCGGCGTGCCCTTCATGAACAGCACCACGGGGTTGCCGGTCACGGTTTCGTGAATCTTCTCTTTGACGTCCATCGGGGTTGCTCCTAATAGTTGATTGAAATTGTCGGCTATTAGTTTATCGCATCCTGATGTTTCGTCAAGCGGCCGCCCATCGCCCACCGGAAACGCGCACGATGCCGGCCAGGTCGCGATGCTGCTCGATGTCGGCAAAGCCGGCCGCGGCGAGCAGTTCGCGCAGGACGGCGGCCTGGTCGTAACCGTGTTCGAGCAACAGCCAGCCGCCCGCTTCGAGGTAGCGTGATGCGTCGGTAACGATGCGGCGGATCGCGTCGAGGCCGTCGGCGCCGCAGGCCAGCGCCGACGGCGGCTCGAAGCGCAGGTCGCCCTCGCTCAGATGCGGGTCGGCGGCGGCGACATAGGGCGGGTTGGAGACAATGACGTCGAAGCGCCGGCCGGCGAAGCCGGAGAACCAGTCGCTCTCGACGAAGCTCACCTCGGCGCCGAGCAATGTCGCGTTGGCGCGCGCGACGGCCAGCGCCGCGGCGGAAATATCGGCGGCGGCGACACGGGCTCCGGGGATTTCCAGCGCCAGCGTGATGGCCACGCAGCCGCTGCCGGTGCCGAGGTCGAGAATATTCGCCGTCTCGCCAGCGCCAACTTTTTCAACTTTCTCGCGCGCCAGCTCGACCAGCAGTTCGGTCTCGGGCCGCGGGATCAGTACGTCCGGCGTCACCGAAAACTCGCGGCCGTGGAACTCGCGGAAGCCGAGCAGGTAGGCCACCGGCTCGCCGCCGGCGCGGCGCTCGACCAGCGCGGCGAAGGCTTCGGCATCCGCTCGCGCCAGCGCGTCGTCGCGGTGCGCCTCCAGCCACGCGGCGCCGGCGCCGAGCACATGGCGCAGCAACAGCCGTGCCTCGGCGATGGGGATGACTTGACGTGCCGCGGCCAGCGCGCCGGCGATGGAACTCACTCGGCCAGCGCCGCGAGCAGTTCGGCCTGATGCTCGGCCGTCAGCGCGCCGATCAGTTCGTCGAGATCGCCGTCCATCACCATCGCCAGCTTGTAGAGCGTGAGGTTGATGCGGTGGTCGGTGACGCGGCCCTGCGGGAAATTGTAGGTACGGATGCGCTCGGAGCGGTCGCCGCTGCCCACCAGCGACTTGCGCGTCGAGGCGATTTTTTGCGCCCGCTCGCGCTCCTGCATGTCGGCCAGGCGCGCCGCCAGCACGCTCATCGCCTGCGCCTTGTTGCGGTGCTGCGAGCGGTCGTCCTGGCACTCGACCACCAGCCCGCTCGGGGTGTGGGTGATGCGCACGGCCGAGTCGGTCTTGTTGATGTGCTGGCCGCCGGCGCCGGAGGCGCGGAAGGTGTCGATGCGCAGGTCGGCCGGGTTGATCTGGATCGCGACCAGCTCGTCGGCCTCGGGCATCACCGCCACCGTGCAGGCGGAGGTGTGGATGCGGCCCTGCGCCTCGGTCGCCGGCACGCGCTGGACGCGGTGGCCACCCGACTCGAACTTGAGTTTCGAGTAGGCGCCCTGTCCCTCGACGCGGCAGATGACCTCGCGATAGCCGCCGAGGTCGGACTCGTGCCGCGACACCACCTCGACCTTCCAGCGCTGGCGCTCGGCGTAGCGCGAGTACATGCGGAACAGATCGCCGGCGAACAAAGCCGACTCGTCGCCACCGGTACCGGCACGAATCTCGAGGAAGATGTTCTTCTCGTCGTTGGGGTCCTTCGGCAGCAGCAGCTTCTGAAGATCCAGCTCGATCGCCGGCAGCCGCGCCTGCGCCGCCGCGATTTCTTCCCGCGCCATGGCCTTCATCTCGGGGTCGGCCAGCCAGCCCTCGGCCGCGGCGAGATCGCTCTCGGCCCGCAGAAATTGGTGATAGAGCGCCGCGACCGGCTCGATCTCCGCGCGCTCGCGCGAGAGCTTGCGGAACCTGTCCATGTCGCGCGCAGCCGACTCTTCGGCCAGCAGGCCGTCGACCTCGGCCAGGCGTGCGCCGAGTCGTTCGAGTTTGCCGCGGATGGATGGCTTCATGGCAATGGAATAGCCGCGCGACCGCCCCGTCATGGCGACGGCGGCCGCGCAGGCAAGCTAGTTTTCGGAGTGGAGGCGGTAGATGCGGGAGAGCAGCCGCGCCACTTCCGCGCGCTCCTCGCCCTCGGCCTGGTTGAGCGCCTGCGTCGGCGGATGCACCAGCTTGTTGGTCAGGCCGTGCGACAGCGCCTCCAGCACGGCGGCCGGATCGTCGCCGCGGTGGATCATTTTCAGCGCATGCTCGACCTCGTGGCGGCGCGTGCGCTCGGCGGCGTCGCGCAGCGCCCGGATGGTCGGCACCACCTCGCGCGTGTCCATCCAGTGCAGGAAATTCCGCACGCGGTCGTCGATGATGGCCTCGGCCTCGACCACGGCGGCCTGGCGCGATTCCATGCCCTGCTCGACGATCTGGCCGAGATCGTCGAGGGTGTAGAGAAAGGCATCGTCGAGCTCGCCGACCTCGGCCTCGATGTCGCGCGGCACCGCCAGGTCGACCATCACCATCGGCCGGTGACGCCGCGCCTTGAGCGCGCGCTCGACCATGCCGAGACCGACGATGGGCAACTGGCTCGCCGTGCAGGACACGACGATGTCGTATTCGGCCAGTCGTTCGGACAGCTCGTCGAGACGCATGGCGTCGCCGCCGAAGCGCTCGGCCAGCACCTGCGCGCGCTCCAGCGTGCGGTTGGCCACCGTCAGCCGTTTCGGCTTCTCGCCGGCGAAATGCGCGGCGCATAGCTCGATCATCTCGCCGGCACCGATGAACAGCACCTTCTGCCCGGCGATACTCTCGAAAATGCGCGCCGACAGATGCACCGAGGCGGCGGCCATGGAGACGATGTTGGCGCCGATGGCGGTGGTCGAGCGCACTTCCTTGGCCACGGAAAAAGTGCGTTGAAACAGCTTGGACAGCAGCGCGCCGAGCGTGCCGGCTTCCTCGGCGGCGCGCGCCGCCTGCTTCATCTGACCGAGAATCTGCGGCTCGCCCAGCACCATGGAATCAAGGCCCGAGGCGACGCGAAACATGTGGCGCACGGCGTCCTTCTGCGGGTGGGTGTAGAGGTAGGGCTCGATCTTCGAAAGCGGAAGCGCATGGTACTCGGCCAGCCAGTCGGCGGCGGCGGCGGCCTGGTCGGCGGCGCAATAAAGCTCGGTGCGGTTGCAGGTCGACAGGATCGCCGCCTCGCGCACCGGCTTGACCCGCAGCAGATCGTGCAGCGCCTGCTGCAGCCGCATGGGGTCGAACGCCAACTGCTCGCGCATGGCGAGCGGCGCCGTGTGGTGATTGATGCCGAGAGCGAAAAGCTGCATGGGCGATGCCGAAAAGTCCTTACCGCTCGATTATATCGGTGAAGAGCCGGCGCGACAGCCAGTGGTCAAGACACCCGGAGTTGCCGATGGGGGGGCGCCAGGGCAAGTCGGCATCACCGCCACGGCGGCCCCGGCTTTCCGCACCCGGCTTGTATATTGACATTGCATGTGCTACACAGAAAGTAGCGGGGAGGGATGGGAGGATTTCATGAACGTGTTGGGGAAGTGGTTCGCGGCAGTTGTGATCGCATGGGTGGCGGGCCTTGGGGCAGGTTCGTTGGCCGCGACAAGTGTCGTTCAGACGAGCGCGCTGGGCAATCCGTGGCGCATCGTCGGGGATGGCGCCTATCTCTATCTCAATGACGGGGATAGCGTGGTTGCCGTTCCGGCGGGCGGGGGGACGGCGGCTGTCCTTTACACCGGCGTGGCCCCGGCGAATTTCACCATGGCGGGAAATGCCCTGTACTGGATCGATCCCAACGGTGACCGGCCGTCCACCGCCACGGCGATTTTCCGCGTACCGCTCGCCCCGGCAACGGCAACGCCGACGGCGGTGTGGACCACCACAAGCAGTTCGGCATATCCGACCATCACGGACGGCAGCGGCATCACCACGGACGGCAGCTATCTTTACACGGTCGACGAAGTGCAAGGTCTCGTCCATCGTCTCGGCCTGGATGGCAGCGGTCTGACCCTGATCGGAAACGCGCGCTACGGCGGCTGGTTCGACGTCGAACACTACAACAGCATCGTCCATTACAACGGTGTGCTCTACATCGCCGATTCGGGTGAGCCCGGCAACTGCAATTGCAGCACGACGCCTCCCCAGGTCGTGTCGCTTCCCGTTGGCGGCGGAAGTTACACCACGCTGCATGTCGGTTCGCCTTTCGTCGACATCACGGGCATCGCCGTGGGTGACAACACGATCTACGTCGCCGACAGCGGGGCCAACACGGTTTGGAGTCTGCCCATCAGCGGCGGCATCCCGACGGCCGTCGTCGGCGGAGCGCCCTTCGTGCAAATCGTGGGGGTAACCCTCCTCAATGACGCGCTGTACGTCACCGATCAGGGTAACGTCGGGACGCAGGACGGACCGGGTGCGATTTACCGCGTGAGTCTGTCTTCCGACACGGCGGCGTTGTCGGGACTGTCCATCGCGTGCCCGGCGAGCATTCCTCCGCCCGTCATCTGCGATCCTCCGGGGTCCTGTGCCACCGTTGCGGCGTTGCAGTTGTGCAGCGCAACGGCGGCTTACAGCGATGGAAGCTTGCGATACGTGCCGGCCACGTGGAGTTCCTCCGACCCGGCGATCATTTCCATCGACACCAACGGCATCCTCTCGCGCGGCTCGATCGCCGTGTCTTCGGCTGTCGTCATTACCGGCAGCCATGCGGAGAGCGGCATCACCCTGACCGGAACCGCCACCGTGATGGCGGAGGTTCCGACACTCACCGCGTCCTTCCAGGTCGCCCCCGCATCGGGGATCGTTCCGCTGACGGTGAGTTTCACCAACAACTCCACCAGTTCATCCAGTTGGGATGTCCTGCTGACCTACCGGTGGGACTTTGGCGACGGTCAGACATCGACCGAAACCCATCCGACACACACCTACTCCAGCACCGGAATTCACGTCGTGACACTCACGACGACAAATTCCAGCGGGCAAACACGCACCTCCGCCACGCAAACCATCTCCGTAAGCGCCGACACCATCGCCGTCAGCGGCGTGGCCCGACTCCGCCCGCAGGTCATCATGGGCGGTTTCGATCCGATTACCGTGGATCTGACGGACACGGATTTCAGGCTCTTCGCGGTGGTTCGCCCAGGCGCGGCACCCATCCAGACCGTGCAGACCGCGAGCAATGGCGGCGGATTCGCGACCGCGATGAATTACGCCGGAACCTACTACAGCGGCGATCAGCGGTACGAAACGACGCTCACCTTCCCGCGAGGAACCTTCCCGAGCGGCACCGTGCTGGGCGACCTGTTCGGGACGTCAAGCGCGCAGTTTCACATGAGCGTCACCGATGTGGCCCAGCAGACGCACAGTTTCCCGAACGTTGAATTCGGCAACCATGTTCAGCTCACGACAGGCGCCACGTCGCCGGCCACGCCGGTAAGCAGTCAGGCGGGGATCCGGCGAGTGGGTCCGCAAGTCCTCGCCGCAGGCGTCGCTCCGCAATTGATCGACCTGGGCGATACCGAATTCGACGTCATCGCGATCGTGCGCGCGGGCGTTGTGCCCATCCAGTCGGTGGCGCTGGCGCTGAATCAGGGAGGGTTCTCCGTCGGAATGCACCTCAGGACGACATTGCCCAATGGCGATCAATTATTCGAGCAGGCCTTCGTCTTCCCGCGGGGATCGTTTCCCGAGATGCGGTTAGGCGATTTGCTTGGCACCCAGCCCGGTCAGTTCAGCATCACCGTCACGGATGATGGGCAACAGACGCATCGCTTTCCCGAGTTGCGCTGGGGGAACTATCCGGCGCTGGAACAACGGGAAGTATTTCCGTGACAGCAGACTCCGGTGCCACCGACGGCCGTGGTGACGTGTCAGTAGCCAAGGGCCCCGCCTCGCTCGCCTGTTTCTGGCGCTCGCCCGATGAAGGCACGATCTTTGGCGTCTTCATGATCCACTGCAAATCGGGCTGATTCGAACGGGCGACATAGTGGGGAAGGAAGTTCCCGCCCTGCTGTTTCGATCAGCGATCTCCCGTAGTTGGGTACAGTGCGGGACCACGGGAGCGCACTGGCCATTTCGTTGCAGGTGCCGCCTTATTATAATTCGCATTAGAAGTAGCATTAATAATTCACTCCCATCCGGTGATGCCTTTAACCCGATCCGGGGAGTTTTCTAGCTTGCGAAGCGCGTCCACCAAGTGGTCTTCAAGCGCGAGCCGGCCGGCGGCACCAGCAGTGGCGGGTGTCCGAGATACGCCCGAAACGCGCCTCGTCCTGGAACATCAGCCGCAGCGGACGGCCGTTGTTCCAGGCTGCTACGATTTCGTCCAGCCTCCCCTGAAGTTTTTTCCCCAGTCCTCGCGCGCCGCCGGGTCGCCTTGTGGGTAGGCGGTGTCCGGGGCCAACTTGCGCCATCCGTTGCGCGCCAGCATGCGATAGATCGTCGATAGCGCGACCGGCTTGCCCAGCCGTTCCGCGATCTTCTCCTTGAGCGGCGGCACGATGACCACGCCGCCACGCATCGCCCCTTCAAGGACTTCATCGAGAATCTGCGCCTCGCGTTCCAGTGAGGCCTTGGCGCGGTTGCGCAAGGCGCTCTTGGGGCGCGGCGCTTCCCGTTCGTGACGGGCCACCTTGCAATAGCGTGTGCGCAAATTGCACGTCGCCCCTACCGAACGGCCGATGGCTTTCGCTGTCTGTTCCAGCGATAACCCAAGTTCCAATGGCAGCAACACCGCTTGCGCCGTCCTCAGAGCTTCGGCCGTCTTTGCCGTCCGCAATAACTCCCTGGCCGATGCCAGCTGATCTGATCCGCTTGCCTTGCGCGCCATGATCTTCCTCCTGTAGGAATCAGGGCGCTTGGCAGCTTCTGTCCATGCTCATATGCGTCCCACATGCGCACGAACAGTGATTCGAGGTCCCGCGCAAACTGCGCCGGATCACATACCGGGCTTGCGGCCATTCTGGCGCGCAATCCCTGCCTGAGCTGCGCAAGGTAAATTCTGTCGTTCGCCAAGGCAATCGCTTTGGCCGCGTATGCATCAACATCCGGTGTAGCCAGCTCATCTGCCAGGCCGATGTTCTTCAGCACCGAGTAGGTCTGGCGCGACACGACCCCTTGCCCCACCAAAGTCAGCACCGGCACGCCCATCCACAGCGCTTCCAGGGTGGTCATGCCGCCATTGAATGGAAATGGATCCAGCGCCAGGTCGATATCGCCGTACTGCTGGAACATTTCCAGGTGCGGAGATGCGGGGCGCAATTCCAGTCGTCCCAGGTCTATGCCGTAGTGCGCAAATCGGGCCTCCATGGCCTTGCGCACGCCTTCGTCGCGCAGGGAACCCGCCTTCAATACCATGCGGCTGTCCGGTACGGCGTGGAGTATTCGCGACCAGAGCTCGATTACCGGCTGACTCAACTTGTCCGTGCGATTGAAGCAGCCAAATGTCACATATCCGTTTTCCTGGCATGGCAGGGGGGCAACGGGAGGTGCGTAATCCGGCGGCGAATAGCAGAAGCGGGAATGCGGGAGGTAGACCGGCGTCTCGGAAAACAGCTGCGGCGAACCGGGGGGCGATGTGTAGGGATCGGTAATGAAATAGTCGATGCACTTGAGCCCGGTCGAATGGAAATAGCCGATCCAGGTGACTTGCACAGGAGCAGGTCTGCGCACGAAGACCGACAGGCGGTGATACGCCGTGTGCCCCGACAGGTCCACCAGGATATCGATCTTGTCGTCACGGATGCGCTGCTCCAGTTCGTCGTCATCCATGAACAGGATATCGACCCATGAATCGGCGGCCTCCTTGATGGCCGCGGTGATCTGATCACCGCCGCGCATCATCGAATAGCACGTGATACTTACCTTCGCGGCATCATGATTGCGGACGACGTCCCGCACCAGATGGCCGACAGGATGGGTACTGAAGTCGCCCGACACATAAGCAATTCGCAGCGGCCTGCCATTCGTTGGGCGGGTCGAGCCCGCCACGCGCGCTTCCGGGCCCTCCGCCTTTCCCTCCGCCTGAGGCTGCACCTCGAAGCGGCGACTCCATTCTGCGTGCATTTCATAAACGTCATGCGGCGACGCGTCCCCAAGGTAGGTTGCGTTGAACGCCATGCACGAAAGGCACGATGAGTCCGCCGGATTGACCTTCTCTACTCTCTTGAGCAGATCAATGGCGCGTTGCGGCTCGCCGTGGGCACCGGCCACGCCGGCCAGAATCGCAAAGGAAGTGGCATCCTCCGTGTGCGTTTCAAGAATTTCATTGCAGGTCGCTTCCGCCGCGGCGAGTTTTCCCTCCGCCTTTTGCACAAGGGCGAGCAAGGTCAAACGCTGGAGCGACTTTCCCCGCACGGCGATCTGCTCTTCGAGGAATTTCCGTACTGCGCCCGGATTCCCGTGCTCGCCATGGAGGGTTGCCAATCCGATTCGCGCCTCGGCGCAGTGCGGATCGCACGCAACGGCCTCCTGGTAATGCTTGAAGGCATCGGCACGTTTTTCCTGGCACAGCATCAGGTAGCCGAGGTTGGCATGAAGGGCGGCGAGTTTCGGCAGGATTTTCAGGGCGGCCCCAGCCGCCTCTTCTGCCTCCGCGTTGCGCCCGAGTTCGATAAGGGCCGCGACCCGGTTATTGAGTGCCTCGGGCAACTTTGCATCGCATGCGAGAGCGCGGTCGAGGAAAGGCATGGCCTGCTCGGCCTCGCCTTGCGCCAAATGCCACTCAGCCAGGTTATTCCAGGTTGCGGCACTCGAAGGGTCGATGGCGGCAGCCCGCTCATACGCCTCCCGCGCCAGTGCCAATTCACCCAGGCGACGCCGCGCAATGCCCATCATGCGCCAGGCTCGCGCTTGATGCTCGCCCTTTGTCTCGAGTATTGGCGACAAGACGGCGCAAAGCTCTTCCGACTTGTCCTGCTTGAGCAGTTCGTCGCCCAACTTGCACGCCGCGATTACGGCGACGCGCCCGCTTCCCGCGGCCGCCAGCCGATAGCAAGAGCAAGCCATTGTCGGCATCTGACTTGCCGCAAAGCGATTACCCAGAAAAAGCAACAACCAGGAAGCCATACCCGATCGTGCCGTCAGTTGACCCATGCACGTTCGGCGAGTCGCCGCGCATCCTCCTCGGCCATCAGCCTCGGCGTGGCAACAGCCCAAAGCGCGAAACCGGCCTCGTCGCGTCGGCCAGCCACGGTACGAAAGCCGGCGGTGCGGAGTGCAGCCACGAGAGTTTCCAGAGTGAATCCGGTGCGGTGGGCCATGTAGAGGTTACCCGCGGCGAGCGAGCTGCGCAGACCGTAGAGGATGTCATGAGCGGCGATCGGGCCGGAGGGCGACTCGTACAAGGTCTCCTCCAATTTCCCCTGTGCAACCCTTGCACATACCGACTGCAGATCGGGGCAGGTCAGCACAAAAATGCCGTCTTCACGAAGTACCCGGAAAATCTCGCTGAGCGCGACCGGAACCTCATGAGGAAGCAGATGTTCGATATTGTGGGATGAATAGACGCCGTCCATCGAGGCGGTAGCCACCGCCGACATGTCGGTCATGCTGCCGACCACGTCCGGAGCTACTTGCCGGTCGATGTCGAGACGAATTTCGCGCCAGGTCTCATCGCGAAATATAGCTGCGACGTGCGGCTTGCGGGCCGATCCACAGCCAACATGCAAGAAACAACGGGGCTCGCCGGCTGTTGCTTGGCCAAGGCCCGCAGCAATTTCATGCGACCTCCCGACCGAGGCGATATCGCCGCCGGATATCCGACGATGCATCCAGGACTCCAGCACGCGCAGGGCGATGGAACCCAGCCAGTTCATTCGCCCAGCAAACTAAACACGCGCCCGGACAAAAGCGGACATCACCAAGGCCAACAGGATCTGCTTGGTCAAGTGGCGAGGGTATCCTGCTTCCAACATACGCTTCTGCAAGGCATACGCAACCCTTGCGCGTCCGATGACACCCAGCCTGCGCCGTTCCTGCTCTTCACGTGCCGTGGCGAAGAAGGCGTCAAGCCGCTTTCTCACCATCTCGCGCTGGTCGTCGGCGGACTTTCGCTTGTATTCCCGCATTGCCGCGCTGTTCGGCGGCAGCGTCTTGCAAAACGCTTCGAACAGATGATCGGCAACCTCTTCCATCCCCTGGCCCGACACCTTTGATACTCGACAACCTGCAAAAGTCTGACAGCGATCAACCCGTGCAAATCAGGCTCGCCGCTTTTAGCGCAGCATCCGGGCCGTGGACGTATACGGTCACGTTAACTCCCCGCGAGTCGCCGGTACCGCAAGCCATCGAACTACTAATGCCTGCTATGGTGGAGGCTGCTACAGTTCCGTTATATGCATTAACGACGAATCCCGCGGGGATGGCCCCCTGCAGGAGGCTACCGGCCACCGCACTAACACCGAAAGTTGATGGTGTCGTCAACGTGCCCAATGGGCCGATCCCCACGGCATTTGCATTACCGATCAGGGCAGCAGCGAAATTCACCGAAGCCCCGGACGAAAGCGCCCCCGCAATACCATCCGCAGCGGCCGCATTGGCGTCGGCCGATAGGTTGATGAACTTCGGCAACGCCGTCGCCGCCAAAATCCCCAGAATCACGATCACGACGATCAGTTCGATCAGGGTAAAACCACTTTCGCTTTTTTCGTTGTGCTGCTTCATTTGGAACTCCTCGGGAAGTCTGGTACGAAAGATAACAAAAACCGCGGGCGCTTAACAGCCTGTCGTTGTGACGGAAATCACGGGCGCACTGATGAGGGTACCGCTTATCGTGGCTTCCTGGTAGGTGATGCGGCAGTTCGGCGCCGTGCCGCCCTGGATGTCGAAGCAGCGCGTCCCCGCGCCGCAGCCGACACCGCTGCCGATGGCCAGGCCGTCGGCAGCGAGGTTGATGGCGGCGGCGGCTTCGATGCCCGTCGCCGTGGCCGCTGGGTAACGGTTGACGATATCAACCATGGTACCGTCCATGTTCACCTTGGGCGTGGCCGAGGCACAGGTGGTTGTGGTGAGGGCGGGCGCGACATTGGCGAGATCGAGTTCGCAGCGCGAGCGGGCCAGGGCAGTGGCGGAGCGGATGGAACCGTAGATGGCGTTGGCCTTGGCGATGCGGGCGTCGCGCTGAGCGTCGATCAGGCGCGGCAGGGCCACCGCTGCCAGGATGGCGATGATGGTGATGACGATGATCAGTTCGATCAGGGTGAAGCCGGAGGACGGGCGGAGCGCTCTGGGACGGTTCATCGCAACGGGCGACAGGGGGAAGTAGGCGCAGGCTAACACAGGCCGAGCGGGTAGATCAAAGGATGTAAGGGCGAACAAGGCCCCGATTCGGGGGAGGCTGCGGGGACATTCACTCGACCGCCACGAGTCGCAGCCCACCCAGACGATCGGCGGCGAATGCCACCGACTGATAGCGCCAGCGCAACTCGTCGCGGCCGTCGAACGCCTGCGGCAGGCGCGGGCGGTAGGCGATTTCCTTGCGGAGGGGGTCGAAAACCCAGCCGCCACGGCGGCTGGGTGAGGTGGCCTCGCCCTCGTAACCGGGCGGTTTTTTTTCGAGGAAGCGAACGGGGTTGATGGCGGCCAGTTCGGCCATGCGGTGTTCCTCGCCGTGCATGATGAGCTCGCCGACAGCCAGTTGCATGCCGACCCGCATGTGGCGGATGGTGAGCTGGACCTCGGTGCGCTCGGCGTCGCCCTGCACCCGCTCCATGCGCGCGAGGAAGACGAAGGCGAGCACGCCGAAGATGCTGACGACGATGGCGAATTCAAACTTGTTGACTCCACGTTGCCGCTTCACGTCACTTCTTCATCGTGACCTTGCCGAGGTCCCACAGCGGCAGGAAGATGCCGAGGGCCAGGACCAGAATCATGGCGCCGAGCATGACGATGAGGATGGGCTCGATCTGCTGCGCCAGGGTCTTGAGTTCGTATTCGACCTCGCTCTGATACATGTCGGCGACCTCCTGCATCATGTCGTCGAGCGAGCCGGATTCCTCGCCGACGGCGATCATCTGGATCACCACCGGGGTGAAGATGCCGGCGCCGATGGCGGTGCGCAGGATGCTCTCGCCGCGCTCGACACCGTCGCGCATTTTGTCGAGCTTGTCGGCGATGTAGTCGTTATCGACCGTGGCGGCGACGTTGGTGAGTGCCTGGATGATGGGCACGCCGCTGCGCGAAGCCAAGGCGAAAGCGCGGGCGAACCGCGCCAGCGTGGCTTTCTGAACGATCTTGCCGGCGATGGGAATGCTCAGCTTGAACTTGTCCCACTGGTAGTGGCCCTTGGGGGTGTTGCGCCAGTAGGTGAAACCGCCGAACGCCAGGGCCACGCCGGCGATGATGGTGTGCCACCAGTTCACCATGAAGTCGGAAAGGCCGATGAGGATGCGCGTCATCAGCGGCAATTCGGCGCTGAAGCCCTTGAATACCTTGGCGAAGGCCGGGATGACCCAGATGTTGACCACGAACATGGCGACGCCCATGGCGGCCACGACGAAGGACGGATAGCGCAGCGCCGACTTCACCTGCTCCTTCATGAAACGTTCGAATTCCATATGATCGAACAGGCGCAGGAAGATTTCCTCGAGCCGGCCGGTGGCCTCGCCCACGCGCACCATGGAAATGTAGAAACGGGAAAACACCGTCGGATGCCGGGCGATGGACATGGACAGTTCGCGGCCGGAGTCGAGACTTTCGCGGATGTCCTGCAGCACGTCCTTCATCGCCGGGTTATGGCTGGATTCCTGCAGGCCGGACAGCGCGCGCATGATGGGCACGCCGGCCTTGAGCAGCGTATAGATCTGGCGCGAGAACAGCAGGACATCGACGTGCTGGACTTTTTCCTTGAAGAACTTGATGTCGCCGCTTTTTTTGGTGTCGCCTTTCGTCTTGGTTCCGCCCGGCGCCGGCTTGATCTCCAGCGGCCGGATGCCGGTGCCCAGCAGCAAATCGGCCACCGCGCCGGCGGTGGCGCCGTCCATGACGCCATTGACGATTTCGCCGGCGCTGTTGCGGCCGCGGTAGGAAAATCTAGCCACGGGAGAATCCGCTATTCATCGAACTGGGTGCTGATGCGCATGGCCTCGTCCACCGTGGTGCGGCCATTGACCACGAGGCGCACGACGTCGCGGCGCAGGGTGTTGCCCCCCATCTGCTCGCGGCCGACGACCATGAACTCGTTGGGGTCGCCGCGGTTGGCGGCCTCGACCAGCGGGTTGGTCATTTCCAGCAGTTCATAGACGGCCTGGCGGCCCGTGTAGCCGGTGTTGGCGCAATGGCCGCAGCCGGCGCCGTGCTTGTACTGAAAAGTATCGACACGCTCGCCGAGCTCGTATTTGAGCCACTCGTGCTCGTGCGGAGCAATCTGGTGGGGTTGGGAGCAGTTTTCGCAAATGACCCGCACCAGACGCTGCGCCAGCACCATCTGGATCGACAGCGCCACCATGTAGCGCGGCACGCCCATGTCGAGCAGGCGGATCGGCGTTGAGAGGGCGTCGTTGGTGTGCAGGGTGGACAGCACGAGGTGGCCGGTCATGGCGGCGCGCATGCCGATCTCGGCGGTCTCCTGGTCGCGCATTTCGCCGAGCAGAATGATGTCCGGGTCCTGGCGCAGGGCGGTGCGCAGCACGCGGCCGAAGGTGAGGTCGATCTTTTCATGCACCTGCACCTGGTTGAGACCCGGCAGACGGTATTCGACCGGGTCTTCGACGGTGATGATCTTTTTCTCGGGCGTGTTGAGTTCGTTGAGCGCGGCGTAGAGCGTGGTGGTTTTGCCGGAGCCGGTGGGGCCGGTGACCAGGACGATGCCGGCGGGGCGCTTGATGGCGTGGCGAAAGCGCTCCAGCACGCGCGGCGGCATCTGCAGCTTGTCGATCTGCAGCAGACCCGTGTTCTGGGCCAGCAGGCGCATCACCACCGACTCGCCGTGCTGCGTCGGCATGGTGGAGATGCGGATATCGACGGGTATGGCGCGCAGCTTGATGTTGAAGCGTCCGTCCTGCGGCAGGCGTTTTTCCGAAATGTCGAGACCGGACATGAGCTTCAGGCGCAGCACCAGCGCGGTGGATATCTTGGAATCGGCCTCGGTCTGCACATGCAGCACGCCGTCGATGCGGAAGCGGATGACGAGGTTCTTTTCCTGCGGCTCGATGTGGATGTCCGAGGCACGCAGCTTCAGGGCTTCCTCGAACACGGTGTTGAGCAGCTTGACCACCGGCGCGTCCTCGGCGCCGGCCGTGAGGCCGAGGATATTGCCGAACTCGACCGGGATGTCGCCCATGTCGGCGGTGAGTTCCTTGGCCAGGCCGTGGATTTCCTCGGTGCGACTGTAGACGCGGTCGACGGCCGAGAGCAACTGGCTTTCGGTGACCACGGCAAGATCGATTTCGCGGTGGACAATCCGCGCGAGTTCGTCGAAGGCGGTGAGATCGGTCGGGTCGGACATGCCCACCACCAGCAGGCCGGCGCGCTCGTCGAGCACCAGCGCGCGTAGCCTCCGCGCCTGTGCTTCGGGCAGCAGCTTGATCAGTTCCGGGTTGGGCTGGAAGGTCTTGAGGTCGATGAAGGCGGCGCCGAGCTGGCGCGCCAGACCTTTGGAAATTCCCTCCTCGGTGACGAAGCTGCTGTCGACCAGCACGCGGCCGAGCTTGCGGCCGGAGCGCTTCTGCTCGTCGAGCGCCAATTTAAGTTGTTCGTTGGTGATGAGGCTCTGCTGAATCAGCATGTCACCAAGGCGGATTTTCTCCGGACGGGCCATCAGGGAATCTCCCGTATGATTTGGCCGCTATTCTCGGCTACAGGCCGCCTGCGGCGCAAGCTGAAAAGCGTGCAAATCATGTTCGATATCGTCCTCTATCAACCCGAAATCCCACCGAACACCGGCAATGTCGTTCGTCTGACGGCTAATACCGGCTGTCGGCTTCATCTGGTGGGGCCGCTCGGTTTCGATCTTTCGGAGAGACATCTCAGGCGCGCCGGCATGGATTATGCCGAGTTCGCCGACGTGCGGATTCATGAAAGCTGGACCGCCTGTCGCGCGACATTGCCCGAAAAACGCTGGTTCGCGCTGACCACCAAGGGCAACCGCCGTCCCGCCAGCGCCGACTTTCTGGCCGGCGATGTTTTCGTCTTCGGTCCCGAGTCGCGCGGCCTGCCGGCGGAGGTGCTGGCCGAATTTGCCGAGGAACGGCGACTGCGTCTGCCGATGGTTCCCGGCAGCCGCAGCATGAATCTTTCCAATGCGGTGGCCGTGGTGGTTTACGAGGCGTGGCGGCAACTGGATTACGCCGGCGGAAAGTAGTCCCGCCATCCCCCAGCCCCTTCCTCACGGAAGGGGTGACTGCTTGCTCGCTGCGCTCGACATCGCGGGGAGCATCGATCGTCCGGTGGCGCGGATCGCGCCTTCGGCGCGTGCCGTCCGGGCTTGGGGCGGCCCTGCGCCCGGACTGCGGACTTATTCTGTCTTCGGATCGCGGTTCATCAGCGCATCGACGGCCTGGCGCGCGTCGATGCGGCCGTCGAGCACGGCGCAGACGGCGGCGGTAATCGGCATGTCGACACCGATGGATTCCGCGCGGCGGGCAACTTCGCGCGCCGTCATCACGCCCTCGGCGACGTGGCCGAGCTCGCGCGTGATCGCTTCCATCGGCCGGCCCGAGGCCAGCGCCAGGCCGACGCGGCGGTTGCGCGAAAGGTCGCCGGTGCAGGTGAGAATCAGGTCGCCCATGCCGGCCAGGCCCATGAAGGTCTCGCGCTTCGCGCCGAGCGCGACCCCGAAGCGGGTGATCTCGGTCAGACCGCGTGTCATCAAGGCCGCGCGAGCGTTGAGTCCCAGCCCGAGGCCGTCGCAGATGCCGGTGGCGATGGCCAGCACGTTCTTGACCGCGCCGCCGACCTCGGCGCCGACGATGTCGTCGTTGGCATAGAGGCGCAGGCGCGGGCCACGCAGTTCCCGCGCCATGTCGCGGGCGAAGACGGCATCGCGCGAGGCCAGGGTGATCGCCGTCGGCAGGCCCTTGGCCACCTCTTCGGCGAAGCTCGGCCCGGTCAGCGCACCGCAACGCGCGTCGCCCGCCACTTCGGTGGCGACCTGGTGCGGCAGCAGGCCCGTGCCCGCTTCGAGTCCCTTGCACACCCACAACACGGGCAGGCCGGCGGCGGCGGTCAGCATCGCGCGCAAGCCAGCGACCGGCGTGGCAATGATGGCGAGCTGCGCGCCCGTCAGCGCGGCGGCGATGTCGGATTCGATGGATATTTCCGCCGGCAGGGCATGACCCGGCAGAAAGCGCATGTTTTCGCCGGCCGCGCGCATGGCGGCGGCATGATCGGCTTCGAAGGTCCACAGCGCGATGCGGTGGCGCGGCGCAAAGGACAGCGCCAGCGCCGTACCCCAGGCACCGGCACCAAGGATGGCGATGTTCATGCCAACGCAGCCCCGCCCCGGGGTGGGGGTCGGGGGATGGGGGGCAATCATCAGAGGCCCCAGACTTGCGCGGCCTTCACGAATCCCTGCTGGCCGTCGCGGTGCTTCACCTTGGCCCAGCCGGCGGCGGCCGGCTCGACCAGTTCGAGCACGACATCCTGCACGGCCTCGAAAACCAGCGCGGCCTTGTCGTCGGCTTGGGCACGCACCTGCGCCCCATTGTTACCCTGGGCGCGCACGATCACCATGCGCTTGTCGGAAAGCAGGCGTTTCTCGATCCAGGCCAGCTCGCCCTTCTGGTCGCGCACCTTGACCCAGCCCTCGACGGCGACGACCTGCTCGACCGGCGTGCCGCGCGCGATGACATGGAGCGGCTTGGCCTTCTGCGAGGGCGCGTCGTAAAGCGCCGTGGCCTCGGCCACCGAGCGATAGTCGAGCGCCCAGGCCGGCAAGGCGAGCAGCGCGAGTCCGAGAATGGCGACGCGGCGCATGACGTGGCCTTACTGAATCCGGGCTTCGGGGGGACGCTGCTGCTCGGCTTCGAACCGCTGGCGATAGAGGCTCTCGAAATTCACCGGCGCCAGCAGCACCGGCGGAAAGCCGGCGCGGTTCACGACGTCGGAAATCGTCTCGCGGACGAAGGGAAAGAGGATGTTGGGGCAGGCCACCGCGACGATGGGCTCGATCTCTTCGTCGGGCACGCCCTGGATGACGAAAATGCCGGCCTGGGCGGCCTCGGCCAGGAACTGGGTCTTGTCGCCGATCTTGGCGGTGACGGTGACCGTCAGCACGACCTCGAAAGTGCCATCGCCGACACCGCTGCCGGCCGTGCCGATCTGCACCTCGATCTGCGCCGGATCGCGCTCGAGAAAGCAGTGGGGCGAGTTCGGGCTCTCCAGCGAGAGGTCCTTGACGTAGATCTTTTCGATGCTGAAGACGGGCTGCTGCTGTTCGCTCATGATGGAATTCCGGCTGGGTTCGAGAAAGCGGGAATTTTAGCAGCCCTAGGTTTTCAGCAACGGATCGAGCTTGCCCTGACGATCGAGCTCGTGCAGGTCGTCGCAGCCACCGACGTGAAAGTCGCCGATGAAAATCTGCGGCACGGTGCGCTTGCCATTGGACCGGGCGAGCATTTCGTCGCGACGGGCGGGATCGAGGTCGACGCGGATCTTCTCGATGTCGGTGATGCCCTTGCGGTTCAGCAACTGCTCGGCGCGAACACAGTAGGGGCAGACTTCGGAGGCGTACATGACGATCTTGGTCATATATTTTTCAGTGCTTGGTGGTGACGGGCAGATTGGCCTCGGACCAGGCGCCGATGCCGCCGGAAAGGTTGAACACCTGCTCGAAGCCGGCGCGCTTGAGCGCCCCGCAGGCGGAAGAGGAGCGGTTGCCGCTGGCGCAGACGACGATGATCGGCCGGCTCTTGAACTTTTCCACTTCGTGCAAACGCTTGCTCAATTGACCGAGCGCGATGTGACGCGAGTTGGGGATGTGGCCGCGATCCCATTCATGCGTCTCGCGAACATCGAGCACCAACGCATCCTCGCGGTTGAGCTTGAGCGTCGCCTCGGCCACGCCGATGTTGTTGCCGCCGCCGCGGATCATCTGGGCGACGAGCATGCCGCCGCTGATCGCGGCGAGCATGACCCACATCAGGTTCTGCTGAACAAAATCCATTGTTACTCAACCTTTCCTTGGCGGGGAAATCCCGCAAAAAACCTCGCGCATCAGGCCGATCAACTGCAACGTGCGCTGGTCGGCGACGCGATAGAAAACCCGGTTGGCATCCTTGCGCGTCTGCAGCACCCCCTTGTCGCGCAGGATGGCCAGGTGCTGTGAAATATTGCTCTGCGAAGTCCCGACCGCCTCGACGATGTCCTGAACGCAGACTTCCTGGTCGCCGACGACGCAAAGAATCTTCAGGCGCAAAGGATGCGAGATCGCTTTCAGGGCTCGCGCCGCGATCTCGACGTGATCCTGATGGTTCTTCATTTCCAGAATGGCGGTATCCATTCCATCTCCAGGGTCTTGGATTCGAATTCGAATATTATAGAATACTGTTTTTCCAAAGAGATCATCCATTCACCTTATCATTCGCGGATAAGGCCTTATCGAAAGTTGCCCCATGTACAAGCTCGTATTGCTTCGCCACGGCGAATCCGCCTGGAACAAGGAAAACCGCTTCACCGGATGGACCGATGTCGACCTCACCGAAAAAGGCCTGGTCGAGGCCCGCGCCGCCGGCCAGTTGCTGAAGAACGAAGGCTTCGCCTTCGACGTCGCCTACACCTCGGTGCTCAAGCGCGCCATCCGCACCCTGTGGATCGTGCTCGACGAAATGGATCGCATGTGGCTGCCGATCGAGCATTCCTGGCGCCTCAACGAACGTCACTACGGCGCGCTGCAGGGCCTCAACAAGGCCGAAACCGCCGCCAAATTCGGTGAGGACCAGGTCAAGATCTGGCGTCGCGCCTACGACACGCCCCCGCCCGCCCTTGATAACGGCGACCCGCGCCTGGAGGTCGGCAACCCGCGCTACGCCGGGATCGAGGCCGCCGATTTTCCGCACACCGAATGTCTCAAGGACACCGTGGCGCGCTTCCTGCCCTACTGGCACGGCGCCATCGCGCCCATGGTCAAGTCGGGCAAGAGCGTCATCGTCGCGGCGCACGGAAACAGCCTGCGCGCGCTGATCAAGTACCTCGACAACGTGTCGGATGCCGACATCATCAACCTCAACGTCCCGACCGGCCAGCCGCTGGTCTATGAGCTCGACGCCGACCTCAAGCCGATCAGGAGCTACTACCTCGGCGACCAGGAAGCGATCAAGGCGGCCATGGAGGCCGTGGCCAACCAGGGCAAAGCCAAGTAGTGAAGTCCTGGCTGCTGTTGCTGGCGCTGCCGGCAGCGGTGGCCATGGCCGTCGGTCCGGCCGAACGCAAGGTTGAGAAGCAGGCCGAACTGAAGGAAGTCAAGGAGCGCATCGAAGACCTGCGCAAGGAGCTGACGAAGAGCGAAGGCTCGCGCAGTTCCGTTGCCGACCAGCTGCGCGAGGCCGAGTCGGCGATCTCCAC
Source organism: Sulfurisoma sp. (assembly GCA_030691075.1). GTDB lineage: Bacteria > Pseudomonadota > Gammaproteobacteria > Burkholderiales > Rhodocyclaceae > Sulfurisoma. The sequence goes on along the minus strand of JAUYFI010000085.1, from coordinate 15,838 downwards.
GGCCAACCGCCGCCTCAAGGAACTCGGCGAGAGCCGCGCCGAGACGCGGGCCGAACTGGCCGAGCTCGAATCCCAGCAACAGCGCCTGACCCAGCAAACCGCCAGCCAGCAGGCCCAGCTCGGGCGGCTCTTGCGCCAGCAGCACCATGCCGACACCGCCGGCGGCGGCGACGCGCTGCAGACGCTGATCAAAGGCCGCGACCCCAACCTGGCGGCGCGCGACTGGCATTTCCTGACCCTGCTGTCGCGCGCCAAGGCCGAGCTGATCCGCAGCCTGTCTGCCGCCGCCGCCGAAAAGCGGCAACTGGCCGGGGCGGCCCGCGTAAAGGCCGAGGAAATCGCCCGCATCGAGGCCCGCCAGCAGGAAGAGCGTGCCACGCTGATGGCTTCGATGCGCGAACGCCAGGCCGTGCTGGCCAGGATCGCCGACCATATCCGCGTCCAGCGCCGCGAGATCGACACCCTGAAGCGCGACGAACAGCGCCTCGGCAAGCTGATCGACGGACTGGCCAAGCTGGCGGCGAAGATGCCCAGGCGCAAGCCGGCCAAGGCGCCGAGCGTCGCGCCGAAAGGCGGCGAACCCCGGGCCGCGCCGGCACACCCGGTGCGCGAGGCCGACACCGCGGGCACCGGCGGCGCCTTCGCCAGTCTCCGCGGCAAGTTGAAGCTTCCGGTCAAGGGCACGCTTGCCGGCCGCTTTGGCACCGCGCGTGCCGAGGGCGGCGCCTGGAAGGGCCTGTTCATCCGTGCCGGCGAAGGCGCCGAGGTGCGCGCCGTCGCCGCCGGCCGCGTGGTCTTCGCCGACTGGCTGCGCGGCTTCGGCAACCTGCTGATCATCGACCATGACGACGGCTTTCTTTCCGTCTATGGCAACAACCAGTCGCTGCTGCGCCAGCCGGGCGCCGATGCCCGCGCCGGCGAGGTCGTGGCCACCGTGGGTAACAGCGGTGGCAACCCGGAATCGGGTTTATACTTTGAACTCCGTCACCGCGGACAGGTCTTCGACCCCATGAAGTGGGTCGCCAGGTGACTCGCTAGCCCTTCCCGGAGTCACGAATGCGCAGCAGATTGCAGCAGGTCGGTCTGGTTCTTGTCGGCGTCTTCGCCGGCATTCTCGTCAGCGTCAATTTCTCGGCCATCGCCCAGAAGAGCGGCGAAGCACTGCCCATCGAGGAACTGCGCAGCTTCGCCGACGTTTTCAACGCCGTCAAGCAGGGCTACGTCGAGCCCATCGAGGACAAGAAGCTGATCACCCATGCCATCTCCGGCATGCTGTCCAACCTCGACCCGCACTCGGCCTATCTCGACGCCGACGCCTTCAAGGATCTGCAGGTCTCGACCCAGGGCGAGTTCGGCGGCCTCGGCATCGAAGTCGGCATGGAAGACGGTTTCGTCAAGGTCGTGTCCCCGATCGAGGATACGCCGGCATACAAGGCCGGCGTCAAGGCCGGCGACATCGTCATCAAGCTCGACGAAACCCCGGTCAAGGGCATGTCGCTCAACGACGCCGTCAAGAAGATGCGCGGCAAGCCCAAGACCGCGATCAAGCTGACCATCCTCCGCAAGGGCGAGACCAAGCCGCTCGAGATCACCATCGTCCGCGACAAGATCAAGGTACAGAGCGTCAAGTCGAAAATGGTCGAGGACGGCTACGGCTACCTGCGCATCACCCAGTTCCAGGAAGAGACCACCACCGACGTCGTCAGGAATTTCGACAAGCTCGTGAAGCAGGCGGCCGAGAACAAGGGCGAGATCAAGGAATTGAAGGGGCTGGTGCTCGACCTGCGCAACGATCCGGGCGGTCTGCTGCATGCCGCCATCGGCGTCTCCGCCGCCTTCCTGCCGTCGAAGGTGCTGGTGGTATCCACCGACGGCCGCACCGACGATGCCAAGCGCAAGTACGTGGCCGCGACGGAGGACTACGCCCGCAGCCACCGCGAGGACGCGCTCAAGGGTCTGCACGCCTCGGCCAAGACGCTGCCGATGGTCGTGCTGGTCAATGGCGGTTCGGCCTCGGCTTCCGAGATCGTCGCCGGTGCATTGCAGGACCACAAGCGCGCCGTCGTTCTCGGCACGCAGACTTTCGGCAAGGGTTCGGTGCAAACGGTACTGCCGTTGTCCAACAACTCGGCGATCAAGCTGACGACAGCGCGCTACTACACGCCCAGCGGCCGCTCGATCCAGGCCAAGGGCATCACCCCCGACGTGATCGTCGAAGAGACGCCCAACGGCGGCACGCGCGAGCGCCTGCGCGAGGCCGACCTCGAGCGCCATCTCGGCAATGAGCAGGAAAAGGCGCCGGCCAAGGAAGCCGAGAAACCGGCCAAGCCGCAGGGCAAGAATGGCAAGAGCAAGAGCGACAAGAGCGATGAAAAAGACGACGATGTCAAAGCGCCCGTTTTCGAGATCGCCTCGAAGAACGACTACCAGCTCGGCCAGGCCATGAATCTTCTGAAGGCCTGGCAAATCCTGAAGAAGTAAGAAGCCGACCATGGTCATGGACGTCGAGCGCGCGCGTCACCTGCGCGACAAGGAACGGGGGCAGCACCGGCCCCACGCCATGGCGCCACAGCCGGGTACGCGCAGGCACCGCGAGATCCGTTTTTCCAAACTGCGTCCCGGCCAGGTCGAACAGGCCTTTGTGCTGCTCGCCGGCCTCGACGGCCTGACCGTCGCGCCGGGCACGGTCGCCAACGGCATCTCGGTCTGGTACGAGATCACCGACTACACCATGCAGGGCTTGGAAGCGGCGCTGATCGACCAGGGTTTCCATATCGAGAATTCCCTCTACTGCAAGCTGGTGCGCGCGCTGGTCTACTTCGTCGAGGAAACCCAGTTGCGCAACATGCGCCAGCCCGAGCGTCTTCTCAAGAAGTCGCACGAGGTCTATTCCAAGGCCTGGGATCATCATCCCCACGGCGACCACGACGACACGCCCGTCGACCTCCGCGAGCAAAAATAGTCACGCATGACCGACGAGCAACTTCTCCGCTACAGCCGCCACATCCTGCTGCCGCAGATCGGCATCAATGGGCAGGAGAAGCTGCTCGCGGCGCGCGCGCTCGTCGTCGGCGCCGGCGGGCTCGGCTCTCCCGCCGCCTACTACCTGGCCTCGGCCGGCGTCGGCACGCTGGCACTGGCCGACGGCGACACGGTCGACCTCACCAATCTGCAACGGCAAATCCTGCACCGCGTCGATTCGGTCGGCCGGCCCAAGGCCGAATCGGGCCGCGATACGCTGGCCGGCATCAACCCCGAGTGCCGCGTCGAGGCCATCGTCGAACGACTGGCCGGCGAGCAGCTTGACGCCGAGGTCGCCCGTGCCGACGTCGTGCTCGACTGCTCCGACAACTTCGCCACCCGCCATGCCATCAACCGCGCCTGCGTGAAATTCGCGAAGCCGCTGGTATCGGGCGCGGCGATCCGCTTCGACGGCCAGGTCGCGGTCTTCGACTCGCGCCGCGCCGAATCACCCTGCTACCACTGCCTGTTCCCCGAGGCCGAGGATGTCGAGGAAGTCCGCTGCGCCGTGATGGGCGTGTTCGCGCCGCTCACCGGCATCGTCGGCGCGGTGCAGGCGGCGGAAGCGCTGAAGCTCTTGATCGGCTGCGGCGAATCGCTGACCGGGCGCCTGCTGCTGCTCGACGGCCTGGCAATGGAGTGGCGCAGCATCGCGGTGTCGCGCGATCCGGAGTGTGCGGCCTGTTCGAACGGGCACGGATAAAGGTCACAACACCGTATCGCCAGCGCCGACTTTTTGCCGTAACTCGCCCCGGCAACGCAAACCGGCATAACAAACGAGGAGACCCCATGACTTACGCCATTCGATTCCACCAGGCCGGCGGGCCGGAAGTTCTGCGCTGGGAAGAGGTCGACGTTCCCGCGCCCGCGCCCAACGAGGCCCGGGTGCGTCACGAGGCGGTCGGCCTCAACTTCATCGACGTCTACTACCGTACCGGCCGCTACCCGATCGGCCTGCCCTCCGGCATCGGCCTCGAAGGCGCCGGCGTGGTCGAGGCGGTGGGCAGCGCGGTGAGCGAGGTGAAGGTCGGCGACCGCGTCGCCTATGCCGGCGGCCCGGTGGGCGCCTACGCCGGGGCGCGCAATATCCCGGCCGACCGACTGGTGACGCTGCCGGACGCGATCGACATGAAGACGGCCGCGGCGATGATGCTGCAAGGCATGACGGCACAATACCTGCTGCGCCGCACCTACCGCGTGCAGCCCGGCGACACCATCCTGATCCAGGCCGCCGCCGGCGGCGTCGGCCTGATCGTCTGCCAGTGGGCCAAGGCGCTCGGTGCCACGGTGATCGGCACGGTCGGTTCGGACGAGAAGGCGGCACTGGCGAAGGCCCATGGCTGCGACCACCCGATCGTCTATACCCGCGAGAACTTCGTCGAGCGCGTCAAGGAAATCACCGGCGGCCAAGGCGTGCCGGTGGTCTACGATTCGGTCGGCGCCGACACCTTCGGAAGATCGCTCGACTGCCTGCGGCCGCTGGGCATGATGGTCACCTTCGGCCAGTCCTCGGGGCCGGTGGCGCCGGTCGATACGCAGGAGTTGTCGAAGCGCGGCTCGCTGTTCCTGACGCGGCCGAGCCTGTTCACCTACGTCGCCAAGCGCGCCGACCTCATGCACAGCGCGACCGAGCTGTTCGATGTTGTGATCGCCGGCAAGGTGAAGATCGAGGTTAACCAAACCTATGCGCTGAAAGACGCGGCGCAGGCCCACATCGACCTGGAGGCGCGGCGGACCACCGGCTCGACCGTGCTGCTGCCCTGATGAACTCTTTTCTCATCGCCAATCCCAAGGGCGGCAGCGGCAAGAGCACGCTGGCCACCAACCTCGCCGGCTGGTTCGCGCGGCAGGGGCACGCGGTCATGCTCGGCGACATCGACCGTCAGCAGTCCTCGCGCGAGTGGCTGAAAATCCGCCCGCCCAGCTTGCCGCACATTGCCACCTGGGAGATCGAGCCCGAGCACCCGGCGCGGCCGCCTTCGGCGACGAGCCATGTCGTGCTCGATACGCCGGCCGGGCTGCACGGCAAGAAGCTGGCCCAGGTGCTGAAGCTGGTGAACCGGGTGATCGTGCCGCTGCAGCCGTCGATTTTCGACATCCTCGCCACCACGCACTTTCTCGACCTGCTGCTGGAGGAGAAGGAGATCCGCAAGCAGCACACCTTCGTCGCCGTGGTCGGGATGCGCGTCGATGCGCGCACCCGCGCCGCCGGCGAACTGGAACGCTTTCTCGCCGGCCGCGGGCTGCCGGTGCTGGCCTATCTGCGCGACACCCAGAACTACGTGCAGGCCGCCGCCCACGGCCTCGCCATTTTCGAGATGCCGGCCTCGCGCGCGGCGCAGGACTGGGAGCAGTGGCAGTCGCTGACGAACTGGGCTGACGCGCCCTAGAAAAGCTCCATTTCGCTGGCCGGCGCTTCGCGCAGTTGCAGCTTGCCCTCGGCAACCAGTTGCTCATGGGAGCAGACCTGGTCGCGGCCGTGCCCCTTGGCCCAGTAGAGCGCCTCGTCGGCATTGTCGAAAATCATCGAGGGCGTGTCGCCCAGGCCGATGCGGGCGAAGCCGGTGCTGACGGTGACGCGCCCGACCTGGGGAAAGTCGAAGCTCGCCACGGCCTGGCGAAAGCGCTCGAAGGCGAGGGCGGCGTTCTCGGCCTCGGTGGGCTTGATCAGCACGACGAACTCCTCGCCGCCGAAGCGGAACAGTCGGTCCTGGGCGCGAAACGAGGCACGCATGATGTTGGCGAGCAGGATCAGCACTTCGTCGCCGATCAGATGGCCAAAATTGTCGTTGATGCGCTTGAAATGGTCGATGTCCACCACGCCGAGCCAGTGGTGCAGCGTCTCGGGCCGCGACCGGCGGCGATGGGGCAGGCTTGGCGCGCCCGACTCGATGTCGCCCGGGTCGCCGATGCGCGCGAGGACGCGCAGCAGGCTCTCGTCGAAGGTCTTGCGGTTGAGCAGGCGGGTCAGCGTGTCGACCTCGGCATAGTCGAGCAACTGGCGGTGGTTGTCGAATACCGCGACCAGCCCGCCGATCAGCGTGTCGTCCGCCACGATGGGTCCGTCGACGACCAGGGTGACGAAACCGAAGGGCTCGCCGCTGCTCTCCGTCAGCGGCAGGGTCAGGCGCGGGCAGCCCGATTCCGGATCAGCGTCGTAATGAGAACCGCGCAGGCGCAGACTGGCTTGCAGGTGGGGATAGCCTTCGATCAACGCCATGTCATCGGGCCAGGCCAGGCCGTCGCAGTGCAGGCGAGTGCCGTCGGAATCGACCGTGGCGACAAGTCCGACGAGCATGTCCCCCGATGGCGCCAGCAGGGAGTGGAAGCTGGCGCGACGGGCGTCGAGCAACTCATGCAGCGCGCCCAGCAGCGCGACCACGGCTTGAGCGCGGTTGCGCAGTTGCGTGATCTGCGCCATGTGGAAGAAGAGCCGTTCCACGGTGTTGGGCGTCGAGTCTGCCATGCGCGGCAGTATATCCGCCCACCATTCCTTTCGCCCAGGTGACTGGCTGCGACCGCAGCCGTCGAGGCACTAACCGAGCAGCGCGGCGCGCCATTGCGGCGTCGCCAGTCTTTCCACGAACCATTCCAGCGCGCGGCCCTCGTGGCTGCGGCGCCAGGCCAGGCACAGCGGCATGACGCGCACGCCTTCGGCTGTGCGCCTGATCGCCAGCCGGCCGGCGGCGGCGTCTTCTTCCGCCATCCGTCGCGGCAGATAGCCCACGCCCAGCCCGGCCACCTGCGCCGCCCGCTTGCTCGCGGCGTCGGCCACGGTGAGCACCGGCTGGCCCGAGAGCAGGCCCACCGTGCGCGCCATCAGTTCGCGCGAGCTGTCGGCCAGCGCGACGGCGCGGTGGCGGGCGATGTCCTCGGGCGCCAGCGGCTCGGGCAGCGCGGCCAGCGGGTGGGTCGGCGCCACGGTGAACACGAATTCCATTTCGCCCAGCGGCCGCGTCTGCCAGCCACCGCCGGGCGGCGGCTCGCCCGAGGCGCCGACGGCCAGATCGGCGCGCCCCGAGAGCACCGCCTCCCAGCAACCGGCCAGCACTTCGACGCCGAAGCGCAGGCGAGTGCCGCCATTCGTCGTGTCGAACTCGGCCACCAGCGGCAGCAGCCGCGCGGGCTCGAGCACCGCCTCGACGGCGATGCGCAGTTCGTTCTCCCAGCCGGTGGCCACGCGCCGCACGCGACATTCGAGCTCGCCGGCGGCGGCGAGCAGGTGGCGCCCCTGTTCGAGCAGGGTGCGGCCGGCCTCGGTCAGCACCGCGCGCCGGCCCTGGCGTTCGTAGAGCGTGACGCCGAGATCGGCCTCGAGGCGGCGCACGGCATGGGTCACCGCCGACGGCACGCGATGCAGCGCGGCGGCTGCCCCGGCGAAGCTGCCGCGCAGGTCGATGGCGTCGAGCAGCTCAAGCGCTTCGAGGCTGATTTTCATGTTGAAATAAATTAACCAGAATAGTGAAAAACAATCGGTTGTTTTGAGTAACTTGCGCCATTACATTGACTCCATGGGTTGAAACGATATCACAGGAGTGGACTGGATGATTACCTTGCGCAAGGCGGACGAACGCGGCCACGCCGACCACGGCTGGCTCAGGAGTTGGCACAGCTTCTCCTTTGCCGACTACCACGACCCAGCGCACATGGGCTGGGGCCCGCTGCGCGTGATCAACGAGGACATCGTCGCCCCCGGCACCGGCTTCGGCATGCACGGCCACCGCGACATGGAGATCGTCACCTACCTGCTGTCCGGCCCGCTGCGCCACCAGGACAGCATGGACAACGGCGAAACCTTCCGCGCGCCGGAGGTGCAGCGCATGAGCGCCGGGCGCGGCGTGATGCACAGCGAATTCAACGCCTCGGCCGACGAGCCCGTGCATCTGCTGCAGATCTGGATCGAGCCCACCGTGCGCGGCATCGAGCCCGAGTACGAGCAGAAGACCTTCGCCGACGCCGCCAAGCGCGGGGCGTGGTGCGCCATCGCCTCGCCCGATGGCCGCGACGGCAGCCTGACCATCCACCAGGACGCGCTGCTGCTGGCGCAAAAAGTCGGCGCTGGCGGCACGGCGAAGCATGCGCTTGCGGAGGGCCGTCGCGCCTACCTGCACGTCGTGCGCGGCGAGATCGCGCTGGGCGGCCTGGCACTGACCACGGGCGACGCCGCCAGGATCGCCGACGAAACCGCTCTCGAAATCTCCGCGCGGGCGGAGAGCGAATTGCTGCTGTTCGATTTGCCTTGAGTACTATGTCAAAAGTACTATAATTCTGTCCGTAAAAGGTGCCCGACTCTCACCGTTTCGGGGCTTGGGGTTTTCCGGATGGAGGATATTGCAGTGGAATGGAAGGACGAATATTCGCTGGGCATCGCCGAGATCGACAATCAGCACAAGGTTCTGTTGCGCGGCTTCTCGGCCGTCGAGGAGGCCATCGGGCTCGGGCGAGGCTGGTCGAGCGTACATTTCGCCATCGTCGAACTCAGGGATCTGGCGGCCAGCCATTTCGCCTTCGAGGAGGCGTTGATGCGGCTGTACGGGTACGCGGAGCTCGAGGAGCACGCGGAATCCCACCGCAATCTCCTCGTCAAGCTCCAGGAGATCGAACACGCATCCATTAGAACCTCCGCCGAACGCGACATGGTCGAGTTCCTGCGCAACTGGCTCACGATGCATATCCAGGGCGCGGACAAGGGTTATGCCAGGCACATTCTGACGGGCGCGGCCGTCGTCAGATCCGGCCGGGTGGCGATGGCCTGCTGCTGAAGCGCCGGTTTTCGGCCCGGCCTTTCATCCGACCGTCCGCGACAGGAGGGGTAAAATCGCCCCTCCATGCCCGCATCGCTCCACCTTACCCGCTTCGTCCATCTCCGCCTCCACAGCGAATACTCGATCACCGACGGCCTGACGCGGCTCGACGACGCGATCAAGGCGGCGGCGGCCGACGCCATGCCGGCGCTGGCGCTGACCGACCTGGGCAACCTGTTCGGCATGGTCAAGTTCTACACCGCGGCGCGCGGCGCCGGGGTCAAGCCCATCGTCGGCGCCGATGTCTGGGTCGCCGCGCAAGGTGGCAATGGCGAACGCGACGCGCCTTCTCGCCTGCTGCTGCTGGCGAGGAATCACGGCGGTTACCTGCGGCTGTGCGAGCTGCTGTCGGCGGCGCAGTTGGCGCCGCGCCGCCACGGCCGCGCCGAGATCCAGCCGGCCGCCTTTGCCGCCGGCGACAACTCGGGTTTGATCGCGCTTTCCGGCGCGGCGCTGGGCGATGTCGGCCAGTCGCTGCTGGCCGGCAAGGCTGACCGCGCCGAGGCCGCGGCCCGCGCCTGGGCAGCGCTCTTCCCTGGCAATTTCTACCTCGAGCTGCAGCGCCACGGGATGGCGCAGCAGGAATCGCTGCTGCAGCAGACCGTGCAACTGGCCGGTCGCCTGGGCCTGCCGCTGGTCGCCACTCACGCCGTGCAGTTCATCGACCGCGCCGACTTCACCGCTCACGAGGCGCGCGTCTGCATCGCCGAGGGCTATGTGCTGGCCGACACGCGGCGGCCCAAGGTGTTCTGCGAGGATCAGTATTTCAAGAGCCAGGCCGAGATGGCGGCGCTCTTCGCCGACCTGCCCGAGGCGCTGGAGAACTCGGTCGAGATCGCGCGGCGCTGCAACCTTTCGCTGAACCTCGGCAAGAACTTCCTGCCGCTGTTTCCCACGCCCGATGGCGTCACCCTCGACGACCACCTGGCCAACGAATCGCGTGCCGGGCTCGAAGTGCGTCTCGCGCGACTTTTTCCCGACCCGGCCGAGCGCGAAAGTCGGCGTTCGCAGTACGCCGAGCGGCTCGAGTTCGAGATCAAGACCATCCAGCAGATGGGCTTCCCCGGCTACTTCCTGATCGTCGCCGACTTCATCAACTGGGCCAAGAACAATGGCGTGCCGGTGGGGCCGGGCCGCGGCTCCGGCGCCGGTTCGCTGGTGGCCTACAGCCTCAAGATCACCGACCTCGACCCGATCCGCTACGAGCTGCTGTTCGAGCGCTTCCTCAACCCCGAGCGCGTGTCGATGCCGGACTTCGATATCGACTTCTGCCAGGAAGGCCGCGATCGCGTCATCCAGTACGTCAAGGACAAGTACGGCGGCCATGCCGTGTCGCAGATCGTCACCTTCGGCACCATGGCGGCCAAGGCGGTGATCCGCGACGTCGGCCGCGTACTCGACCTGCCCTTCAACTTCGTCGACCAGTTCGCCAAGCTGATCCCCTTTGAACTCGGCATCACGCTGGAGAAGGCGCGCGCGGCCGAGCCGCAGCTCGTCGAGCGCGTCGAGCGCGAGGAGGAGCTCAAGCAACTGTGGACCCTGGCCGAGAAGCTCGAAGGCCTCACGCGCAACGTCGGCATGCATGCCGGCGGCGTGCTGATCGCGCCGGGCAAGCTCACCGATTTTTGCCCGCTCTATTCGGCGACCGGCAGCAATGATTCGGTGGTGAGCCAGTTCGACAAGGACGACGTCGAGAAGGCCGGCCTGGTCAAGTTCGACTTCCTCGGCCTGCGCACGCTGACCATCCTCGACGAGGCGGTCAAGTCGATCAAGCGCGTCGAGGGCGTCGCCATCGAGCTCGACGCCCTGCCGCTCGACGACAGGGAAACCTACGATAAAGTATTCAAGAACGCCAACACCGTGGCGGTGTTCCAGTTCGAATCGGGCGGCATGCAGGAGATGTTGAAGCAGGCCAAGCCCGACCGGCTCGAAGACCTGATCGCGCTCAACGCGCTCTACCGGCCGGGACCGATGGATTTCATCCCCAGCTTCATCGCCAGAAAGCATGGCCGCGAGCGCGTGCTCTACCCGCATCCCAGCCTCGAACCGGTGCTGTCGAATACCTACGGCATCATGGTGTACCAGGAACAGGTGATGCGCGCGGCGCAGGTGGTGGCCAACTACTCGCTCGGCGGCGCCGATCTGCTGCGCCGCGCGATGGGCAAGAAGAAGCCCGAGGAGATGGAGAAGCAGCGCGAGATCTTCGTCAAAGGCGCGGCCGAAAACGACATCAATGATGCCAAGGCCAACGAGATTTTCGACATCATGGCGAAGTTCGCCGAGTACGGCTTCAACAAGTCGCACGCCGCCGCCTACTCGCTGGTCGCCTACCACACGGCCTGGCTCAAGTGCCACCACCCGGCGGCCTTCGTCGCGGCCACGCTGTCGTCGGAAATGGCCAACACCGACAAGGTGCAGTTCTTCTTCAACGACGCGAAGGAGAACGGGCTCACCTTCCGTCCGCCCGACATCAACGAGGGCGGCATCCGCTTCGAGCCGGTGGATGCGACGACCATCCGCTACGGCCTCGGCGCGATCAAGGGCACCGGCGAATCGGCGCTCGGCTCCATCCTCAAGGCGCGCAATGGTGACAATGGCGGACCTTTCGCCGACCTCTTCGACTTCTGCCGCCGCATCGACAAGCGCGTGGTGAACCGCCGCGTCATCGAGGCGCTGATCCGCGCCGGCGCCTTCGACGCGCTCGACGCCAACCGGGCGAAGCTGCTGGCCTCGGCCGGCATCGCGCTGGAAGCCGCCGAGCAGGCCGAGCGCAATGCCATGCAGAGCGGCCTGTTCGACCTGGGCGACGGCACCGGCGATACCCGGATCGGTTATGTCGAGGCGGCGCCGTGGGGCGAGCGCGAGCAACTGCTGCAGGAAAAGGCCGCGCTCGGCTTCTTCCTCTCCGGCCACCCCTTCAACGCCTACCGCGCCGAGCTGGCCAGCTTCGTCAAGCGCGGCCTCGGGCAGATCGAGGCGCAGAAGGAGCCGCAGCTGCTCGCCGGCGTGGTGCTGGCCACGCGCACGCAGATGACTCGCCGCGGCAAGATGGCCATCGTGACGCTGGACGACGGTGCGGCCCAGGTCGAGCTGACGGTGTTCAACGAATTGTGGGAAGCCGAGCGCAACAAGATCAAGGAGGATGAGTTGCTGCTGGTCGAGGGCAAGGTGCAACGCGACGACTACAGCGGCGGCCTGCGCGTCACCGCCGACCGCCTGCTGACGCTGGGCGAGGCGCGCGGCCGCTACGCGCGGCTGCTGCAACTGTCCCTGAACGGCGGTTCGCGCGCGGAGACCGCCGGCAAGCTGCAAACCCTGCTTGCCCCCGGTCGTACCATGGGCAGCGGCGGCTGTCCGGTGCGGCTGTGCTATCGCAACGCCGACGCGGCGGCCGAGCTGATGCTGCCCGAATCCTGGCGCGTGCGCCTCGACGACGCCCTGCTCGCGAGCCTCGCCGAATGGCTCTCGCCCGCCAACGTCAAGGTCATCTATCCGTGATCCGTCTCATCGACACCGCACTGCTCGACGAGGTGAGCGCCGAAGCTCGCGCCGCGCCGCGCGGCCGCAGGAACCGCAACTTCCATCCGCGCGACGATTATCCCGGCCACCGCCTGCTCAACGCCATCGAGCCCGGCTCCTACATCGCGCCGCACCGCCACCTCGACCCGACCAAGGACGAAACCATGGTCGTGCTGCGCGGCGCGCTGGGGCTGGTCGTTTTCGACGATGCCGGCTGCGTGGTGCAGACGCAAAAAGTCGGCGCTGGCGGGACGGCGATAGCCGGTACCGCCGCCAACATGGACACGGCGCGCGGAGTCGTCGGCATCGACATCGCCCATGGCATCTGGCACACCGTATTCGCACTCGAATCCGGCACCGTCTTCCTCGAAGCCAAATCGGGCCCCTACCTGCCGCTGACCGCCGCCGAGTGCGCACCCTGGGCGCCCGCCGAAAACGCGGCGGCGGCCCCCGACTATCTGACCGGCCTGCGCCGGCTGTTTCCCTGACGTCCCGGAGCGCACATGAATTCCAACAGCAGTCCCAGCCCACTCAAGCCGCTGATCGCCAGCAAGCCCACCGCCGAGCTTTCCGAACTGCCGCCGCTGGGCATGGACGCCGACGCGCTGGCGCTCGACATCCGCCGCTACTTCGGCAGCTTCCTTGGCCGCGACAAGTATTGCCGCTCCTCGCACTACCCCTACCAGGCGCTGGTGCTGGCGCTGCGCGACCGTCTGATGGAGCGCTGGCGCAACACCCGCTACGCCTACGAGGAAGCCGGCGCCCGTCACGCCTACTACCTCTCGCTCGAATTCCTGATGGGACGCACCCTGGGCAACGCGCTGCTCAACCTCGGTCTGGACGAAACCACCGAGGCGGTGCTGCGCCGGCTCGGCCTCGATCTCGAAGAGCTGATCGACGTGGAACACGACGCGGGGCTCGGCAACGGCGGCCTCGGCCGTCTGGCTGCCTGCTTCCTCGACAGTTGCGCCACGCTGCAATTGCCGGTGATGGGCTATGGCATCCGCTATGAATACGGCATGTTCCGCCAGCGCGTCGAGAACAGCCGGCAAGTGGAGGAACCCGACCACTGGCTGCGCGACGGCAATCCGTGGGAGCTGGAGCGGCCCGAGCACACCCGCCGCATCCACTACCACGGCCGCACCGAATTCTACAAGGACGCGAAAGGTCGCCAGCATGCGCGCTGGGTCGACAGCAAGGACGTGCTGGCCGTGCCCTTCGACACGCCGATTCCCGGCTACCGCAACGGCACCGTCAACGTGCTGCGGCTGTGGTCTGCCGCGGCCACCGACGAGTTCGACCTCGGCGAATTCAATGCCGGCTCCTACACCGAGTCGGTGGCGGCGAAGAACGCCGCCGAGAACATCACCATGGGGCTCTACCCCAACGACGCCAGCGAGACCGGCAAGGAGTTGCGCCTGCGCCAGCAGTACTTCCTCGACTCGGCCAGCCTGCAGGACGTGCTCGAGCGCTGGGAGCTGCACCACGGCAACGACTTCAGCCAGTTCGCCGAGAAGAACTGCTTCCAGCTCAACGACACCCATCCCACCTGCGCGGTGCCGGAACTGATGCGCCTGCTGCTCGACGAGCACAACATCGGCTGGGATGCGGCCTGGCAGATCACCCGTCGCACCATGGCCTACACCAACCACACGCTGCTGCCCGAGGCACTGGAAAAGTGGTCGGTGCGCCTCTTCGGCCAGTTGCTGCCGCGCCTGATGGAAATCATCTACGAGATCAATGCCCGCTTCCTCATCGGGGTGGCGCGGCGCTGGCCCGGCGACACCGAACGCCTGGCGCGCATGTCGCTGATCGAGGAAGGGCCCGAGCCGCAGGTGCGCATGGCCTACCTGGCCATCGTCGGCAGCTACTCCGTCAATGGCGTGGCCGAACTGCACTCCGACCTGCTGCGGCAGGGGCTGTTCCGCGACTTCTTCGAACTGTGGCCGGAGAAGTTCAATAACAAGACCAATGGCGTGACGCAACGCCGCTGGCTGGCCGCCGCCAACCCCGGCCTGGCGCGGCTGATCACCGAAACCATCGGCGAGCGCTGGGTCACCCGGCTCATTGATCTGCGCGGGCTGGCCCGGCACGCCGACGATCCGGCCTTCCGCGAGCGCTGGCACGCGGTGAAGCGCGCCAACAAGGTGCGTCTGGCCGAAATGATCAAGCGCGACTGCAAGGTGGACTTCGATCCCGACGCCCTGTTCGACGTGCAGGTCAAGCGCATGCACGAGTACAAGCGGCAACTGCTCAACGTCCTCCATGTCATCCATCTCTACGCCCGTCTCAAGCAGGACGATGAGGGTGAATGGACACCGCGTTGCGTGCTGATCGGCGGCAAGGCGGCGCCCGGCTATTTCATCGCCAAGCGCATCATCACCCTGATCGCCAAGGTGGCGGAGACGGTCAACGAGGACATCGAGATCCGCGACTGGCTCAAGCTGGCCTTTCTGCCCAACTACCGCGTCTCGGCGATGGAAGTGATCGCGCCCGGCAGCGATCTCTCGGAGCAGATATCCACCGCCGGCAAGGAAGCCTCGGGCACCGGCAACATGAAGTTCATGATGAACGGCGCGGTGACCATCGGCACGCTCGACGGCGCCAACATCGAGATCCGCGAGGAAGTCGGTGATGACAATTTCTTCCTGTTCGGCCTCAATGCCGAACAGGTGGAAGCGGCTCGCCGCGACTACGACCCCGCCGCCATCATCGCCGCCGACCCCGACCTCAAACGCGTGATGGCGCTGCTCGAATCCGGCCACTTCAACCAGTTCGAGCCGGGCCTGTTCGATCCCATCATCCAGGCCATCCGCAACCCCCATGACCCGTGGCTGGTCGCCGCGGATTTCCGCTCTTATGTCGACGCCCAGGAGCGTGCCGCGGTGGCCTACCGCGACCGCGAGCGGTGGACGCGCATGAGCATCCTCAACACGGCGGCGAGCGGCAAGTTCTCCACCGACCGCACGATGGAGGAATACAACGCGGAGATATGGAAACTGACGCCGGTGGCGCCGAAGGCGTAGCGACGAAGCGGGAGTCTGCCGGGCGCCGGAGATCGGCGATCAGGAGACGCCGACGAGGCGCGGGAGTTGCCTCGCGGGGTGGCCGATCCACACTCGACAGCCGACGTTCAGGTAACGGTTCCACGGTATCAATGCCGAACGGGTAGAGCCGGCCCGAACGCATCCCCCAGCAAATTGACAACGGCATTGACCGCGGCGATCAGCATCTCCTGCGCCAGATGGCGCATACCGGGTGTATTGCGCGGCATGCGAAATCGTTGTGAAGACGCGGTTGCGCCGACGGGGATTTTCTCCGGCGTTGAGCGACCGGGAAGTTCCGGCGCTGGAGTTGGTTGGCGCCAGTCCGGGCCACGGCAATGACGACGCGATCCGCGGCGTCCCGTCTCCCGCCTTTATCGCAAAGTCGCGGCTCATACCCTTTGCCTCCCGCTCAACCGGCAACCCGGCAGACCACAACTCCAGTTCGAT
>JAUYFI010000080.1 GCA_030691075.1 Sulfurisoma sp. | reverse complement strand
TACGCACAAGACGGCTTCGCTCTACGAGGCGTTCCCGCCCGAGGAGGCCCGCGCCATCGCCAGGAAGCTGGAATTCCATTACACCCCGAAACACGGCAGTTGGCTCAATATGGCTGAAATGGAATTCTCCGTTCTGTCACGTACCTGCCCGGCCGGTCGCGTTCCCGATGAGCAGACCCTGCGACGGCGTATCCATGCCAGCGTCGCCGAGCGCAACGCCAAGCACCAACCCATCAACTGGCGTTTCACGATTCGTGATGCTCGCAGCAAGCTTCATCGGCTTTACCCATCAACGGCGGTACTACTAGAGTTCGACCTGCGTTCCCAGCTCGACCACGCGGTTGGTCGGGATCTTGAAGAAGGTGGTCGCCGGCTCGGCGTTGCGGAACATGAAGGTGAACAGCAGCTGGCGCCAGCGCGGCATGCGCGCGACGCGGGCACGCGGCACGATGGTCTCGCGACCGAGGAAGAATGACGTCTCCATGACTTCGTACTTGAGGCCGAGCGGCTCGCACAGCGTCAGGGCCAGCGGAATGTCGGGCTCATCCTTGAAGCCGTAGCGCACCAACACCTGGTAGAAGCCCCGCGGCAGCGGCCGCACCTCGATGCGGTCGGCTTCCGGCACGTGCGGCACATCCTCGACGCGGACGTTGAGCAGCACTACCTTCTCGTGCAGCACCTTGTTGTGCAGCAGGTTGTGCAGCATGGCGCGCGGCACGCCGTCGGGGTTGGTGGTCATGAACACGCCCATGCCCTCGACGCGGTGGGGGCCGCCGTAGTCGAGGCTCTGGATGAAGGCGTCGAGCGGCATCGAGTCCTGCTTGAGCCTTTCATAGAGCAGCGAGCGGCCGCGCTTCCAGGTGGCGAGGAAGGTGAAGATGATGACGCCGAGAACCAGCGGGAACCAACCGCCATCCTGCACCTTGATGATGTTGGCCGAGAAGAAGGCGAAGTCGACGACGACGAAGGCGGCGAGGAACAGTCCGGCCTGGAACCAGTTCCATTTCCACAGCGCACGCACCACGACGAAGGCCAGCACGGTGTCGATCATCATGGTCAGCGTGACGGCGATGCCGTAGGCCGAGGCCAGCGCCGACGAGGTGCGGAACAGCAGCACCAGCGCCACCACGGCGATCAGCAGCAGCCAGTTGATGTTGGGAATGTAGATCTGCCCCATCTGCCGCTCGGAGGTGAACTTGATCTGCAGCCGCGGGCAATAGCCGAGCTGGATGGCCTGGCTGGTCAGGGAAAACGCCCCGGAGATGACTGCTTGCGAGGCGATGACGGTGGCCACCGTGGCGAGACCCACCAGCGGATAGAGCAGGGCCTCGGGCGCCGACAGGAAGAACGGGCTCTTGATCGCCGCCGGGTTGTCGAGGATCAGCGCGCCCTGGCCCAGGTAGTTGAGATAAAGCGCCGGGAAGACATAGACCAGCCAGGCCCACTTGATCGGCCGCCGGCCGAAGTGCCCCATGTCGGCGTAGAGCGCTTCGCCGCCGGTGATCGCCAGCACCACCGCGCCGAGCGCGAGGAAGGCCAGCGTCGTGTTGGTGACGAAGAAGTTCAGCGCGTACCAGGGGTTGATCGCGGCGATCACGCCCGGGTGCTTGACGATGTTCCAGACCCCGAGCGCGCCGAGGACCGCGAACCAGAACAGCATCACCGGCCCGAACAGGGCCGCCACGCTGGCCGTGCCGCTGCGCTGGAAGACGAAGAGGCCGATCAGGATGGCCACGGCGATCGGCACGACGTAGGGCTTGAAGGCGGGCGTGGCGACCTCCAGCCCCTCGACCGCCGAGAGCACCGACAGCGCCGGCGTGATCACCGCGTCGCCGTAGAACAGCGCGGCACCGAAGATGCCGAGCGCCGACAGCAGCCACAGCATGTTGGGGTGCAACCGCTCGGTGCGCAGCGCCAGCGAGGTCAGCGCCATGATGCCGCCCTCGCCCTTGTTGTCGGCGCGGGTGATGAAAACGACATACTTGAGCGAGACCGTGATGGTCATCGCCCAGAACACCAGCGAGAGGATGCCGAGCACGTTGTCCGGCGTCACCGGCACCGGATGATGGCCGCTGGAGAAGACTTCCTTCAGGGTGTAGAGCGGACTGGTGCCGATGTCGCCGTAGACGACGCCCATGGCGGCCACCGACATGGTGGCGAGACTGGATTGGCGACCTTCCGAGGCAGAACTCAACATCGACTCCCAGCACCGCAGTGGAGCTTGTGGCTCTCAGCCCGCGATGCGCAATCCGGTTTTCTTCAGGATGCGGCTGCTGTACAGCACGTCGTGGGCACGACAGGCGGACCCCAGCAGCGCGGCGATTTCCGCGACCCGCTGATCGGCTTCCGCACGGCTTTTGCAGTGCACCATCGCGAACAGATTATAGGGCCAGTCCGGCAGATGTCGAGGCCGCCGGTAGCAGTGGGTGACGAAGGACAGCGTGCCGACCTTCTCGCCGAGTTCGTCGATGCGCTCGTCGTCTACGTCCCATACGGTCATGCCGTTGTGGCGGTAGCCGAGCGCGTAGTGGTTGGGCACGGCGCCGATGCGGCGGATCACGCCGTTTCCGAGCAGGCGCGCCAGCCGCGCCTGGACTTCGGCGGCCGCAATGCCCAGTTGCTCCGCCAGCGCGTGGTAGGGCCGCGGCACCAGCGGCAGGCCGCCCTGCGTGGCGACGATCAGGCGGCGGTCGAGATCGTCAAGCATGCAGTTTCATCTCGACAAAGTATTCGCGTTCCTTGGGGAAGGCGAAGACGGGCAGACCTGTCGCGGCCTCGATGGCGGCGGTGGCGACGCCGATTCCCTCGGGTGCCTCGGTGGCGAGCACGAACCACATGTTGAGCGCGTGCTCACGGCGGTAGTTGTGGGCGACTTCGGCAAAGCTGTTGACGGTTTTCGCAACGCGCTCGTAGTCAACCTCGGGCACTTTCAGCGCCGCCAGCACGAAGGCGCCGCCCATGCGCTCGACCTGGAACATCGGGCCGAAGCGGGTCAACACGCGCCGGTCGAGCAGCCGGCGCAGCCGCGCCAGCAGATCCGCCTCGCTCAGCCCGAGGGCTTCCGCCACTTCGCGATAGGGTTCGTCGCCGAGCGGAAAGCCGCCTTGCAGGGCATTGATGATGGCACGGTCGGCCTCGTCGAGCGAGACGACCGGCTCAGCTTGCCGCGTCACCGAAGTAGCGCGCGCCGCACTGCTTGAAGCGGCGCAGGCTGAACAGCGCCTCGCAGGGATGGCCGGCGACGCGGCACAGCCGCTCGATCACCGGCAGCACTTCCTCGCGCGAACGGCCATGCACCATGCAGTAAATGTTGTAGGGCCACTCGGGCAGGTGGCGAGCGCGGCGGTAGCACAGCGTCACGCCATCCTCGCGTGCCAGCCGCGCGCCGATCGCGGACACCTGGTCGTCGGGCACGTCGAACACCGTCATGGCGTTGGCGCGATAGCCGAGCTCGTGGTGGCGCACAACGACGCCAAAGCGCTTGACGATGCCGGCCTCCAGCCAGGCGCCGATGCGCGCGAGCACGGCGGTCTCGCTCATCCCGGCGCGTTCCGCCAGCCGGGCGAAGGGCCGCGCCACCAGTTCCAGTCCGGGTTGCAGCGCCGCCATCAGCGCCTGATCCTCGGCGCTCGGCGGCGCCGGCGACGCCTCGTTGCCCAAACAGGGATGCGCCCGGACAGCCTTTCCATCCTTGCCGGCCAGGTCGAAACCGAGGTCGATGTGAAACTCTTCCTGCAAGGGCAGCGACATCACCGGGCAGCCGGTAGCGGCGGCAATCGCATCCAGCGTCTCCGCCAGTCGGCTCTGGTCGGACGCGGTGGCGACGAACCACAGGTTGTAGTGATGCTCGCGCTGGTAGTTGTGATTGACCTCGGGGCGGCGGCTGACCAGGGCGGCGACTTCCTCCAGGCGAGCGGGTGGCGCCGCCAGCGCGGCCAGCGTCGAGGCACCGATGCGACGCGGCGCGAACACGGCGCCGACACGGCTGACAGCACCGCGCCGTTGCAAACGCGCCAGCGTGGCCAGCACCGCCGTCTCGCCAGTCCCACGGGGATTCCCTTCGGTCACGCCTATCTTCTCGCCGACGGCCGCGAACGGACGCGACAGCAGCGGAAAATCGCGCTGCCAGGCGTTGAGCAGTTCGAATTCCAGCGGGCTGTAGGGCGAGTCCATGGTCAAAAGCCGGTCCGTGCCGCGCGCGAGGTGAAGAAGATGCCCGAGGGGCTGTCGGCCGGCAGTGTGGCCAGCCGGGCGAAACTTTGCGTGTCGTAGATGGACACAAGGTTGTCGTCACGCGCCGAGAGCCAGACATGCTCCCCCCTGGGGGTGAATTCCATGTGCAGGATGGCCTTGCCCGGGGCGAGCGTTTGCACGATCTGGCCGCTCAGGGTATCGATCACCTGCACCCAGCCGTTGTCGGGGAAGGCGAAATTGACCCACACCTGGCGGCCGTCGGGGCGCGCCATGACGAAGACGGGCTGGCCCTTGACCTTGACGCGGCCGGCTTCCTTCCAGGTCGTCGTGTCGACCAGCAGCACCTCGTGGCGGCCGATGGCGGGCAGGTAGGCCTTGCCGCCGGCGACGGCCCAGCCGCGCAGGTGCGGCATCTTGAACACCGGCAGTTTCTCCTGGCCCTTGCCATAGTGCTGGAGGATCTTTTTCGCGCCGAGTTCCGGCCGCCAGGTGTCGAGCAACGCGATGCCATCTTCACCGAACAGACCCGCCATGTAGTGGCGGCCGTCGGGCGTCACCAGGCCGTCGTAGGGCTGCTGACCGGCGGGGAACTTCTGCGTCGCAGGCAGCCGCGGGTCGGACAGGTCGCTGACCCATATCTCGCCCTTGTCAAAGAGTGCATAAGCGAAGCGCTGGCCCGGCAGGTCGACCAGCCCCACCACCTTTGACTGCGCCGGCACTTCGGACAGCAGTTCCAGCGTCGAGGCGTCGAAGACCTTGATGCCGCCCGGCTGATAGTTCTGCGCCACCACCAGGCGGCCGTCCTGCGAGATCGCGCCGCCGATGCTGTTGCCGGCCTGCATCACGCGGCGGTCGATCCGCGCCAGCAGCAGGTCCACTTTCGTCAGCCCGCCGTCGCGGCCGAAGACATAGGCATAACGCCCGTCGCGCGCAAACACCACCGAGGCGTGGGAAAGATCGCCCAGGCCTTCGACGCGGGCGAGAATGGATTTGGCCGTGGTATCGACGATGGCGACGCGCCCCGTGGCGCGTTCGATGATCACGCCGAGATCGCCCGTGCCTCTGAGAGGCGCCTGCGCGCAGGCCGACAGCAGCAGCGCGGACAGCAAGGCAAACAATGGTTTCATCTGGTCTCCACGGGAAATCCCTGCATCAGGCGGCGCACGATCCACTCGGCGTCGCCCTCGGAAATGATGGTTTTCCACGGCGGCATCGCCGTGCCTGGACGACCATACACTACCGTCGCCACCAGGCTTTCGAAGGGCTTGTCGCGCAAAGCGTCGGGAGTCAGCGGCATCCCGAGCCCGCCGGTGAGGTTCATGCCGTGGCAGGAGCCGCAATCCTGGCGCACCAGCCGTATCAACTCGCCCTGGCGGGCGGCATCAGGATCCGCCGCGTGAACCATTCCAGCCACCATCAGCGCAAGTACCCCCTGTCCCAATCGTCGATTGCTCACGGCGCTAGGATGGCGGTTCGGGACAGCGGCGACATTGACGCGCATCAAATCGGCCCGACAGCCGCGCGCGGGGCTACTAAAGAAAAGGGGCAGCCACCAAGGCCACCCCGATTCGCGCCCACTTCATGTGGGAGAGCATCGGCCGCTCAGTACGTCACTTGCCGGCGGTGATGTCGGCCTTGGCGTCGATGCCCAGGGTGTAGCCGAGCGAGACGTGGTGGAAGCGGCCGGCCGCGTGGTCATCGTGAATGGCGAAGCCGAAGTTGTAGACCTTGCCGGACGCCATAGCGATATCGCCTTCGCCGCCGCCAGCGAGCTTGCGGGTGAAGGTGACCGTCCAGGTGTCGCCCTTCTGCTCGCCCTTGGCTTCGATCAGGCCCTTGCCGCCTTCCATCACGCGCTTGTCGGCGACGTAGCCATCGGCCGGCTTGCCCTTGCTCTTCCACTGCAGCAGGTCGTAGTACTTGCCGCTGGCGACGCTGCCGCCGGTCACATACTTGGTCTTCTTGTCGTCCTTGCCCTCGGGCATGGTGCGCGAATCCTGGTGGCAGGTTTCCCAGCAGCCGGAGAGATTGGCGCGTTCGATCTTGTTGTCCTCGAGCATGAAGGCGAGCTTGACGGCATTTTCCTTGTCGTCACCGCCGCCGCTGGCCGCGGGCTGCTTCCAGGTGAAACGCATGTAGAGGTTGGCGCCGTCGTTGGCCGCCTGCACCGTCACGGGAATCGAACCCGCCTTGCCCTTGATGACCTTGGGTTCGAGCTTCTGGCCGGTGACCATCTTCTTGCCCATGTCGGCGGCTTCCTCGTCGTGGCAGCTGGCGCAGCTTTCGCCCTTTTTCATGCCCTTGGCGCCGCCGTGCTCGGTGCCCTTGGTGATCCACTCGATCGGCGACACGCCAGGATAGAACACCGTGATTTTCTTGCTCGGCACCTTCCCCCAGTCGGGGGCGGCCAGCGCGTTGCCGGCGCCGCAGGCCAGCATCGCGGCGATCGAGGAAACGATGAGCTTCTTGTGCATTTCAGACTCCTTGGTTGAAGTGGCCAGACACTGTCGATTTTAGAACGCCGTGCCGCATTCGGGGGTTGACGACACTCAAGAAATCAAATGAAAAACCGGAGGCCGGATTGCTCCGGCCCCCGGTTGGTCGTTACCCTGAACGACGATCAGTAGATGTCGTGCTGAGTGTTGTAGACGTTGAACTTGCCGGTCGGGGTGATCATCTTCGGATCGGTGATCACCTTCTTCACGGCCAGCGTCGCGTCGTCATACACCACGATGGCCGACTGGTCGGTCTTGCCGCCCCACAGCGAGATCCACACTTCCTTGCCATCGGCGCTGTATTCGGGATGCACGGCGCGACGGGTCGCCTTGGTCTCGGGCAGGCCGGAGTCCTTGGCGACGTTGATGACCTTCTTCGGCTTGGACAGGTCGGCCATGTCCCACACCACCACGGATTCCGCGAGTACCTTCTCGGGGTTCTGCGGCGCGTCGGCCCAGAAATGCTTGGACTTCGGATGGGTCTTGACGAACAGGTTGCCCGGAACGTGCTTCATTTCCTGGACGACCTTCCAGTTGTGCGACTTGTACTTGGCAAACTTCGGATTGTCCGAGGCCGTGCTGATCAGCGTCACGACATCGGCGCCAAGGTGGCCGGTGGCCCAGACGGGACCGAACTGCGGATGCACGAAGTTGGCGCCACGACCGGGGTGCGGGAGCTTCTTGGTGTCGATCAGGGCGGCCAGCTTGCCCAGCTTGGTATCCACTACCGCGACCTTGTTGGAAGCATTGGCCGCCACCAGGAAGTAGCGCTTGGAGGCATCCCAGCCGCCGTCATGCAGGAACTTGGCGGACTCGATGGTGGTGGTCTTCAGGTTCTTGATGTCGCTGTAATCCACCAGCAGGATCTGGCCGGTTTCCTTGATATTCACAACCCACTCGGGCTTGATCTCGGAGGAAACGATCGAGGCTACGCGCGGCTCGGGGTGATACTCGCCATCCACGGTCATGCCGCGGGTGCTGACGACCTTGAGCGGCTTCAGCGTGTCGCCATCCATGATCACATACTGGGGCGGCCAGTAGGAGCCGGCGATGGCGTATTTGTCCTCGAAGCCCTTGAACTTGGAGGTATCGACCGAACGCGCGTCGAAGCCGATCTTGAGTTCGGCGACCACGGCGGGCTTCTCCATCCACAGGTCGATCAGGCTCAAACGACCATCGCGACCGATCACATACACATAGCGGCCGGACTTGGACAGACGCGAGATATGCACCGCGTAGCCGGTCTTGACGATGCTGCGGATATCCTTGGTGTCGCCGTCGATCAGCGCCACTTCGCCGGTATCGCGCAGGGTGACCGAGAACATGTTCTTGAGGTTGTACTTGTTCATCTGCTTGGTCGGACGATCCTTCACCGGAACGATCACCTTCCAGGAGTCCATGGTGTCCTTGAAGCTGTACTCGGGCGGCACATCCGGCGTGTTCATGATGTACTTGGCCATCAACTCAAGTTCCTGCTTCGACAGGATGTCGTCGAAGTTCACCATGCCACCCTCGGTACCATAGGCAATGATCTTCTCGAGGCGGTTCTGGCCGAGTTTGAGCGTGCCACCTTCCTGGGTGGATCCGTCCGGCAACTTCTTGCTCCAGTGCGGCTCGAGGTTCTTGCCGGTGGCACCCTTGCGCAGCACGCCGTGGCAGCCGGCGCAACGCTCGAAGTAGATTTTCTTGGCCTGGGCCTTTTCGTCGGCCGTCAGCGTCGGCGAGGCGGCCGGCGCCTGCGCCAAGGCACTGCCGAAGGCGCCAAACAGCGCGGCCGGCAGCAAAGCGTACTTCAAAGAACTAACGAGCTTGCGCGTCTTCATGTCCTGAGGCTCCCCGTAATTGATCGTAGATAGGTGCAGCGACACCTATGGTACGGCAGCATCCTCCCTCGCAAAGGGGTTTTGTTTGATAAACATCAAATTTCGCGAATTTTGCCCCGACCGGCACGCCGTGGCCTCCGGCGCCACCGGGCCGGCGTCCGACAGGCTGCTAGGCGCGCCGCCAGGCGGTGCCCCGCGGCCCGTCCTCGAGCACGATGCCGGCGGCCTTGAGTTCGTCGCGAATGCGATCCGACTCGGCGAAATTTTTCGCCTTTTTGGCGGCGGCGCGGGCGGCGATGCGCGCTTCGATGTCTTCGGTCGCGAGATCGCCCGCCGCACTCGGCGCGGCCTGCAGGAATTCGACGGGATCGCGCCGCAACAGACCCAGCACGCCGCCCAGGCCCTTGAGCTGGACGGCCAGGCGGGGATCGCGGCCGCGATTCAATTCGTTGGCGAGGTCGAACAGCACGGCCATCGCCTCGGGGGTGCCGAAGTCGTTGTCCAGCGCCGCCTTGAAGCGCCGCGCGTGCGGCTCGTCCCAGTCCAGCCGGCCCTCGGCTGCACATCCCTTCAGCGCAGTGTAGAGACGCGTCAGCGCACCGCGCGCGTCGTCGAGATGGGCGTCGGAGTAGTTGAGCGGGCTGCGGTAATGGGCGCGCAGGATGAAGAAGCGCACAACCTCGGCGTCATAGGTCTTCAGCACCTCGCGGATGGTGAAGAAGTTGCCGAGCGACTTCGACATCTTCTCGTCGTCGACGCGGACGAAGCCGTTGTGCATCCAGTAATTGACGAACGCGCACCGGTGGGCGCCTTCGGACTGGGCGATCTCGTTCTCGTGGTGCGGAAACTGCAAGTCCTGGCCGCCGCCGTGGATGTCGAAATGCTTGCCGAGGATGTCCGCGCCCATCGCCGAGCACTCGATGTGCCAGCCCGGCCGGCCGCGGCCCCAGGGCGAATCCCATTGCGCCTCGGCCGGATCGCTCGCCTTGGCGCCCTTCCACAGCACGAAGTCGAGCGGATCGCGCTTGCCCTCGCGCACCTCGACGCGCTCGCCGGCGCGCAGATCCTCCAGCGACTTGCCGGAAAGCTTGCCGTAGCCCTCGAACTTGCGCACGGCATAGCAGACGTCGCCATCCCTGGCCTCGCCGGCCTGATAGGCAAGGCCGTTTGCTTCCAGCTGGCCGATCATGACCAGCATCTGCGGCACGTATTCGGTGGCGCGCGGCTCGAAGTCGGGCTTGAGCACGCCCAGCGCCTCCGCGTCCTCGTTCATGAATGCGATGAAGCGGTCGGTGAGACCGCGGATCGACTCGCCGGCATCAAAGGCGCGCCTGATGATCTTGTCGTCAATGTCGGTGATGTTGCGCACATAGGTGACGTCGAAGCCGCTGGCGCGCAGCCAGCGCGCCACCATGTCGAACACCACCATGACGCGGGCGTGGCCGAGATGGCAGTAATCGTAGACCGTCATGCCGCAGACATACATGCGGACGCGCCCCGGCTCGATCGGCGCGAAATCCTGAATCTCGCGGTGCAGGGAGTTATAGAGCTTGAGCATGCCGAAGGGAAAACAGGTAAGGGAAAGCGGCCGTTCTCCGGCCTTCCGCAGGCCCCGAAAGTTGTGGCGAGGGGCGCCTTCTTGATAGAATCGCCAGTCAAATCCGACCGTCTGGCGCAGCTTCGACGCAAGTATACCATGCTCAATTTCCGCGATTTCCCGTTCCGCAAGACTCTCCTCGCCGTCGCCTTCGCCGGCTGGGCCAGCCTGACGCTGCTGTCGCCGCCGGCCCGCGCCGACAACCTGCAAGACGCCCAGCGCTTCCTCAAGCAGGGACAGCACGCCCAGGCTCTCGACCAGGTCGACCGGCATCTGTCCGGCAAGCCCAAGGACGCGCAGGGCCGCTTCCTCAAGGGCCTGATCCTCACCGAGATGGGCAAAACCAATGATGCGATCGGCGTTTTCACCAAGCTCACCGAGGATTACCCCGAGCTGCCCGAGCCCTACAATAACCTGGCCGTGATCCACGCCCAACAGAAGCAGTACGACAAGGCCAAGCAGGCGCTGGAGATGGCGATCCGCACCCACCCGTCCTACGCCACCGCCCACGAGAATCTCGGCGACATCTACGCGCGGATGGCCAGCCAGGCCTACGACAAGGCCCTGCAACTCGACAAGGGTAATGCCAGCGCCCAGTCCAAGCTGGCGATGATCCGCGACCTGATGGGCACGCGCCCCGGTGTCCGACCCGTTGCCGTCAAGCCGGCCGTTGTCGAGGTGAAGGTCGCAGAAACCAAGCCGGTCGAGATCAAGCCCGTCGCCGCCCCCGAACCCAAGCCCGCCATTGTCGCGCCGGTCGCCGTGGCGCCAGCTCCGACTTCTCCGGCGACTACCGCGCCGGCCAAGCCGGTGGTTGAAGCCAAACCCGCCGCCGAGCCGAAACCTCCGGTCGAAACCAGGCCGGCCGCCCCGTCGGGCGATGCCAACGCCGAAATCGCCAAGGTCGTCGGCGCATGGGCCGCCGACTGGTCGAAGAAGGACGTCAAGAACTACCTCGCGCACTATGCCAAGGACTTCAAGACCCCCGGCGGCGAATCCCGCTCCATCTGGGAAAGCGAACGCCAGAAGCGCATCGCCAAACCCGGCGCGATCCAGGTCGGCTTTGATAATCTGCGCGTCAGCCTCGACGGTGCCGACCGCGCTACCGCCAAGTTCCGCCAGCACTACAAGTCGGCCTCGCTCAAGACTTCCAGCAACAAGGTGCTGGAACTGGTTCGGCGTGACGGCAAGTGGCTGATCCAACAAGAGAAAATAGGAAACTAATGCTCAAGGCGCTGCGCCTTCGCCTCATCCTGCTGGCCTTCGCCGCCTGCGCGACGGGCGCCTTCGCCGCCGGCACCGCGCGTTACACCGATTCCGGCCCCGAGCCGCTGCTGGCGAACGTCTTCCAGCAGATCGAGGCCAACAAGTGGGAAGCCGCGCTGCGGCAGACCGACGACCTGCTCAAGGCCTACCCGAACTTCCGTCTTGCCCACCTGATCAAGGGCGACCTGCTGCTGGCACGCAGCAAGCAGCTCAAGACCTTCGGCGAAGGCGCTATGGGCGGACAGCAGCAGGATAAGGTTGCCGACCTGCGCGAAGAGGCGCTGGCCCGGCTGAAAGCCTACAAGACCAAGCCCGCCGCCGACTACGTGCCGCGCTATCTGCTGCAGATGCAGGCCGACCAGAAATACGCTATCGTCGTCGACACCCGGAAGGCGCGGCTCTACGTCTATCAGAACGACAAGGGCACGCCGCGCTTCGTCGCCGACTACTACATCTCGCACGGCAAGCTCGGCGACGAGAAACTCAAGGAAGGCGACAAGAAGACGCCCATCGGCGTCTATCACGTCACCTCCAGCCTGCCGCGGAAAAAGCTCACCGACTTCTACGGCAGCGGCGCCTTCCCCATCAACTACCCCAACGAGTGGGACAAGCGCCAGGGCCGCAACGGCCACGGCATCTGGCTGCACGGCACGCCCTCCGACACCTTCTCGCGCCCGCCCAAGTCCTCCGACGGCTGCGTGGTGCTGGCCAACCAGGACCTCGACGCGCTCTCCAAGAACCTGCAGATCGGCCTCACGCCCGTCATCATCAGCAACTCGATCGAATGGCTGTCACTCGACGACTGGCAGGCGGAACGGCAGTCGCTGCTGTCCATGATCGACGAGTGGCGCCGCGATTGGGAGAGTCGCGACACCGACCGCTACGCCCGCCACTACTCCAACAAGTTCCAGGCGGACAGCCAGGGCCTGCAGGCCTGGATCGAACAGAAGCGCAAGGTCAATGCCGCCAAGAGTTGGATCAAGGTCGGCACCGGCGACATCAGCATGTTCCGCAATCCCGGCAAGGAAGAATACGTCGTCGTCACCTTCGATCAGGACTACAAGAGCAGCAACCTCTCGAACGCGATGAAAAAGCGCCAGTACTGGATCAAGGAAGACGGGCGCTGGAAGATCATTCACGAGGGCGCGGCCTGAGTGCAGCCCGTTTTTTCAGGAGTTTTCCCATGAAGAAGTTGTTGGCGGCAGCCGCCGCCCTTTGCATTTCCCTCTCGGCCTTGGCCGCCAACCCCGTGGTCGAAATGAAGACCAGCCAGGGGACGATCACCATCGAGCTCTACGCCGACAAGGCGCCGAAGACCGTCGAAAACTTCCTGCAGTACGTCAAGGACGGATTCTTCGCCGGCACGATCTTCCATCGCGTCATCGACAACTTCATGATCCAGGGCGGCGGTTTCACGCCCGACATGAAACAGAAGGAGGCGCGCGCGACCATCCAGAACGAGGCCGCGAATGGCCTCAGGAATCAGACCGGCACATTGGCGATGGCCCGCACCTCCGACCCACACTCGGCTTCGGCGCAGTTCTTCATCAACCTCAAGGACAACGCCTTCCTCGACTTCAAGGCCCCGAGCGGCAACGGCTGGGGCTATGCCGTGTTCGGCAAGGTCACGCAGGGCATGGACATCATCAGCAAGCTCGCCAAGGTCCCCACCGGCAACGCCGGCTTCCACCAGAACGTGCCGACCACGCCGGTCATCATCGAATCCGTCAAACTCCTTTCAGACAAGAAATAACATGATCAAGCTCACCACCAGCCTCGGCGCCATCGCCATCGAACCCAACTTTGATGCGGCCCCCAAGTCGGCGCAGAACTTCATCGACTACGTGACCGCCGGCCACTACGACAACACCGTGTTCCACCGCGTCATCAAGGACTTCATGATCCAGTGCGGCGGCTTCGAGCCTGGCATGAAGCAGAAGCCTGTCGGCGAGCCGATCGAGAACGAAGCCGAAATGAGTTCAAAAGCGGGCCTCAAGAACAAGCGCGGCAGCGTCGCCATGGCCCGCACCGGCGATCCGCACTCGGCCACGGCGCAGTTCTTCATCAACACCGTCGACAACGACTTCCTCGACTTCAAATCCCCGAGCGGCAGCGGCTGGGGCTACTGCGTCTTCGCCCAAGTGGTCGAGGGCATGGACGTGGTCGACACTATCCGCGCCGTCAAGACCGGCAACAAGGGCTCCCACCAGGACGTGCCGGTCGAGGACGTGGTGATCGAGAAGGCCGAAGTCGTCTGATTTCTCGGCCTTGATACTTCTGGCCTCCGACCTGCATCTGTGCCCGGCCCGCCCGGGCACAGTGCATTTGTTCGAGCGCTTTCTCGCCGGGCCGGCGCGGCAGGCCGAGGCGCTGTACCTGCTCGGCGACGTCTTCGAATACTGGCCGGGCGATGACGTGTTGGGCGATCTCGCCGACCCCTTCAACGCCCGCCTCTGCGCCGCGATACAAAAAGTCGGCGCTGGCGGCACGGCGATTTTCTTCCTGCCGGGCAACCGCGACTTCCTCGTCGGCGCCGATTTCTTCGCGGCGACCGGCGCGCGCCTGCTGCCCGACGAAATCGTCGTCGACCTCGCCGGGACAAAGACCCTGCTGCTGCACGGCGACACGCTGTGCACCGACGACGCCGACTACCAGCGTTTCCGCGCCATGGTCCGCAATGATCGCTGGCGGCGCGAGTTCCTCGCCCTGCCTTGGCCTGAGCGCCGCGCCCGCATCGAACAACTGCGCGCCAGCAGCGAACGCGAGAAGCAGGGAAAACCCTACGAGATCATGGACGTCGCCGCGGCGTCGGTCCTCGCGGCCTTCCGCTGCCACGAGGTCGGCCGCATGATCCACGGCCACACCCACCGGCCGGCGCGCCATGCGGTGGACATCGACGGTCGCCCCTTTGAGCGCTGGGTGCTGCCGGAATGGACCGAGCGGGGTGGCTACCTGGCGTGCGATGCCACGGGCTGCCGCATGATCGAATGGCCGAACTGAGCATGCCCGCGCTCCGGCTGCTGCGCTCCGTCTTCGGCTACGACAGCTTCCGCGGCGCCCAGGCCGAAATCGTCGAGCTTCTGAGCGCGGGCGGCGACGCCCTGGTGCTGATGCCGACCGGCGGCGGCAAATCGCTGTGCTATCAACTGCCGGCGCTGCTGCGCGCAGGCTGCGGCATCGTCGTCTCGCCGCTGATCGCGCTGATGCAGGATCAGGTCGACGCCCTGCTGCAGCAGGGCGTCAAGGCCGCCTTCCTCAACTCCAGCCTCGATGCCGCCACCGCGATGGCGACGGAGCGGCGGCTGCTCGCCGGCGAGCTCGACCTGCTCTACGTCGCCCCCGAACGCCTGTTGACCGACCGCTTCCTCGGCCTGCTCGACCGCCTCGCCGGCGAAAATCGCATCGCGCTGTTCGCCATCGACGAGGCCCATTGCGTCTCGCAGTGGGGCCACGATTTCCGCCCCGAATACATCCAGCTCTCCATCCTGCACGAACGCTACCCGCGGGTCCCGCGCATCGCGCTGACCGCCACCGCCGACGCGCTGACCCGCGACGAGATCCGCCGACGCCTCGGTCTGGGCGAGGCACGGGTGTTCGTCGCCAGCTTCGATCGCCCCAACATCCGCTACATCGTGGTCGACCGCGACAACCCGCGCGGCCAGCTTGCCGCCTTCCTCGCCGGCCATCGCTTTGATGCCGGCATCGTCTATTGCCTCTCGCGCAAGAAGGTCGACGAAACCGCCGCCTGGCTGCAAACCCAGGGCATCGCCGCCCTCCCCTACCACGCCGGCATGGACACGGAATCGCGCCGAGACAATCAGCAGCGCTTCGTCCGCGACGATGGCATCGTCATGGTCGCCACCATCGCCTTCGGCATGGGCATCGACAAGCCCGACGTGCGCTTCGTCGCTCACCTCGACCTACCCAAGAGCCTCGAAGCCTACTACCAGGAGACCGGACGCGCCGGCCGCGACGGGGAACCCGCCGAGGCCTGGATGACCTACGGCATGAACGACGTCGTCATTCATCGCCAACGCATCGACGAATCGGCCGCGCCCGAAGAACAGAAGCGCATCGAGCGGCAGAAGCTCGACGCCATGCTCGGCTACTGCGAGGCTGCCGGTTGCCGCCGATCGCTGCTGCTGCGCTACTTCGGCGAAGAGCACGGCCCCTGCGGCAACTGCGACACCTGCATCAATCCGCCCGATCTGTGGGACGGCACCGAGGCCGCGCGCAAGTTCATGTCGGCGGCCTTGCGCACCGGCCAGCGCTTCGGCGCCGGCCATCTCATCGACATCCTGCGCGGCAAGAGCACGGAGAAGGTCGCCCAGTTCGGCCACGAGGCCCTGCCTACCTTCGGCGTCGGCGGCGATCTCGACGAGGCGACCTGGCGCGGCGTCGCGCGCCAGCTGCTGGCCGGTGGCCTGCTCCACGCCGATGCCCACCACTACGGCGCGCTCAAACTCACCGACGCGGCGCGGCCGGTGCTCAAGGGCGAAACCACGCTGATGCTGCGGCGCCAGGCTGCCCGCGCCAAGTCGGCCAGGAAACGCAGCGCCGCGCCGTCCCCGCTGTTGCCGCGGGCCAGCGGGCTCTTTGAGACCCTGCGCCAGTGGCGCGCCGCCACCGCCCGCGAACAGGGCGTGCCCGCCTACGTCATCCTGCATGACCGCACCTTGCACGAACTGGCAAGCCTGCGGCCGCAGACGCCGGACGAACTGCTGGGCATCCCCGGCATCGGCGCGGCCAAGGCCGCACGCTACGGCGCCGCGCTGCTGGCCGCCGTGCAGGAAGCCTCCGCGCACGACGATGGAATAATCGGGACGGCAGCAGCGTCTTGAAAATTTCGGCGAGGCGGCTTACCTGGAAACCAACCGTGTGCCGGGTAGTTTGCCCAGCTTGCGATCGAAGGTCGCCAGTTCATGGCCGGCGCTGGCGCTCACCGCCAAGCGTGCGTTGCGACATTGCCCGGGTGCCGCCGCATCGTCGACCAGTACGCGCACCAGCACATTCGTATCAACCGCGAGCATGGCGGCCCCGTCCGGCGGCAATCGCCTCCTCCATCCGTTCCAACGTCGCGCCCTTGCTCGCCTTGACGATGCCGAAGACGGCCTTGATGGCGGTCTCCTGGCGCTGAAGCACAATCCTGTCCCCCTCCTCGACAAAACCAACGCGATCACCCGGCTTGATGCCGAACCTTTCGCGCAACTCGACGGGAATCGTGACCTGTCCCTTGGTAGTGACGGACGAACTCAACATGGCAGCCTCAAGTAATACAAATAACCCTGGTATTACTATAGCAAAAGGTAGGATATCCATGGCCGGATCCATGAATCGCCGTCCCGCCAGCGCCGACTTTTCAAGGAGTCATGCAAGCAACGGCATTCGCTGCCACTCGGGCGGATGGATGAAACCCGCCCCACCGGTTTTCGGCTTTACAGCCCCCGCGCCAGATCGGCCTCGATGTCGCCGATATCTTCAAGCCCGACCGCCACGCGCAACAAGCCCTCGGTGATGCCGGAAGCGGCGCGCGCGGAGGCCGAGATGCGGCCGTGGGTGGTCGATGCCGGATGGGTGATGGTGGTCTTGGTGTCGCCGAGGTTGGCGGTGATGGACAGCAGCCGGGTCGAATCGATCACGCGCCAGGCCGCCTCGCGCCCGCCCTCGACCTCGAAGGAAACGATGGCGCCGCCCGCGCGCTGCTGGCGCATGGCCAGCGCGTGTTGCGGATGCGAGGGGAGACCGGGGTAGAAAACGCGGGCGACCCGCGGCTGCGCTTCCAGCCATTGCGCCAGCTTGAGCGCGGCCGCCGACTGCGCTTCCATGCGCAGACGCAGGGTTTCCAGCCCCTTGAGAATGACCCAGGCATTGAAGGGCGACAGCGTCGGCCCGGCGGTGCGCAGGAACTTGAACACCTCCTCGACCAGCGCGTTGCCGCCGCACACCGCCCCGCCGAGCACGCGGCCCTGGCCATCGAGATACTTGGTGGCCGAATGGATCACCAGGTCGGCGCCGAGTTCCAGCGGGCGTTGCAGCACCGGCGTGCAGAAGCAGTTGTCGACGACCAGCACGCTGCCGGCGGCGTGCGCCACCTCGGCCACGGCCGCGATGTCGATGACCTCGGTCAGCGGGTTCGACGGCGTCTCGATGAAGAACAGCCTGGTGTTCGGCTTCACCGCCGCGCGATAGGCATCGAGGTCGGTGGCGGGGACGAAACTCGTCTCGATGCCGAACTTGCCGAGGATATTGCCGCCGAAGAGTTGCTGGGTCGCGCCGAAGATGCCGTTCGAGGCGACGACGTGGTCGCCGGCCTTGAGCAGCGCCATGGCCGTCGCCAGGATGGCCGCCATGCCGCTTGCCGTTGCCACGCAACGCTCGGCCCCTTCCAGCGCGGCCAGCCGCCGCTGCATCATATCGACCGTCGGGTTGGTGAAGCGGGCATAGACCATGCCCTCCTCGGCGCCGGAAAAGCGCGCCGCCGCGTGGGCGGCATTCTTGAAGACGAAGCTCGACGTCAGGTAAAGCGCCTCGGAATGCTCGCCGAACTGGCTGCGTTCCTGGCCGGCGCGCACGGCGAGGGTATCGAGTTGCCAGGCGTCCGCCGGCGGCGTCATTCCGATGCCACCAGATTGAGATCGAGTTGACCGCCGTCGCCGCCGTCGGCGCCGTCATCATGGCCGGCCTTGGCTGGCTTGCCGCGCGCTTTCTCGACGCCGTCGAGATAGGCGGCACTGACATCGCCGGTAACGTAGTGGCCGTCGAAGCACGAGGTATCGAACTGGGTCAGCGCCGGGTTGAGCGTATGCACCGCCTGCCGCAATGCCTCCAGGTCCTGGTAGATCAGCGCATCGGCGCCGATCTCGCGGCAGATTTCATCGTCGGAACGGAAGGCCGCGATCAGCTCGGCGCGCGTCGGCATGTCGATGCCATAGACGTTGGCGAAACGCACCGGCGGGGAAGCGGAGGCGAAATAGACCTTCTTCGCCCCGGCCTCGCGCGCCATCATGATGATTTCCCGGCTGGTGGTGCCGCGCACGATGGAGTCGTCGACCAGCAGCACGTTCTTGCCGCGAAATTCCTGGACGATGGCGTTGAGCTTCTGTCGCACCGATTTCCGGCGCGACGCCTGGCCGGGCATGATGAAGGTGCGGCCGATGTAGCGGTTCTTGACGAAGCCTTCGCGGTAAGGCAGGCCCAGGCGCACCGCCATTTCCATCGCCGCCGGCCGCGAGGAGTCGGGAATCGGGATCACCACGTCGATCTCGAGATGCGGCAGGGTGTGCTTCAACTTGTCGGCGAGATACTCACCCATCTTGACGCGCGTCTCGTACACCGAGACACCGTCGATCAGCGAGTCGGGCCGAGCCAGGTAAACGTACTCGAACATGCACGGCGCCCGCAGCGTCTTCTCCGCGCACTGGCGGCTGACGAAATTGCCCTGCATGTCGATCAGCACGGCCTCGCCCGGCTCGACATCGCGGAGGAATTT
Source organism: Sulfurisoma sp. (assembly GCA_030691075.1). Taxonomy (GTDB): domain Bacteria; phylum Pseudomonadota; class Gammaproteobacteria; order Burkholderiales; family Rhodocyclaceae; genus Sulfurisoma. Next base: position 35,517 of record JAUYFI010000080.1, on the reverse strand, counting down.
GAAGCCCAGGGTGTCGATGGCGACGCTCTCCGAGGCGACCAGGTATTCCATGCCTTCCGCCGTCTCGTTGCGCCCCACCACCAGCGGGCGGATGCCGCAGGGATCGCGGAAGGCGAGCAGGCCGTAACCGGCAATCATCGCCACCACGGCGTAGGCGCCCTTGACGCGACGATGCACGCCGGCCACCGCCTTGAAGATGGTCTCGGCATCGACCTGGTACTTGGTCGAGGCCACCTGCAGTTCGTGCGCCAGCACGTTGAGCAGCACCTCCGAGTCGGAGTTGGTGTTCATGTGGCGCAAGTCCTGCAAAAACATGTCGCGCTTCAGTTCCTCGGCGTTGGTCAGGTTGCCGTTGTGCGCCAGCATCAGGCCGAAGGGCGAATTGACGTAGAAGGGCTGCGCCTCGGCGGCGTTGTCGGCCGAGCCCGCCGTCGGGTAGCGGCAGTGAGCGATGCCCCAGCGGCCAACCAGGTTGCGCATGTTGCGCGTGCGGAACACGTCGCGGACGAAGCCCGGGCCCTTGTGCATGTGAAAGCGCCCGCCTTCGGCCGTGACGATACCCGCCGCGTCCTGGCCGCGATGCTGCAAGACCTGCAAGCCATCATAGAGCAGCTGATTGACCTGCGTCGTCGCCATGACTCCGAGAATTCCACACATCATCGCACCCGCTATCTGTAACGAATCCGTTTAGCCACTTCCGCCGGAAGCCAGGGCTTCGCGGCAATGATCGCCGTTTCCAGCGGCGGCGCCAACACCGCCTCGCGCCACCACGGCTCCTTCGGCAGCGGCGTCAGCCCGCCCAGCAGCACCGCGATCAGCGCCAGCAACACGCCGCGGGCAATGCCGAACACCGCGCCCAGCGCGCGATCCGCCCAACCGAGGCCGATCGCCTTCAACAGCAGCCGCAACACCAGGCGGCCGATCGAGAACACCACCAGCACCACGACGACGATCGTCGCAAAGCCGGCGACATGGCGCAACATGGCATCCGGCACCAGGCCGCCGAACACCGGCGCTACATCCGCCGCGAACATGCGGGCGGCGACGAAGGCGACGACCCAAGCCAGCAACGCAAGGATCTCGCTCACCACCCCGCGCCACAAGCCAAGCAGCAGCGACGCGGCCGTCATGCCGAGCACGGCATGGTCGAACGCCGTCACCGCGCGCTCACTTGGGTGCCTCACCTGGGTGCAATTGGCCCGCTAACGCCGACGACTTTCGCTTTCGCCTGTGCCTTTTCCGCCGCGTCCCGGGTCGCGAAGGGGCCGGCGCGCACGCGCGTGCGCGGCCCCTGCGGCGAATCGAACTGCTCGGTGTAGGCCGGCACGCCCATTTCCTTGAGCTTCTTGATCAGCAGCTTGACGTTGCCCGCTTCCTTGTAGGCACCCAACTGCACCACCCACTGCTCGGCACCACCGCCACTCTGGCCACTCAGCGCTGCCGCGGCACGCGCGCCGTCGACCTCGTCCTTCTTCTTTTCCGCGACCTTGGTCTCGACCGTCTTGGCCGGCGCAGCCGCCGGCTTGGGCTCGGGCTTGGCTTCAGGTTTGGCTTCGGCCTTCGGCTCGGGCTTTGTCTCCGGCTTGTCGGGCGTACTCGGTTCCGCTACTGTCGGTGGCTGCGCCACGGCGGCCTTGCTGTCGACTGCGGGCGGCAGCGGCGTCGGCCCCTTGCCGGGCAGAATGCGCGAGGCGATGCTGCTCGCGCCGTCCTGGCTGGGAATGCGCACCTGAATGTCCTGCGCCGGCACGCGCGGCTCGTGGTCCATGACCATCGGCAGCACGATCACGGCGGCCAACGCCAGCGCGATCGCGCCGACGAGACGACGACGGGCGCGACGCTTGAGTTCGTTTTGCGCGTCGTCGTCCATAGCGCTTTGAGTCGAAATTTTCGCCATTCGCCTATCGTTTCGGGGCTCGCGCGCGCAGAACCTCGGCCACCGTGAGGAAAGATCCGAAGGCGAGAATTCTATCATCTTCACCCGCGCCGGCCCGCGCCTGCCGCAAGGCCAGGGCGGGTGTCGCGAAACGGCCGCCGACCTTGCAGCCGGCGGCCTCCAGGGCTTGCGCCAAAAAGTCGGCGCTGGCGGCACGGCGACCTTCGAGGGTGCAGGGCAGCCAGACATCGACGCGCGATTTCATGGCCGCGATCACGCCCGCGATGTCCTTGTCGCGCAGCATGCCGAACACCGCCCAGGTCGTCGGATGGAAAGCCATGCCGCCGAGGTTGTCGGCCAGCACGCGGGCCGCCTGGGGATTGTGGGCGACATCGAGCACCAGGGTCGGCCGCCCCGGCAGCACCTGGAAACGGCCCGGCAGTTCGACCTCGAGCAGGCCGCGGCGGATGTCCTGCATCGCCACCGGCAGCGTGTCGCGCAACGCGTCGAGCGCGGCCAGCACGCAGGAAGCATTGGAAAGTTGCACCGCGCCGCGCAAGCTGGGCCAGGCCAGCCCCGAGCGCCTGCCGGCGCGCCCCCAATACTGCCACTGTCCTTCCTGCCGCTCGTAACCGAAGTCGCGGCCGATCGGTTGCAGGTCGGCGCCGATGGCGGCGGCATGTTGCATCAGGCTCGCCGGCGGATTCGCGTCGCCGCAGATCGCGGGTCGGCCGGCGCGAAAAATGCCGGCCTTCTCGAAGCCGATAGCCTCGCGCGTGGCGCCGAGGTAGTCCATGTGATCGAGGTCGACACTGGTGACGATGGCGACGTCGGGCTCGAAGATGTTGGTGGCGTCGAGGCGGCCGCCGAGGCCGACCTCGAGGATGATGGCGTCGAGCGGCTGCGCGGCAAAGATATCCCACGCCGCCAGCGTGCCGTACTCGAAGTAAGTCAGCGGCACCTCGCCGCGCAGCGATTCGACGCACGCGAATCCCTCGCACAGCGCGGCGTCATCCACCGGCCGGCCGTCGATGCGCACGCGCTCGTTGTAATCGACCAGATGCGGCGAGGTGTACAGGCCGACGCGGTAGCCGGCACACAGCAGGATGCGCTCGAGCATGGCGCAGGTCGAGCCCTTGCCGTTGGTGCCGCCGACGAGAATGACCGGGCAGGTCTGCCGCTGACCGATGCGGCGGCTGACTTCGCGCACCCGGTCGAGGCCCAGCGCGATCGGCTGGGCATGCTGGCGCTCGATGTGGGCCAGCCAGTCGGGGAGGTTGGCGGGGGTTGGGGCTACCAATTCCGCTTTCGCCAATAGCCGGGATAGGAATCTGCCGCGGGATGCAGCGAGTAAATCACTGGAACTCGGCTTTTAAGCGGGCAAGCGTTTCGGCACCTGGAAGAAGCGATACCGCACCGCTTTCAATCTCGGCGTAACGCCGCTCGACTTCCGTGGCCCAAGCCGATTCGACATCGGGCTCCGTGTCGAAGCTCACGATCAGCTTTTCAACCAGGCGAGATCGATCTGCAATGGATAGATTCAGAGCCGCGGCCTCTAATACTTCAACGGTAAACGACATGGCTGCCTCCCTGGAACCGACCTTGAGACATCAGAGTGCCACAAGGTTGAACGGACAAGCGATTTTCTCATGGGATATCACATGCCGGGACTCGCTCCTCGGGCTAAATGGCAGTGTTTATTTGGATTGCATCGGACATTACAGTACAGTACAACGCTGCCTCAGTACCCGCTCCGTTCCGAGGGGAAACCATGGCTTCCGCCAAGACCGCCACGCTGACATTTCGTGTCGAACCTGAACTCAAAGACGCCATTACCGAGCCCACCATGAGCATCCATTCCCTCTGCAAACCCCGTCAGTCAGTTTTTGCCGCTGACCGCCGCGCCACGGTTCTCAACCTCGACACTTTTCTCAAGGATCAGGTCAACGGCCCGGAATTCTTCGAGGAGAACTACTTCACCAACGGCATGCTCACGCTGGTGGATCGGGCGTTCCGCCACCTGGGCGGTGCGGGCGCGGGTTCTTCGGTCTTCCTGCTTTCGCAGGCCATGGGCGGCGGCAAGACGCACAGCATGATCGCGCTGGGGTTGCTGGCGCGTGATCCCGAGTTGCGGAAAAAAGTGCTTCTGGGCGAGCAAAATCCCGCGCCGAATCTGGGTCGTTGTCGTGTCGCCGGATTCAATGGCCGTAGCACCGATGCCCCCGGTGGCATCTGGGGATCGCTCGCGGAGCAACTCGGCAAAGCGGACCAGTTCGCCCGCTACATCTCGCCCTTGCTCAGTGCGCCGGGTCCCGAGGCATGGAAGCAATTGCTCGGCGGCGATCCGCTGGTGTTGTTCCTCGACGAACTCCCGCCTTACTTGGCAAACGCCGTCGCCGTTCCCGTGGGCAACGGTGATCTCGGCGTCGTGACCACAACCGCACTCGCAAATCTGTTTATCGCCGTTGCTGAAATGGACAACGTTTGCCTTGTCGTATCCGATCTCGCCGGATCGAACTACAGCGGCGGACAAGCCGCGCTTGATGCCGCATTCAACCGTGCAACTCACGGCATCGCCGCCGAAGCGCGGCGTATTGCCGTCCCGATCACGCCGGTCAACCCGAATGGCGACGAGCTTTACCACATCCTGCGCAAGCGCCTGTTCGAGACGGTTGCGCCAGCGCCGGAAATCAAGAAAGTCGCCGAGGCTTATCGGGAGGCGCTGCGTGAGGCGGCCAAAATGGGCCTAACGACCACCTCGCCCGAGGCGCTGTTCACCCGTGTCACCGATGCCTATCCCTTCCACCCCGACTTGCGCGAGCTCGTTGGCAAGTTCAAGGAAAACGAAGGCTTCCAGCAAACGCGTGGCGTCATTCGCTTGATGCAGATGGTGGTGGCCAGCCTCTGGAACTCCAAGAAGGCAGCCGGCATTGACCTGATTCACCCCTACGATCTCGATCTGAATCTGGATGAGATTGCGTCCGAAGTCCGCACCATCAACCCGTCACTCAGTGAAGCCATCGCCCACGACATTGCCCACAGCGGCGCGGCGGAAGTTGAAGAGATCGACGTGGCCAACGGCAACTCCGATGCCTCGGATGCCGCCCGCCTGATCCTCGTGGCCTCACTATCCACCACGCCGGGCGCCATTCACGGCCTGCGCGAATACCAACTGGTCGATTGCCTCCAGCGCCCCGGACGCGACCTGTCCACCTTCAAGGCCAACGTCCTCGACAAGCTGGCCACCCGTGCCTGGTATCTCCACAACTCTGCCGATGGCCGCCTGTACTTCAAGAACCAGCAGAACCTCGCCGCCAAGTTGCGTTCCACGGCGCTTTCGCTCCATGCCGAAACCGTAGACCGGATGCTGCGCGAGCATCTGGAATCCTACTTTTCCGCGTCGCTGCGCGACTGTTACCAAGTCATCAAGGTTCTGCCGCCGCCTGATGAAGTGCAGGTCGAGCAGGAAAAAACCACGCTCGTCATCGTCCGCCCCGGCGGTCAGGCCAACCAGTTGCCGATCTCCGCCGACTGGCAGGCATGGTGGGCGCAGCAGGTATTCAAGAACCGCGTCCTCTTCCTCACCGGCTCGCGGGATACTTTCCAGAAGGTGCTCGATTCCGCCCGCCAAACCCGCGCCCTGCAAAGCATCGACGACGAACTTCGCTCGGAAAACACCCCCGCCGACGATCCGCAATGGCGGGCGCTCGATGTCCTGCGCGACCGCGTTGGCCTGCAATTCACCGCCGCCTTGAAGGAAGCCTTCGACCAGATCGTCTATCCGTCGATCAATTCCGCCCTGCGCGCCACCGGCACCGATCTCGCCTTCGCCGGCAACCAGAATGGCGAGGCAACCCTCCGGCATACGCTCGAAGGCGCGCAGAAATTCGCCACCCAGATTGACGACGACAGCTTCCGCACCCGTGCCGAAGCCCGCCTGTTCGGGTCAGCAGACACCAAAGTCGTCCTCTGGTCCGACTTCAAACGTGCCGCCGCCGTTAATACCCACTGGCCGCTGCACAAACTCTCGGCGCTCGATGACCTTAAAGCCGAGTGCCTGCGTCGCGGCCTATGGCGTGAAGAAGGCAACCATATCCGCCGTGGCCCCTTCCCGCCGCCCGTGCCCGAAGTTTCGGTGCGCGAACTCTCGGTTGCGGATGACGGTGACGGCATCACCTATCTGAAAATAGAGCCGCTGCATGCCCCCGCTGTCGTTTTTGAAACGGGTGACGCCGACCCCACCCCCGCATCCAGCCCCGTGCCGACGCCTACCCGGTTTGAAGCGACCGGTTTGCGTTACCGTTTCCTCGCCTATGACCCGGCCGACATGGTCCGCGTTAGCGCGGTGAAGGAATGGACGGCGAAGCTGCGGCTGAAATACCAGTTGCACAACCGGGGCGATCATTACGAGGTCGAGTTGCTCGCGCTGCCCAAGGCCAACGGCATTGCCATCCGCTATACCACCGACGGTTCCTCACCCACCAGCACAGGCTCGGCCACTTACGATGGGGTATTCCGCGTCCCGGCCAATTGCCGCATCGTCTGTGCCATAGCCGTGGCCGCCGACTACGGTTTGAATTCTGAAACCATCCGCATTCCCATTCCGCAGCAAGGTCAGGATGCGCGCCCGCCCATTGACCTCGCACTCCCCGCTCGCTGGAACCAGCAGACCAGGCTCGATGACGCCGGCGCGGCGTGGGACTTCCTCCAGCGGCTGGAACTGGCAACCGACGTGACAGCCCACGACATCAGCCTCACGGCAGAAAGTGAGGATGGCCAACAAAACGTCGAGTATTCCGGCGCATTGGAAGGGGGCTATGCGGCCGCCGCCGTCAAAACCATTGCCGAGCGGCTGCAAGAAATCGTCAGCAGCGGCAGCCTGCGCATGAGCGTCGGTTCGCTGGCCTTCCCCACCGGGCAGACGCTACTCGACTGGCTCAAGGCCACCAACCAGCCGTTCAACGCGGCGAAGGTAAGCCAACCCGTCGCGCAGACCGGTGGCCACTAAGCATGGCCCGCGCACCCTCATCCGCCACCCGCAAGGTCGTCGGCCTCGGCTTTCTGCCCGAAGAAGCCCGCCACGGCTTTCTGATCGACATCCCCAAGGGCAGCGGCAGCAGTGAAATGATCTGCATCACCGAGCACCGGGGCAACGACCTCGATCATCTGGGTGCCCGCACGGTGGATACCCCATCGCCCAACGATCCGTCGCTGCGCGTGGTCATCGACCGCAGTCGCTGGTTGGCGCTCGCTCCGGCCTTCTGGGACGAAGCCAATCGCCGCCTGCGCGCCAACGGCCTGCCGGTGGCCAAGTTCCAGAAGAATCCGGCCAAGCCGGTGCCGGTGCATCCCTCGCTCGGCAAGGAGCTTTGCATTCTCTGCTGGGCGGTGGAAGATGCCTCGCCCGACGACATCCCCAACGCCCTGCACAACTGGGAGGCGCTGGCCCCGGAAGAGCGCTGGTGGCTTTACACCATGACCGTCGCCACCACAGGGCAAGCCATGCAAAAGGGCATTGGCTGGCGCAAGGCGCTGCGCGCCGCCATTGCCGACAACCCTTTCGTCAAAGGCGAGGGCCTGTCGCCCAAGGCCCGCCGCGAGCTGCTCGGGCATTCGCAGCTTTCGCTTTCGCTTGCGCTGTGAGGCTAAATGCTTATAAAATGACCTCATGTAGTCACAGGAGGATTCATCATGGAAATATTGCAAATTCGTGAAGCCAAAGCCAGCTTTTCCGCGTTGGTGGCCGCCGCTGAAAAAGGTCGGCCTACCTTGGTCAGTCGCCACGGTCGACCGTGCGCGATGATCGTGTCGGTGGCCGATGGCGCGCGCCTCTATCCGCTCGAAATGCCCAACCTGGCCAACTACCTGCTAGCGCTGCCAGAGCCGCTAGAAACCGAGCGCGACACCACCCCGTTGCGGGGCATTGATTTTGCATAATGGCTATTTGCTGGATACCAGTGTGGTGTCCTTGCTGGCACCTGGGCGCGCGGCCTTTGTAGCAACCCCATTGAGCGAATGGCTGCAAGCACATCATAAAGACCTTTTTCTGCCCGCCATTGCCGTGGCTGAAATGGCGCAAGGCATTGGCAAATTGCGCCGCGCCGGCGGAACAGAACGTGCCGACCGCCTTGACCTCTGGCTGGACGGCTTGTTGGCAAGCTACGCAGATCGCATCTTGCCGCTGGACGCGCGTGCGGCCCGGCTGGCGGGGCAAATTTCCGATACCGCCATGGCGCAGGGCTGCCACCCGGGTTTTGCCGATGTCGCGATTGCGGCCTTGGCCCAAAACGCGGGTTTGCTGTTGCTGACCTGCAACCTCAAACACTTCCAACCGCTGGGTGTGGCTTGTGCTGACCCGTTGATCGCGCTGCCGGGGGCCAACCCGATCAGTGCGCCAGCCGATAACTTTGAATAACGCCCATGCCCACCTTCATCGAAACCCAGTTCCCCATCGCCCGCCTCTCGGCGGAGTCTTACAAGGAGCGCAAGGCGAACAACGGGCAGACGCTGACCCGTCTCGGCAAATGGTGGGGGCGCAAGCCGCTGATCCTGGTGCGGGCGTCCATTCTCGGCATGTTGATGCCGGCCTCCAGCGATGCCAAAAAAGACCGCGAGATTTTCCTCAAGATTCTGACCATGGACGACGAAGGCGTATGGCAGCGGGTCAAGGACGCGGGGTCTAGCGCGCCGTGGCGCAATGACGACGTTCAGATCAGCCGCAGCGCGTTCGATGCTTTGCCCTACGCAGATCGGCTGCGTTACTGCGAACGCCCGGAGAACGTCGAAGGGCCATCCGAGAGCGCCTGGGCGGAGATCAACACCCACCTTTGCACCACGGCGACCTGCCTGACCGAGCTGGTCGAACAACTCGGAAAGCAGCAGTTCGGCCATACGCCGCGTGTCGGCGATAGTTTCTGCGGCGGCGGTTCCATTCCCTTCGAGGCCGCCCGCATGGGTTGCGAGGCATTCGGCTCCGACCTCAATCCGGTGGCCGGGCTGCTCACTTGGGCGAGTTTGAATCTGCTCGGCGGCGGCGAAGCGGTGCAGGCAGAGGTCATGCGCGTGCAGGCCGAGGCGCTGGCTGACGCTGATCGACAAGTCACCGCATGGGGCATCGAGCACAACGCGCAGGGCGAACGCGCCGACGCTTACCTTTATTGCGTGGAGGTGAAGCCGGAAGGCTGCGACTATTTCATTCCGCTGGCGCCCAGTTGGCTGATCGGCGAGAAATCCAAGGTCGTCGCCCGTTGGCGCCGTGTCGCCAGTCCCACGGGGATTCCCTGCGGTCACGTCGACTTTCTGACGCCGGAAATCGCCGTGGTCTCAGATGCCGAACTGAAACTCTACAAGGAAAAGAAGGGCGCCACGGTGGTCGATAGCCGCGTCGTCGACCCCTTCGATTCCAGCCGTTCGTGGTCGGTGGAAGCCTTGCGCGGCCCCGATGGACTGCGGCGCTGGAGTAATGAGGACATCGTGCCTCGCCCCGGCGATGTGTTTCAGGAACGGCTTTACTGCATCCGCTGGGTAAAAACCGTGATCCGGAATGGCAAGCCGAAAGAGATTCGGCGCTATGCCGCTCCCGACGCGGCCGACCTGGCCCGCGAAGCCAAAGTGCTGGCACTGCTGCGCGAACGCTTTGTGGATTGGCAACGCGAGGGGTTTATTCCGTCGAAGGCGATCCCCGAGGGCGGTGACGAAACCGCACGCCTATATCGCGAGCGCGGCTGGACCCACTGGCATCATTTGTTTACGCCGAGGCAGTTGTTGACGCATGGGGTGCTGGCGGAGATCTCAGGCCGGCTCGCCAAGTCAAAGGCGGATCAGGTTGGATGTTTGCTTGGTCTGGGGCGGATGGCCAATTGGGATTCTCGCGGCAGCGCTTGGATGTGGCATGGATCTAACGAAAAGGGCGATCAGACTTTCAACAACCAAGCCTTGAACACACTGGTGAGCTATTCGGGAAGAGGGCTTGGAAAAATTGGGCCAACTTTTCAACTTCTTGAGGGTTCTTCCCCCATAACGGTCGCCAGTACCTGCAAAACGGAGGTCGCTGATGCTCGTGACCTAAGAAATACCTGCGACCTCTGGATCACCGACCCACCCTATGCCGACGCGGTCAACTACCACGAACTTGGCGACTTCTTCCTCGCCTGGTACGACAAGCAACTGACCCAAGCTTTCCCCGAATGGACGCCCGACGCCCGCGCCGAACTCGCCGTGCGCGGCGACGGCGAGGACTTCCGCCGCTCCATGGTGGAGATTTACCAGAACCTCGCCCGGCACATGCCGGACAGCGGCTTGCAGATGGTGATGTTCACCCATCAGGACCCGTCAGTCTGGGCCGACCTCGGCATGATTCTCTGGGCGGCGGGTCTCAAGGCCACTGCCGCCTGGACCATCAGCACCGAGACCGAAGCCGCCGGCATCAAGAAAGGCAACTATGTCCAGGGCACCGTCTGCCTCGTCCTGCGCAAGCGCACCGCCAACGAACCCGGCTTCCTCGACGAGGTGTATCCGCTGGTGGAGGACGAAGTGAAACGCCAGATCGAATCCATGCAAGCTCTCGACGAAGACGGCGAACCCAACTTCAACGATGCCGATTACCAGCTCGCCGCCTACGCCGCCGCGCTCAAGGTGCTGACCCATTACGGCACGCTGAACGGCCGCGACGTGGAACACGAAGTCTTTGCCGTGCGAGCAAAAAACGAGAAGAGCGACTTCCAGATTGTCATCGAACGGGCGCTGGGCATTGCCTGCGACACGCTCGTCCCCCGTGGCTTGGATAATTCATGGCGCGAACTCTCGCTGGTGGAACGCTACACCTTGCGGGCGCTGGACATCGAAAGCCGGGGCGAGCGCCGCAAAGGCATGTACGAGGAGCTGGCGCGTGGCTTCGGCGTGACCGACATCAAGCCGCTGCTCAAAAGCGACAAAGCCAACGGGACACGCATGTTCACCCCCTCGGGCCTGGCGGCGAGTCTGCTCGCGCCCATTCAAGGCGCCGAGTCCGATGCAGCGGCACTGCCCGCCCGCCGGGGTCGCATTGGCGCGGCAGGGCCACACCCGTTTGCCGCATCACCGCTGCGCCACCTGATGTTTGCCATCCGCGAAACCGCTGCCTGCGACAACAGCCCGGAACCCGGCCGCCAATACCTGCGCGACACCTTCGGGCTAGGCTACTGGGGCAAGCGCGAAGGCTTCGTCTTCCTGCTCGAATGGCTCGCCGCGCTCGGTAATGCGGAAGGGATGAATGAGTGGATCAGCGATTCCGAAGCGGCGCGCATTCTGGCCGGGCGCTTGCGGAATGACCATGCGTAGCCGTGCGCCGGTAATGAATGCCGACGGGGGTACAACGTGTACCCCGCTCAAATTTCAGTTCGAGTGAACCAGGAGAGTTCGATGGATAACGAAGAGAAATCTAAGCTCGCTTTGTTTGAAGGCCGCGAGATACGAAAATCCTTCCATGAGGGCGAGTGGTGGTTTTCGATTATTGACGTGATTGAGGCGTTGGTGGGCGGAGACCGGCCACGCAAGTATTGGAACGACCTCAAGAAAAAGCTGTTCTCGGAGGGCTATGACCAGTTGTCCGAAAAAATCGGACAACTGAAAATGAAGTCCAGCGATGGCAAGTCTTACATGACCGACTGCGCAAACAGCGAGACGTTATTCCGCGTGATTCAATCCATTCCTTCGCCCAAGGTGGAGCCGCTCAAGCGCTGGCTGGCCAAGGTGGGCCGCGAGCGTCTGGACGAGATCGAGAACCCCGAACTGGCGATGGGGCGGATGCAGGAACTCTACGAGAAGAAGGGCTACCCGAAGGAATGGATCGACAAGCGCCTGCGCGGTATCGCGGTGCGCCAGGATTTGACCGATGAATGGAAAGCGCGCGGCGTGGCGTCCAGCGTGGAGTTCGCGATTCTGACCAACGAGATCATGCAAGGCACCTTCGATCTGAAGGTGGACGATTACAAGCAGGTGAAGTCGCTGGCGCGGGAAAATCTGCGCGATCACATGACCGACATCGAGTTGATCCTGACCATGCTCGGCGAGGCGACGACGACCAAGCTGCACCGTGATCGTGATTCGCAGGGCATCGTGCCGCTGAAAAAGGATGCGAAAGATGGTGGCGCGGTGGCGGGTAGAACGCGCAAGGATATTGAGCAGCAGAGCGGCAAACCGGTGATCTCAACCGAGAACTTCAAGCAGTTGAAAGGTGGCGCGGCTAAGACAACGAAGCGACTGAAGAAGGCGGATGAGTGAATGATCCAGCGCCATTCCAGCCGGCGGTGCCGACTCGATCAAACGGTATTGGCGCAACGTCTGGCCGGAGCCGTTTCCTACGACCGCATCGCGGGTTATTTCCGTTCCAGCTTGTTCGAGGTAGCCGGGGAAGCTATCGCGAACGTGACCGGGCAGGTGCGCATCATCTGCAACTCGGACCTTGACCCGCAAGACCTGATTACCGCTGCGGCCGCTCAAGCCGCGTTGCGCCGGAGCTGGTGTGCCGGCAAGCCCGAAGAAGCGCCGCCCGCAGCATTGCCGCGCTACCGGGCGCTGTATGAAGCTCTGACCAGTAAAAAAATGGAAGTGCGGGTGCTGCCCGATTCGGCGTTCGGCCTGATCCACGGCAAGGCCGGTGTGGTGCGCCGCGCCGATGGCTCGGCCACGGCATTCCTCGGCAGCGTCAATGAAAGCCTCTCGGCCTGGAAGCTGAATTACGAGTTGCTGTGGGAAGACGACGACCCGGAGACTATTGCCTGGGTGCAGGAGGAATTCGACGCGCTGTGGAACGATGCCCGCGCCGTGGATCTGGCCTGCTGCCCGTTCATTGTGCAAGACGTTGAACGCATCATTTCACGCAAGGTGATCGAACCGACGGAGTTGAAGACGATTGCCGACCCGACGACCGCGGCTGCGGCTGCGGCGGTTGAAACGCCGGTGTATCGCCGCGAACAGGGGCTGTGGCCGCATCAGAAGTATTTCGCCCGCCTGGCGCTGGAACGGCATCGGCTGGGCGGTGCGCGGCTGGTGCTGGCCGATCAGGTGGGCTTGGGTAAAACCGTTCAGTTGGCGATGGCGGCGATGTTGATGGCACTCGATGATCCCGACGGCGGCCCGATTCTGGTACTCGCGCCCAAGCCGCTGCTGCAACAGTGGCAGGATGAATTGATGGAGTTGCTGCTGCTGCCTTCCGCCCGCTGGAATGGGCGGGCATGGGTGGATGAGAACGATCTGGAATACCCGTCGGACGGGGCGAAATCGCTCGGCAAATGCCCGCGCCGCATTGGGCTGGTGTCGCAGGGCTTGGTGGTGCGCGGATTGTCGGAAGCGGTGAACCAGTTGCTGAGCCGGCGCTACACCTGCGTGATCGTCGATGAAGCGCACCGCGCCCGCCGCCGCAAGGTGCCTGCGGTTACTGCCGATGCCGATGAAATCAACGAGCGCGCCGACCCCAACAAGTTGATGGCCTTCCTGCGCGAGATTGGCCCCAAAACCAAAAGCATGTTGCTGGCAACGGCCACCCCGGTGCAACTGCACCCGGTTGAAGCGTGGGATTTGCTGCATATTCTTTCCCACGGCAATGAGAGCGTGCTCGGCGGCTGGACGCAGACCAGCCCGTGGTTTCAGGCCAGCCGTTGCCTTGAAATTGCCACCGGTGACGCCGTCGTACCAAGCGCCGATGTGCGCGAGGGCTGGCAATACGTGCGCGACCCGCTGCCCTCAAAGTTTGAAGACCCGGCATTCGACCGCATCCGCCGCAGCCTGGATGCCAGCGACACCCGCTGGCAATTCAATCCCGAGAGTCTGGATAAGCTGTCGCCGGCGATCCGCCAGGTTCAGCTCCAGAACGGGCTGCTGCCGAACTACGGCGAAAACTTCAATCCGCTACTGCGCTGCATCGTGCGCCGCACTCGGGCTTATCTCGAAGCGACGATCAATCCGGCCACGGGCGGCTATTTCCTGCCCAAGGTGACGGTAAAGCTCTTCGGTGAGGACGACACCGGCGCGCTGGTGCTTGGCAGCTATCTGCGCGATGCCTATCAGGAGGCGGAAGCGTTTTCTCAATTGCTCCAGCAACGGGTAAGAGGTGCAGGCTTCTTCAAGACGTTGCTGCTACGGCGCATGGGCAGTTCAATGGAAGCCGGACGCCGTACCGTCGCCAAGCTCCTCGGTGAAGAGCCGGACACGCCGGATGATGAGGACGAGGGGGATGACCAAGATGAGGCCGAAGAAGAAGTGCCGGTGCAATTGGGTCGGCCACCGCAGGGTGTCAGCGACTTCAAAAATTTTACGGACGCGGAAATAGCATCATTACGCCGCTGCCTCGATCTTCTTAAACAAGGCGGCAATAACGATCCAAAGCTGGAAGCCGCGTGTGGCTATCTGCGTGGCACCCATCCCGGTGTCAGCCGCGGTTGGCTCGATCTGGGCTGCATTCTGTTTTCGCAGTATTACGACACGGTGCGTTGGATCGGCGATGAAATGGCCAAACGCGTCGAGTTTGCGGGCATGGACATTGGCCTGTACGCCGGCAGCAACCGTTCCGGTTTATGGCGCGATGGCAGGTTTCAGCGTTGTGACCGAAATGTGTTGAAAGATCGCGTTCGCGCGGGTGACCTCAAGCTCTTGCTCGGCACCGACGCCGCGTCGGAGGGGCTGAATCTCCAGCGTCTCGGTACGCTGATCAATATCGACTTGCCCTGGAATCCGACCCGGCTGGAGCAGCGCAAGGGTCGCATCCAACGCATCGGCCAGGCGCGCAGCGAAATCTGGATCGCCAATTTGCGCTACCGTGGCTCGGTCGAGGATCGCGTCCACCAAGTGCTGGCCGACCGCCTCGAAGCGATTCACGGCCTGTTCGGCCAGATTCCCGACACGCTGGAGGATGTGTGGGTACAGGTGGCCCTGAACGACGAACTAGCTGCGAATCAACTCATTGACCGGACGACGGCGACACGGAATCCGTTCGATGCGAAGTACAGCAAAGTGGAAGATGCCGACTGGGAAACCTGCGCGTCGGTGCTGAACGGGCTGAGCATGAAGGAGTTGCTGTCGCGTGCGTGGTAGCAAACCGCCTCCAAGCCGTCACTCGGATGAATCGGTGACCGCTTTGTGGTGTGATCCGGTCGTTCGGCAGAGTGACTTTGTGGCTCCGACCGTCCATTGGCCGAAAGTTTCCACATGAAAAAGTCGGCGCTGGCGACACGGCGCATGAGGCAGTAAAACTGCGCACGGAGCATTCCTCATCCCCTCTTGCCCCGCCGAGCGGAGGGACGTCAGTCCGGGAATGTCCGGCCGCGTTGTTTGAGCCGAAGGCGAGTTCGGCGGCCGGCCGGACTGGCGGCCCGGAGCGAGGGAAGCCCGCAGGGCCGGGGCAGCGGTGTTGCGCGGTTCTTTGGGTACTTTCTTGCCGCGCAGCAAGAAAGTACCTCGCCCGCCGGGGCGAGTCCCGGCAAGCGCCAAACCCATCATTGAACCGCCGGCACCCGCTGCAACAGCGTGATGACCGAAGCCAGCCGATCCCGCATCTCGCGGCGGTCGACGATCATGTCGATGGCGCCTTTTTCGATCAGGAACTCGGAACGCTGAAAGCCCGCCGGCAGCGTCTCGCGCACGGTCTGCTCGATCACGCGCGGACCGGCGAAGCCGATCAGCGCGCCGGGCTCGGCCATCACGACATCGCCGACGAAGGCGAAAGACGCCGAGACGCCGCCCATGGTCGGGTCGGTGAGCACGGTGATGAAGGGCAGGCCGTGCCGCGCCAGCTGGCTTGCCGCAGCCGTGGTCTTGGCCATCTGCATCAGCGAGAACAGGCCTTCCTGCATGCGGGCGCCGCCCGAGGCGGTGATGCAGATGAAGGGCAACTGCTGCTCGATGGCGGCCTTGACGCCGCGCACGAAACGCTCGCCCACCACCGCGCCCATGGAACCGCCCATGAACTCGAACTCGAAGCAGGCGACGACGACCTGCACCGTCTTGATCGCGCCCTGCATGACGATCAGCGCATCGGTCTCGTCGGTATCGGCATTGGCGGCGGCCAGCCGGTCGATGTAGCGCTTGCCGTCCTTGAACTTGAGCGGATCGAGCGGCAGCACCTCGGCGCCGATCTCGAAGCGGCCCTCGGGATCGAGCAGCAGATCGAGCCGGGCGCGGGCGCGCAGCCGGTGGTGATGGCCGCACTTGGGGCAGACGTTGAGATTGTTTTCCAGGTCGGAACTGTAGAGCACGGCCTCGCAGGCCGGGCATTTCGACCACAGGCCCTCGGGCATGGCCTTCCTCGCGCCCTCGCTGCGCTTGATCTTGGGCGGCAGCAGTTTCTGGATCCAGCTCATGCCGATTTTCCTTTCGCGTCCATCGCGGCGCGCACGCCGCGCAGGAATTCCGTGACACGCGCCGGCGCTTCGCCGGACGGGCTCTGTTCGATGATTTCGATGATGCGGCTGCCGATGACCACGGCATCGGCCACACTGGCGATGCGCGCCGCGCTCGCGGCGTCGCGGATACCGAAGCCGACGCCGACCGGCAGGCCGACTTTATCCCGAATATTGGGGATGCGCCGCGCCACGTCGTCGAGGTCGATGGCGGCCGAACCGGTAACGCCCTTGAGCGACACATAGTAGATGTAGCCGCTGCCCATGGCGCCCACTTGGGCGTAGCGCGCCTCGACCGAGGTCGGCGCCAGCAGGAAGATCGGATCGAGGCCGGCGGCCTTGAGCGTCGCGGCGAACTCCGCGCACTCCTCGGGCGGGTAGTCGACGATCAGCGCGCCATCCACGCCGGCCGCCCTGGCATCGCGGGCGAAAGCTTCGGCACCGTAGGCCTCGACGGGGTTGGCGTAGCCCATCAGCACGACCGGCGTCGCCGCGTCATGCTTGCGGAACTCGCGCACCATGCCGAGCACGATGCGCAGGGACGTGCCGTAGGTCAGCGCCCGCTCGGAGGCACGCTGGATGGTCGGGCCGTCGGCCATCGGGTCGGAGAACGGCACGCCGAGCTCGATGATGTCGGCGCCGCCCGCGACCAGCGCCTGCATCAACGGCAGCGTCTGGCCCGGCTCGGGATCGCCGGCGGTAATGAAGGGAATCAGCGCCTTGCGGCCCTGTATCCGGAGTCTTTCAAATGTCGTTGCGATGCGGCTCATTCAATTCAGTCTCAAGCAAACATCAACCGGGCACCCTTCGGCTCCGGAATGGGACGCCCGAATTCGCGCGCCGTGTCGAGCCACAGGGCGATCGCATCGTCGATGTTGGCAAGCGCTTCCTGTCGGCTTGCGCCATGCGCCATGCGCCATGCAGCCCGGCAGTTCCGGCACCTCGGCAACGAAGGCGACGTCATCCTCGCTCCAGTAGATGATGACCTCGTAGCGATCCATCACTCCTCCTTCGCCAGTCGATATTTCACTATAACGGCGCGGACTTGCCTCACCTGGTAGGGTTTGGCCTTGTTACCGTCGCGCTGCAGATTGATGAACTCGCTCAGAACTGTATCCCCGATTTTTCGGCCACCGTGTGCATGTCCTTGTCGCCGCGGCCGGAGAGGTTGACCAGCAGCACCTTGTCCGCCGGCAGCGTCGGCGCCAGCTTGGCGGCATGGGCCAGGGCATGCGAGGATTCGAGCGCCGGGATGATGCCCTCGTACTTGCACATGGCATTGAAGGCGGCGAGCGCCTCGTCGTCGGTGATGGTGACATATTCGGCGCGGCCGGAATCCTTGAGCCAGGCGTGCTCGGGGCCGACGCCCGGATAGTCGAGGCCGGCCGATATCGAGTGGGTCTCGATGATCTGGCCGTTGGCGTCCTGCAGCAGGTAGGTGCGGTTGCCGTGCAGCACGCCGGGGCGGCCGGCGGTCAGCGAGGCGGCGTGCTTGCCGCTCTCCAGGCCGTGGCCCGCCGCCTCGACGCCGACGAGTTTCACATCGGCGTGCGGAATGTAATCGTAAAAGATGCCCATGGCGTTGGAGCCGCCGCCGACGCAGGCAATGACCTGGTCGGGCTGGCGGCCGGCCAGCTCCGGCATCTGCGTCAGGCACTCGGCGCCGATTACCGACTGGAAGTCGCGCACCATCATGGGATAGGGGTGCGGGCCGGCGACGGTGCCGATGATGTAGAAGGTGTTGGCGACGTTGGTCACCCAGTCGCGCATGGCTTCGTTGAGCGCGTCCTTGAGCGTCTTCGAGCCGGACTCGACCGGCACGACCCTGGCGCCAAGCAGCTTCATGCGATAGACGTTGGCGGCCTGGCGCCGAATGTCCTCGCTGCCCATGTACACCACGCATTCCATGCCGTAACGCGCCGCGACGGTGGCGGTGGCGACGCCGTGCTGGCCGGCTCCCGTTTCGGCAATAACGCGCGGCTTGCCCATGCGCCTTGCCAGCAGCGCCTGGCCGATGCAGTTGTTCACCTTGTGGGCGCCGGTGTGGTTGAGGTCCTCGCGCTTGAGATAGATCTGCGCCCCGCCCAGCAGTTCCGACCAGCGCCTGGCATGGTAGATCGGGCTGGGACGACCGACGTAGTGCTTGAGTTCGTATTCGAATTCGGCGCGGAATTCCGGGTCGCGCTGTGCCGCCGCGTAGGCCAGGCGCAGTTCCTCGAGCGCCGGCATCAGGGTCTCGGCGACAAAGATTCCGCCGAATTTACCGAAATGACCCCGTTCATCGGGCAAGTTGTAGCTGTTGTCAGACATCCGTTTGAGCATCCGCTTCCTGTACCGCCGCGACGAAGGCCGCGATCTTTTCGGCATCCTTGACGCCTTTGGCTGCCTCCACGCCGCTGCTGACATCCACGGCCCATGGCCGCAACTTGACGACAGCCTCGCGCACATTGACCGGGGTCAGCCCGCCGGACAGCACCATGGGCAGCGGCAGCCGGCGCGGAATCAGGCTCCAGTCGAAGGTCTGTCCCGCGCCGCCGTAGCCTTCGACGTAGGCATCGAGCAGCAGCCCGCGGGCAGAGGAGAACGAGCGCGCGAATTCTACCAAATCGAGCCCCGGACGAACCCGCGCCGCCTTGATATAGGGTTTGCCGAACTGCTGGCAGTAGGCGGCATCTTCGTCGCCGTGGAATTGCAGCAGATCGAGCGGCACCACGGCCAATGTCTCGCGCACGACGGCCGGCTCGGCGTTGACGAACAGGCCGACGCGGCTGACGAAGGGCGGAACCTCGCCGCACAGGCGCGCGGCAACATCAAGCGCCACGAAGCGCGGGCTGGGTGGATAGAAGACGAAGCCCAGCGCGTCGGCGCCGGCATCGACGGCGGCATGCAGATCCGGGCTGCGCGTGATGCCGCAGATCTTGATGCGGGTGCGCGATTTCATGGGCGGATGATAATCCCGCCCGGCGGCGGCAGTCCCCATTCCGGCGCGTACTCGACGCTGGCGAAATAGAGTCCGGCCGGATCGAAGGTCGGCGCCCCGCGCGCGCGGTCGCGGCTCGCCAGCAGTTCGGCCATCCATTGCGGCGAATGATTGCCCTTGCCGACATACACCAGCGCGCCGACGATGTTGCGCACCATGTGGTGGAGGAAGGCATTGGCGCGGAAGTCGAAAGTCACGAGTTCGCCGTCGCGTGCGACGTCGGCCCGGTAACAGTGCTTGACGGGCGATTTCGCCTGGCACTCGGCGGCGCGAAAGGCCGAGAAGTCGTGCTCGCCGAGCAGCAGGCGGGCGGCCTCGCTCATGGCATCGACGTCGAGCGTGTGGTGAAACCAGCCGACGCGGCCATGCTGGACGGCGGGCCGCACCGGGCGGTTGAGCAATATATAACGATAGCTGCGCGACAGCGCGCAGAAGCGCGCATGGAAGTCGTCGGCCACGGGCCGCGCCCAGCGCACCGCCACCTGCGGCGGCAGATAGCTGTTGACGCCGCGAACCCACGCGCTGTCCGGGCGGTCGACGGCAACATCGAAATGAACGACCTGAGCCAGCGCATGTACACCGGCATCGGTGCGACCGGCGCAGGCGACGCGCACGGGGGTGGCGGCAATCCGGCCCAGCGCTTCTTCCAGCGCATCCTGAACGGTATTGCCGTGGGTCTGCGACTGCCAGCCGGCGAAGGTTGTGCCGTCGTACTCGACACCCAGCGCGATTCTCACTTCACACTACCGCCGGAAACGCGGCCAGCAATGCGACCGCGCCGCAAACAGCCAGGGCAACGCGATCCATCGCGCGCAGTTCCACCACGGCCAGCCGAACCTTTTCGGTCCCTTCGTCCCCGCCGGCGTGAAGCCAGGCCCGCCAGTCCCGCGCCAGTTGCTCGTTGTCGACGTATTCCAGGGCCAGCAGGAGGCGCACGACGATGCGATCGCGCAACCGGCCCAGCGGCTGCAACAGACAGTGCAGGCCAGCGATCAGGCCATCGTGGCGCAGTGCGCGCAGGAGCCAGGCCAGGGTGGTCAGCAGCAACAGCAGGCGCAGCACATGCTCGGCCGCGATGGCGACACCGTCGACAGTCAGGCCGGCGGCGCCCACTGGCCCGGGCAGACGCTCGCCCGGGGTGGCGAGGACGAACAGCACGGCGACGGTGAGCAGCAGCCAGCGCGCGCGCCGGACCAGGCGCAGCGCATCGCGCGCGGCGTAGCGGCCGACCAGGAGAAAAGTCGGCGCTGACAGCACGGCGAGCCAGCGCAGTTCGAGACTCTGGAGCAGCATGGCGCCGACACCCCAGCCCGCGATCCAGACGGCGGGATGCAGGCTCACGGCACGGAAAGGAACTGCGGCAACAGAAACACCGGAGGCGCCAAGAGCGCGCGAGGCCGCGGGGGCGGGAACCGCCCCGCGGCTGGTCATGGGCTAGCCTAGCTGGGCGAGCCTGGCGCGGGCGGATTCCTGCTGCGCGGCACCGCCCTCGTTGAGGACTTCCTGCAGCAATTCGCGCGCGCCGTCCTTGTCGCCCATTTCCTCGTAGGCCTGGGCAAGCTCAAGCTTGGTCGCCACCTCGGGATTGTCCGCCGCCGGCGCCTCGGTCGCGGCCGGAACTGTCTCGGCGGCAGGTTCGCCAAGGTCGAGACTGATGTCACTGAGGTCGAACGCCGGTGCCGGTATGGCGGGCGTCGTGGGAGCCTCGGCAGCAGGCGCACCGATGTCAAAGTCGAAATCGAGGCCGCCGGAAGCGCTGGCAACCTCGGTCGCCGCCGACTCCGGGGCCACCGCGGGTGGGCCGGCATCCAGAGCGAAATCGATACCAAGATCGCCAGCAGGCACGGCGGCAGGTTCGGCACCCAGGCCGAGATCGAAGTCGAGGCCGTCGGCCACCGGTTCGGGCAATGCGGACGATGCTCTCACCGGCTCGGCAGCGGGAGCACCGAGATCGAAGTCGATATCCGATGTTTCCACGGCGGCGGGTGCGACCGGCTCGCCCGGTGCCACTGCGGGGACTTCGGCGGGACCGCCGAGGTCAAGGTCGAAATCGAGCGATGCCACCTCCTCCACCGGCGGATTGGCCTCGGCCGCCGCTGCCATATGGGCCAACTGGCCCGGCATGGTCACCGTCGCCTGCATCTTTTCGGTTTGATCGGGAGCCAGGATCACCGTGGAGGCACTGTGACTTACAGGCGGCAGTTCCTCCGCAGCTGGTGCCGGTGCAGCCGAGGCCGCGCTGTAGAGGGAGTTGTTCGGATCCAACGCGCGGCCCATAACCACTGCCTTGTCCCATTTCTGACCGCTGCCGCCGGTAAGGCTCTTGAGGTCCGTCGCCAGCGTCTCGAACGACTTGACCGCGCGCCGCGCCGAGTAGATTTCGAGCAGCTTGAGATGGATGGCGAGGCGCGTCGGTTCCTTCTTGAGCGCCTCAATCAGTATTTCTTCGGCTTGGGCATCACGGCCATAGGCCATGTAGACGTCGGCTTCGGCCACCGGGTCGACACCCTCTTCGGCACCGCTCGGGCCCTGACCGAAATCGGTATGCAGCGCGGCCCCCGTATCGACGCTTTGCCCACCCGTGGTGCCGAACACCGAATTGGCCGAAAGATCGGTCCCGGTGAGCGCGCTCACCGGCTCGGCGGCCTTGGCCTGACGCTTCTTGCGGATGGCAGTGAAGCCGAGATAGCCCAGCAGCAGGGCGACGACACCAGCACCGCCAAACACCAGCGGACCGTTCTCTTCCATGAAGGTCGGCTCGGGCGGCGGGGGCGGCGGCACAGGCTTCTTCTTCGCTGGCGACGGAGCCGCATCGGCAGGCTTCGCGGCATCCGCAGGCTTGGCTTCAGCCGGTTTGGGAGCTTCAACCGCTTTCGGCGGTTCGGCGGACTTGGCAGCTTCGGCCGGCTTCGCCAGAGTCAGCGCCGGCGCGACGATGGCAGGTGGCGCGGCGGCGGCCTTGGCGACCTCGACCGGCTTGGGTGCTTCCGCCGGCTTGGCCGGGGCTGCAGGTTCGGGCTTCTTGGCTTCGGCCGGCTTTTGCGCCTGCTGCTGTAGCTGGGTGGCGCCCGGGCTCTTGAGTTCGGCGAGTTTCTTCAGGTCGCCGATGTTTTTCTCCAGCGCGGCGACCCGGCTAGCGGCTTCCTTCAGCGCCCGGTCGCGCGCGACCAGATCTTCCTCGAGCGCGGCGACGCGGCTTTGCACCTTGCCGCCCTTGGCGTCCTTCGCCGCCTCGGTGCGGGAAACCTCGAGTTTGTCCTTGCCTGCCGGCGCTACCGGGGCCTTCTCCTCGACCTTGGGCGTAATCTTGCCGGCGGCAGCCTGCTTCGGTGCCTCTTCCTTGACCGGAGCCTTTGCGACCGCCTCGGACAGCTTGCGGCGATAGGCATTGAAGTCCGACGACTGGGCGACGACGATCTTGCGCGCCTCGGCCGCGTCGACGGCTTTGATCTGCTCGGGCTCCGGCATCTTGAGAATCTTGCCGGCGCGCAGGCGGTTCATGTTGTCGCCGTCGAAGGCATCCCGGTTGCCGCGGAACAATGCCACCAGCATCTGATCGAGATTGATGCCCTCGGGCTTGAGCCCGGCGGCGATCTTGCCCAGCGTGTCGCCACGCTTGACCTCGCGACCGTCGGCGGACTTGACCGCTTCCCTGGCCCCGGCCTTCACTTTGGCTTCGACCTTGGCTTCGACCTTGGCTTCCGGCTTAGCCTCCGCGGTGGCCTCCGCCGGCTTCGCCGGCTCGGTGGCGACGGGCTTCGCCTCCGCCTTGGTTTCCGGCGGAGTCACCGGCGTGGCAACCGCTTTCTGCGTAACTTCG
Source organism: Sulfurisoma sp. (assembly GCA_030691075.1). Lineage (GTDB taxonomy): Bacteria > Pseudomonadota > Gammaproteobacteria > Burkholderiales > Rhodocyclaceae > Sulfurisoma. Next base: position 12,469 of record JAUYFI010000080.1, on the reverse strand, counting down.
GCCGGCGGATCGAGCAGAAATGTGTATTCGCGCACTAGGCGGCCGGAGCCCCAGGACAGTTCGACCAGCAGGTCGAGGAAGGGCTCGTTGAGAGCGCGCTCGCTGGTGATGCGGATGTAGGGCTGACCGCTCGCTCGCTTGTCGATAACCATGCGCACGCCGGATAGCGCCGCGACATAGTCGATCCCCTGCTGCTTGAATGCCTCGGACGGCGCCAGGCGGGCCGACAGGGTTCCGACCTCCTCGCGGCTAGCCGAGATATCGACCTCCGCCTTGAGCGGCTGGCCAAACGCTGACAGAACGGTCAGCTTGCCCAGTCCCGCTGCGCCAGCGGCGAGCGGTAGAGCGGCCAAAGCCACCGCGAGCACGGTGGCTTTCAGAGTGATTCGCTTTTGACGTTTTTGCACGGTGCCTCCCCGGGGGGAACTTTTTCCAGCAATCAAAATAACATCATAGACATAGCGATGCAAGCTCAACCGATGCATCAGCTACAAGCCGTCGATTCCGCACAACATCAATCCAACAGGATGCGCAACATGCGCCGCAGCGGTTCGGCCGCGCCCCACAGCAACTGGTCACCACAGGTGAACGCCCCGAGATACTCCGGCCCCATCGCCAATTTGTGCAAGCGGCCGACGGGCACGGTCAGGGTGCCGGTGACGGCCGCCGGGGTCAGTTCGCGCTCGGAAATCTCGCGCTCGTTGGGCACGACCTTCACCCAGTCGTTGGCCTTGGCCAGGATGTCGCCGACCTCGTCGAGCGGCACGTCCTTCTTCAGCTTGATGGTCAGGCCCTGCGAGTGGCAGCGCATGGCGCCGACGCGCACGCAGAGGCCGTCGATGGGAATGCTGCCGGGCGTGCGAAACGCCGGGCGGCCCAGAATCTTGTTGCACTCGGCGCCGCCCTTCCATTCCTCCTTCGACTGGCCACCCTCGACCGGCACATCGATCCACGGGATCAGGCTGCCGGCCAGCGGCATGCCGCGGAAATTCTTCGTCGGGAAGGACGCGGCTCGCATGGTCTCGACCACCTTGCGGTCGATATCCAGAATGGCCGAGGCCGGATCGGCCAGCTCGGCCTTCACCGCATCGTGCAGCGTGCCCATCTGCGCCAGCAGCTCGCGCATGTTCTGCGCGCCGGCGCCCGAGGCCGCCTGGTAGGTCATTGCCGAAACCCATTCGACCAGGTCGTGGCGGAACAGACCGCCCAGGCCCATCAGCATCAGCGACACCGTGCAGTTGCCGCCGATGTAGTTCTTCACGCCGCGGCCGAGGCCCGCCTTGATGACGTCGAGGTTCACCGGGTCGAGGATGATGATGGCGTCGTCCGCCATGCGCAGGCTGGAAGCCGCATCGATCCAGTAGCCGTTCCAGCCGGCCGCGCGCAGCTTGGGGAAGACCTCTTTCGTGTAGTCGCCCCCTTGGGTCGTGATGACGATGTCGAGCGCGCGCAAGGCCTCGATGTCCGTCGCGTCCTTGAGCGGCGCGCCGCCGGCCTCGGCCGGACCCTTGCCGCCGACGTTCGATGTGGTGAAGAACACCGGCTCGATCAGTTTGAAATCACCTTCCTCGCGCATGCGCTGCATCAGCACCGAGCCAACCATGCCGCGCCATCCGACCAGTCCCACCTTCTTCATGATGCTCACCTCAACAATTGAATCTCACAGCGCCGCCAGCACGGCGTCGCCCATTTCCTTCGTTCCGACCTTCTTCATGCCCGGCTCATAAATGTCGCCGGTGCGCAAGCCCTGCGCCAGCACCTTCTTCACCGCGCCCTCGACGCGCTGCGCCGCGGCCTCCCGATTGAAGGTATAGCGCAACATCATCGCCGCGGAAAGAATGGTCGCCAAGGGATTGGCCACGCCCTTGCCGGCGATGTCGGGCGCCGAGCCGTGCGATGGCTCGTAGAGACCCTTGTTGTTCTCGTCGAGCGAGGCCGATGGCAGCATGCCGATGGAGCCGGTCAACATCGACGCCTCGTCGGAGAGGATGTCGCCGAACATGTTGCCGGTGACCATGACGTCGAACTGCTTGGGGTTCTTCACCAGCTGCATCGCGGCATTGTCGACCAGCATGTGCGACAGTTCCACATCGGGATATTCCTCGCCGACCTCGGTGGCCACGTCGCGCCAAAGCTGGGTGCATTCGAGCACGTTCATCTTGTCGACCGAGCAGACGCGCTTGCTGCGCTTCCTCGACGCGTCGAAAGCGACACGCACGATGCGGCGGATCTCGCTCTCGGTGTAGTGCATGGTGTTGAAGCCGAAGCGCTGGTGCTTGCCGTCCACGTCGCGCATCTCGATGCCGCGCGGCTGGCCGAAATAGATGTCGCCGGTGAGCTCGCGCACGATCAGGATGTCCAGACCCGCCACCACCTCGGGCTTGAGCGTCGAGGCATTGGCCAGTTCCGGGTAGAGGATCGCCGGGCGCAGATTGGCGAAGAGGCCGAGATCCTTGCGGATTCCGAGCAGGCCGCGCTCCGGCCGCTGCTCGCGCGGATGGTTGTCCCACTGCGGTCCACCGACGGCACCGAGCAGCACGGCGTCCGCCGCCCGCGCCAGCATCTGCGTGGCCTCGGGATAGGGATTGCCGGTGGCATCCACCGCGCAGCCGCCGAGCAGCGCCTCCTCCATTTCGAATTTCAGGTCGAGGGCTTGCAGCACGCGCACCGCTTCGGCGGTGATTTCGGGGCCGATGCCGTCACCCGGCAGAACACAAATCTTCATCGCCATTTCTCGTGGTCAGGCGAACAGCCAGGGCTGCTCGATGCGCCGCTTCGCCTCGAACTCGCGGATCGCCTCGGCGTGCTGCAGCGTCAAGCCGATATCGTCCCAGCCGTTGAGCAGGCATTCCTTGCGGAAGGCATCGACGTCGAAGGACAGCACCTTGCCGTCGGGGCGGCTCACCGTCTGCGCGGCGAGGTCGATGCGCAGACGATAGCCCGGCGTCGCCGCGACCTGCGCGAACAACTCATCAACCTCGGAGACCGGCAACTGGATCGGCAGCAGGCCGTTCTTGAAGCTGTTGTTGTAGAAGATGTCGGCAAACGTCGTTCCAACGAGGGCGCGAAAACCGTAGTCCTCGAGCGCCCACGGCGCGTGCTCGCGCGAGGAGCCGCAGCCGAAGTTGTCGCGCGTCAGCAGCACCGAGGCGCCCTGGTAGCGCGACTGGTTGAGCACGAACTCGGGGTTGAGCGGACGCCGACTGTTGTCCCTGCCCGGCTCGCCGTGGTCGAGATAGCGCCACTCGTCGAAGGCGTTGGGGCCGAAGCCCGAGCGCTTGATCGACTTGAGGAACTGCTTGGGGATGATGGCGTCGGTATCGACGTTGGCGCGGTCGAGCGGCGCCACCAGGCCGTCGAGGATCGTGAAGGCTCTCATTCCAGCACCTCCCGCACGTCCGCGAAGTGCCCGGCGATCGCGGCGGCTGCCGCCATCGCCGGGCTGAGCAGATGGGTACGGCCGCCGTTGCCCTGGCGGCCTTCGAAGTTGCGGTTGGAAGTCGAGGCGCAACGCTCGCCCGGCTCCAGCCGGTCGGCATTCATCGCCAGGCACATCGAGCAGCCAGGCTCGCGCCACTCGAAGCCGGCGGCGGTGAAAATCTTATCCAGCCCCTCGGCCTCGGCCTGGCGTTTGACCAGGCCCGAGCCCGGCACCACCAACACCTGCTTGACGTTGTCGGCCTTGCGCCGGCCACGGGCGACGGCGGCCGCCTCGCGCAAGTCCTCGATGCGCGAGTTGGTGCAGGAACCGATGAAGACCTTGTCGACCGTGATGGCCTTGAGCGGTGTGCGCGGGCTGAGTCCCATGTACTGCAGCGCGCGGGCCACGCCCTCGCGCTTGACCGGGTCGGCGAAATCCTCGGGCGCCGGCACGCTGCCGCCGATGTCGGTGACCATTTCGGGCGAAGTGCCCCAGGTGACCTGCGGCTTGATCTGCGCGGCGTCGAGTTCCACCACGGCGTCGAACTTCGCGTCGACATCGGACACCAGCGTGCGCCAGTGGGCGACGGCGCGATCCCACACCTCGCCCGTCGGCGAGAAGGGTCGACCCTTCAGGTATTCAATAGTCGTGTCGTCGACCGCGACGAAACCGACGCGGGCGCCGCCCTCGATCGCCATGTTGCAGACCGTCATGCGGCCTTCCATCGACAGCGCCCGGATGGCCGCGCCGCCGAACTCGATGGCGTAGCCGGTGCCGCCGGCGGTGCCGATCCGGCCGATCAGCGCCAGCACGATGTCCTTCGCCGTCACGCCAGCGCCGACTTTTCCGTCGACCTTCACCAGCATGGACTTCATCTTCTTCTGCAGCAGGCATTGCGTCGCCAGAACATGTTCGACCTCGGAGGTGCCGATGCCGTGGGCGAGGCAGGCAAAGGCACCGTGCGTCGAGGTATGCGAATCGCCGCAGACCACGGTCATGCCGGGCAGCGTCGCGCCGTTCTCCGGGCCGATCACATGGACGATGCCCTGGCGCGCGTCCTTGAACGGAAAGAAGGCCAGCGCGCCGACCTCGCGAATATTGGCGTCGAGCGTCTCGACCTGTTGCCGCGACACCGGGTCCTCGATGCCACGTTCCCAGTGGTCGGTGGGCGTATTGTGGTCGGCGGTGGCGACGATCGAGGATACCCGCCACGGCTTGCGCCCGGCCAGCTTGAGGCCTTCGAAGGCCTGCGGGCTGGTGACTTCATGCACCAGGTGGCGGTCGATGTAGAGCAGCGCCGTGCCGTCCGCTTCGGAGCGGACGACATGGTTCTCCCATAGCTTGTCGTAAAGCGTTTTCGGCATGAAAAGCGGATCCTGCGGGGGAACAGCGGGGAATCCGAGGATTATCGCACAGGGCGATAGTGCGACAGCGCTTCGGGCAGCCATTGCTCGATCTGGCGGATGCGCTTGTCGTCGGCCGGATGGGTTGACAGCCACTCGGGCGGCTTGCCCTTCTTGCCGTCGTTCGCCGCCATCCGTAACCAGAAGTCGCGCGCGGCGCGCGGGTCGTAGCCGGCCTTGGCCATGTAGATCAGGCCCATGCGGTCGGCCTCGGATTCGTGCAGCCGCGAATAGGGCAACAGGATGCCGAAGGTGGCGCCGACGCCGAGCAGCGTGGCATAGAGTTCCCCCTTGCGCTCGTCCTTGGCGCTCACCGCCGCGGCCAGCGCCACGCCCTCGATCAGCAGTTGCTGGCTCATGCGCTCGCCGCCGTGGCGGGCGATGGCATGTGCCACCTCGTGGCCGATCACCGCCGCCAGGCCCGCCTCGTCCTGCGTCACCGGCAGGATGCCGGTGTAGACGGCCACCTTGCCGCCCGGCAGGCAGAAGGCGTTGGCCAGCTTGTCGTTGTCGATGACGCGGAATTCCCACTTGTAGTCGGTCCGCCCCGTCGCCGCCGCGATGCGGCTGCCCACCCGCGTCACCAGTTCGTTGAGCCTGGGATCGTGCGAAAGCTTCTCCTTCTGCAGCACGTCCTGATAGGCGGAAAGCCCGAGGCTCGCCTCGGCGCCCTCGGAAATCATCTGCAGCTGGCTGCGGCCGGTGATCGGCACGTTCTGGCAGGCTGCCAGCGTCAGCGTGGCAAGAAGGATGGACAAAATTTTCATCATGGCTCTCTTAACGCGCGGCCGCGGCAGCCGCCGACGGCTCGTGCATGCCGCGCCACAGCAGGACCCAGCCGATGGCGGCGAAAGCCGCGCCAATGGTGAAGGTCAGCTCGGGGCCGAGGCTCTCCCAGGTCTGGCCGGCGAGCAGGCCGCCGAGCATGCCGCCGGCACCGAAGGAAATGCTGCCGTAGATCGCCTGCACCCGCGCCTGGTGCCGCGGCGCGAACCAGCGGTTGAGCACCGCCACGCCGCCGGCATGGAAGGCGCCGAAGGTGGCGCCGTGCATGACTTGCGCCAGCAGCAGCAGCGCCAGAGAGTCGACCGCCCAGCCGATCAGCAGGAAGCGCAGCACCGCCAGCGCGAAGCTTGCGAGCAATATCACACGCAGCGAAAAGGCTTGCAGCAGACGCGGCATGTAAATGAAGACGAAGATCTCGGCCACCACGCCGAGCGACCACAGGGCGCCGACCAGCGTCTTGCCGTAGCCGGCATCGACGAGGTGGATGGAATAGAAGAAGTAGAACGGCCCATGCGCGGCCGACATGAAGAAGCAGGCGGCGAGGAAGGCCACCACCGCCGGGCGCCGCAGTTCCGGGCCGAGCGGCGCCTGGGCCGCCGGAGCCGTTTCGGGGCGGGTTTCGCCGAGCAGCAGCGAAATGCCGAGAATGCCCGCCAGCAGTGCCGTGCAGATCCACAGCAGCAACGGCAGACCGGTCGCGTCGAGCAACGCACCGGCGCCCATGACCGCGACGATGAAACCGACCGAGCCCCACAGCCGGATGCGGCCGTAGCGATCCGGGCGGCTTTTGAGCTCGGCCAGCGTCAGCGCCTCGACCAGCGGCAGCGCGGCGCTCCAGAAGAAGGCCATGAGCGCCATGCCGACGAAAAGGCCGGCGAAGTCGTGGGCGAAGAAGAAGGTGGCAAAACCAATCAGCGACAGTGCCGCCGACAGCCGCACGATGGCCACCTTGTGGCCGAGGCGGTCGGCCAGCCAGCCCCAGAGGTTGGGAGCGACCAGGCGCATCACCTGCATCAGCGACATCAGCACGCCGATGGCGAATGCCGACTGGCCGAGCGACTGCAGGTAGAGCGTGAAGTACGGCGCAAAGGCGCCGATGAAGGCGAAGTAGAAAAAATACCAGGCGGACAGTCGCCAGTACGGGGGAAAGCGCATCGGCGGCGGGAGCAAAAGGGCGGGCAATCGCGCCCCTTCGGGCAGGGGCTTACTTGTGCTGCTGACCCGCGCGGAACGCCAGCAGGATGTGATAGATCTCGTCCTTGAGCTTGACGCGCTGCTTCTTCATGTCCTCGATGGTGAAGTCGGCGACCGGCATGTCGTGCGCCTCGAGGTCTTCGACCTTGCCGGTGAGGCGATGGTAGGTGCCGAAGAGACGGGCGAAATGGGCGTTGCCCGTCTTCAAGACGTCGATCGCGTCGCGCATGTCGGGGAATTCGGTGTGGAGATCGTGGTGATCGACTTGCATTGGAGCGTTCCTTCCAGCGATGGATGTGATTGTCTGGTGCCTATTTTAGCAGCCGCCCCGGAATAGCAGGCGTCGGGCAATGGACGTCGGCGCACTGCGCGCGGTGGCGCAGCGCGGCGTCGATCAGCACCAGCGCCAGCATCGCCTCGGCGATGGGCGTGGCGCGGATGCCGACGCAGGGGTCATGGCGGCCGTGGGTCTCGACCGTCACCGGCCGCCCCTGCAAGTCGATCGAACGGCGCGGCAGGCGGATGCTCGAGGTCGGCTTGATGGCGATGTTGACGACGATGTCCTGGCCGGTGGAAATGCCGCCGAGAATGCCGCCGGCATGGTTGGTGACGAAACCCTCCGGCAGCAGCTCGTCGCCGTGCTCGCTGCCGCGCTGCGCCACCGAGGCGAAGCCGGCACCCACCTCGACGCCCTTGACGGCGTTGATGCCCATCATGGCATGGGCGATCTCGGCGTCGAGCCGGTCGTAGACGGGTTCGCCCCAGCCCACCGGCGTGTTCTCGGCGACCACGGTGATCTTCGCGCCGACCGAGTCGCCGGCCTTGCGCAGTTCGTCCATGTAGCTTTCGAGCCGCGGCACGATTTCGGCATTGGGCGCGAAGAACGGATTGGCGGCGATGACATGGGCATCGACGAAGGGAATCTCGATGGGGCCGAGCTGGCTCATCCAGCCGCGGATGCCGATGCCATGGCGGCTCAGCAACCACTTGCGCGCCACGGCGCCGGCGGCGACGCGGACCGCCGTCTCGCGCGCGCTGGCCCGGCCGCCGCCGCGATGGTCGCGGATGCCGTATTTCTGCCAGTAGGTGTAATCGGCATGGCCCGGGCGGAAGCTCTGGGCGATGTCGCCATAGTCCTTGCTGCGCTGGTCGGTGTTGCGGATCAAGAGGCCGATGGGCGTGCCGGTGGTCTTGCCCTCGAACACGCCGGAGAGAATCTCGACGATGTCATCCTCGCGGCGCTGCGTCACATGGCGCGAGGTGCCGGGCTTGCGGCGGTCGAGCTCGGCCTGGATGTCGGCCTCGCACAAGTCCATGCCCGGCGGGCAGCCATCGACGACACAGCCGATGGCGGGGCCGTGCGATTCACCGAAGGAAGTCACGCGGAACAGCGTGCCGAAAGTGTTGCCGGACATGGCCGCAATCCCTTTTCAATTATCGGGATAAAGTTTAGCATGGCGCCCCGAACAGATTTGTCATCATATCGGCCGCAATCGCCACAGAAGCGAAGCACGGGCTGCGGGAGGGGAGCGGATGTTTCATGCATCGCGCAGAATTCTGCTGAAGCGGATTGCCTTGCTGGCCACGGCGACTCTTGCCGCGTCGGCTCGCGCCGCCGATGCCGGCCGCGACGCGTTGCTCGACCTGCGTGTCGCCATTGCCGGCCCGCACTCCCTGCCCTTCCTGCCGATCGAGCTGATTCCGCTGCTCGGACAGGATCGCGCCCTCGGCGCGCGGCTGTCGATCCGCTATTTCCCCAGCGGCGTGCGCGCGCTGGAGGATGTCGCCGCCGGCAACGCCCACTTCGCCGGTGTCGGTTTCACCGTGGTGCCGGCCTTCGCCGCCGCCGGCAAGCCGGTGGTGGCACTGGCGCCGCTCGGCGGCGAATTGCCGCCGTTTGCCCTGCTGGTACGCGCCGATCTCAAGAACCGCATCAGGAAAATGGCCGACCTGCGCGGCCATGTGATCGGCATCTCGGCCGGCAGCCCCAGCAGCAAGACCTACCTGCAGGTGCTGGCCGAAATGCTCCTCGCCGGCTATGGCGTCAAAACCGACGAGGTGCGCTGGGTGGCCACGGCGCAGAACCTCGATGGCCAGTATGGCGCGCTGGCCAGCCGCGCGGTCGACGCCCTGTTCTGCGAAGAGACCTTCAGCAGCAATCTGCTTCGGCGCGGGCTGGCCTATCGGCTGGTGGATTTTCACGATCCGGCCGTCCGCGCGCGCGTACCCCATGAGCGCCACCTCCGCTGGGTGCTGGCGGCCGGTCGCGAACTGCCGCGGCAGGATCCTCGCCGCGCCGAAATCATGGTGCGTCTGCTGCAACACGCACTGGCCTGGATCCGCCAGTCCGACCCGAAGACCGTCGCCGCCCGGCTCGGCATCGAAAACCCGGACGAGCGGCGCGACATCGAAACCACGCTGACCCGGCATCCGGATCTGTACAGCGCGGACGGCCGTTTCTCGCGCGGCCAGATCGATGAAACCCGGGCCTTCATGCAGGCGGCGAACCTCGCCCTGCCGGCGGGCGGCCTCGACGATCTGATAATCGATCGCTGGGCCGGGAGCAAGCCATAGCCGCCACGGCAATCCACTCGTTGCGCCGGCAGGCGGCCACGCGCCTGACGGCGGTGATGCTGCTCGCCAGCGTCGGCATCGCGCTGATCGGATACAACGCTTACCTGACACTGCGGCGCAACGATACCGCGCAGAAACAGGCCCTTGTCCGCGACCACTACACGGCGCTGCTGCCGCGACTGGAGGCGCAGTGGCGCGAGGAGGCGGCGCGGATGCGCAACCGCATCGAGTTCTCGCGCATCGTCGACGCTCCCGATCGCCTGCGCTGGGCCCGGTTCGACGCCTTTCTCAACGCCCAGAGGGAGCTCATCAGCTTTTCCGACCTGATCGTGCTCGATCGCGATGGGCAGGTGCTTCATCGCTACGGCAACGAGGCCCACGCCCTGCACGCGATCGGGGACGCTCTCGCCACCGGCTGGTTCCAGACGGACGACCGGCGCCATTTGTTTCGCGTGCTGTCCGAGCCCGTGTGGCTAGGCCCGGACGGACAGGGCCGGTTGGTGCTGCTGAAGTCGGTCGACAACGACACGCTGAACCGGCTGGCCGCGCCCCAGACGCATCTGTTCCTTTTTCATGGCGGCCACGCCGTGGCCAGTTCGCGTGGCACCGAGGACAGCGCGCCGCCGAATCCCGGCGCCGACTCGGTCGATCTGTCTGGCGACGCGACCGACATCCAGACCACCTTGGCCTGGCCTGGCACGACGGGGGGAGAACCCCGCCTGCTGGTGCATTCGGAACAGCAGGGCGTTTATCCGATGAGCCAGTACCTGCTGCGGCCGGTCATGGCGGTCGGGCTGGTCACCACCCTGATCTGGTTCGGTCTCGGCTACTGGCTGCGGCGCGTCGTGAGGCGCATCGAAATGCTGAAAGCGGCCAGCGATGCTTACGCCGCGACAGGCACGCTGCCGGAGGCGCAACGGCAACTGGCGGCGGCGCGCGGCGACAAGGCGGACGAGATCGACGGCTTGGCAACCTCCCTGGAACAGATGTTCCACGAGGTCGAAATGCGTCACCAGGAGCAGCGCAGCCACATCGATACGCTGTCGCTGCTCGATGAAGCGGTGCTGGAACTCGACTGCGACCGCGGCATCCTGCGCGTCAGTCCCGGCTGGCACAAGCTGACACGCAACACGGAAGGCAGCGGCTGGCGGCTGGACGATTTCCTTCACCCCGAGGATGTCGCGGCGCTCGCCGTGCAATGCCTGGCCCTGCGCCACGGCGAAAAAGACCAGGTCAGACTGCGCGTGCGCCTGCACCCGGCCACGTCGGGCCAGGAAATCTGGGTCGAATGCCGCTTCGTCAGCCACCGCGACGACAAGGGCGCCGTGGCCGGCCTGCGCGGCGTGCTGCGCGACGTCACCGAGGCCTACCTGCACGAGAAGCAGATCACCCAGATGGCGTTGCACGACGCCCTGACCGGACTGCCCAACCGCGTGCTGCTGGAAGACCGCATCAAGATCGCCCTGCGCATCGCCACGCGCACCGAACACAAGGTCGGCGTCTGCTTCATCGATCTGGATCATTTCAAGAACATCAACGACACCCTCGGCCACGCGACCGGCGACCGCCTGCTGCTGGCCTTCGCCGAACGGGTGCGCACCGAGTTGCGGACCGGCGACACGCTGGCGCGCTGGGGTGGCGACGAGTTCGTGCTGCTGCTGCCAGACATGGAGGACACGGCGGGAATCCGCGAGGTGATTCGCAAGATTTCCCTGAACATGCGGGCGCCGCTGGTGGTCGACAACAGCGAACTTTCCGTGACCTTCAGCCTCGGCGCCGCGCTCTATCCGGACGATGGCGCGGATGTCGAAACGCTGCTGGCGCACGCCGACCGCGCCATGTTCTATGCCAAGACACAGGGCCGCAACCAGATCTGCTTCTTCGACGAGATGACCAGCCAGGGCATCGGCAAGAAGGAACTCTACATCCAGGCCCGGCTCGTCAATGCCATCAAGCAGGAGAAAATCCAGGCATGGTTCCAGCCGATCATCGATGCCGCCAGCGGCAAATGCGTCGCCGCCGAGGCGCTGGCGCGCTGGGAAGACGACGTGCATGGCTGGGTCGTCCCGGCCACGTTCATCCCGATGGCGGAAAACCTCGGCCTGATCGGCGAGCTGGGCCGTCAGGTATGGCTGTCGAGTCTGGCCGCCAGCCATGCCTGGCACGCCCGAGGCCGCCCCATCCGGCTGGCGGTGAATATCTCGAAACGCCAGCTGTTCATGCCGCGCTTCGTCGGACAACTGCTCGAGGAACTGGCGGCGCACGACGTGGCGCCCGACGCGATGCTGCTCGAAATCACCGAGAGCATTTCCCAGGGCGACGCGGCGCATTCCGTGGAACGGCTGCGGGAGCTGCGCCAGGCCGGCTTCAGGATCGCCATCGACGATTTCGGCACCGGCTACTCTTCGCTGGCCTACCTCAAGAAACTGCCGCTGCACACTCTCAAGATCGACAAGTCATTCGTGATGGACATGGACAAGGATGAAAACGACGCCGTAATCGTGCGTTCAACGATCGATCTGGCGCACAACCTGGGATACCAGGTCGTCGCCGAGGGCATCGAAAGCCGGGACACCCTGGAACTGCTGCAGATCCTTCGCTGCAATGGCGGCCAGGGATTTCATATCAGCCGTCCGCTTCCTGCGAATGCCCTGGCCTCGTGGCTGAAAAAAAACGGCGCGGGCTTCATTCCATAAGACCCGCACAGCCACAAATCACTGAAAGCCGGTATACTCGCGAACCCTGCGCGCAATATCGACGGTTACCCTCATGTCTGCACTGATCTGCGGTTCCTTCGCCTACGACACCATCATGGTCTTTCAGGACCGATTCAAGAACCACATCCTGCCCGACAAGGTGCACATCCTGAACGTCTCGTTCCAGGTGCCGGAAATGCGCCGCGAGTTCGGCGGCTGCGCCGGCAACATCGCCTACAGCCTCAATCTTCTTGGTGAAACGCCCCTGCCCATGGGCACAGTGGGCAAAGACTTCGGCCCCTATGCCGAATGGATGGACAAGCACAAAATCAACCGCCGTTACATCAAGGTGTGCGATGACACCTACACCGCGCAGGCTTTCATCACCACCGACC
>JAUYFI010000079.1 GCA_030691075.1 Sulfurisoma sp. | reverse complement strand
GGCCTTGGCCTCGCCTCCAAACTTCGCCGCCAGTACCATCGTGATCGCCGCCGTCAACGTGGTCTTGCCATGATCCACGTGCCCAATCGTCCCCACGTTCACGTGCGGCTTCGTACGCTCAAACTTGCCTTTTGCCATGATTCGCTTCCTTTAAAGAACGGGATTACTTCTTGTTGATAACGGCTTCGGCGACGTTCTTCGGTGCCTCGCTGTAGTGCTTGAATTCCATGGAATAAGTGGCGCGGCCCTGCGACAGCGAACGCAAAGTAGTCGAGTAGCCAAACATCTCGGCCAGCGGCACTTCGGCCTTGATCAGCTTGATGCCGCCAACCTGGTCTTCCATGCCGTGCACGATGCCGCGACGGCCTGAGAGGTCGCCCATCACGTTGCCCATGTAGTCTTCGGGTGTCTCGACTTCGACGGCCATCATCGGCTCGAGCAGCACGGGGCTGGCCTTGCGCATCGCATCCTTGAATGCCATCGAAGCGGCCATCTTGAAGGCGTTTTCATTCGAGTCCACGTCGTGGTAGGAGCCATCGAACAGGGTGACCTTGACATCCACGACGGGGAAGCCGGCCAGTACGCCGTTGGGCAGCGTATCGACGAGGCCCTTCTCGACCGCCGGGATGAACTCGCGCGGCACGGTACCGCCCTTGATGGCGTCAATGAACTCGAAGCCCTTGCCGGTCTCGTTGGGCTCGAGCTTGATCCAGACGTGGCCATACTGGCCGCGACCGCCGGACTGCTTGACGAACTTGCCCTCCTGCTCGACAGACTTGCGGATGGCTTCGCGGTAAGCCACCTGCGGGGCGCCGACGTTGGCCTCGACGTTGAATTCGCGCCGCATGCGATCAACCAGAATTTCCAGGTGCAACTCGCCCATGCCGGAGATGATGGTCTGGCCCGACTCCTGGTCGGTGCGAACACGGAAGGACGGATCCTCCTGGGCCAGGCGGTTCAGTGCAAGACCCATCTTCTCCTGGTCGGCCTTGGTCTTGGGCTCGACGGCAACGTGAATCACCGGCTCGGGGAAAACCATCCGCACCAGCGTGATAACCTTGTCCAAGGCGCAGATCGTCTCGCCAGTCGTCGCCTCCTTGAGGCCGACGGCGGCGGCGATGTCGCCGGCGTAGACCTCCTTGATTTCCTCGCGCTGATTGGCGTGCATCTGCAGAATGCGGCCGATGCGTTCCTTGCGGCCCTTGATCGGGTTGTAGATGGTGTCGCCGGACTTGATGAATCCGGAATAAACCCGGAAGAAGGTCAGCTGGCCGACATAGGGGTCGGTCATGATCTTGAAGGCCAGGGCCGAGAACGGCTCGTCGTCGGAGGCCTTGCGCTGACCTTCGGTCTCGTCCTCGAGGATGCCGGTAACGGGCGGGATGTCGGTCGGCGCCGGCATCAATTCGATGACGGCGTCCAGCATGGCCTGCACGCCCTTGTTCTTGAAGGCGGAACCGCACAACATCGGCACGATCTCGCTGGCGATGGTGCGACTCCGCAGGGCCGCCTTGATGTCCTCCTCGGAGAGGTCGCCCTCTTCGAGGTACTTGTTCATCAGTTCTTCAGACGCCTCGGCAGCGGCCTCGAGCATCTTTTCGCGCCACTCATTGGCGGTGGCAACGAGGTCGGCCGGAATCTCGCCATAGGTGAATTTGGTACCCTGGCTGGCGTCGTCCCAAATGATGGCCTTCATCTTGATCAGATCGACCACGCCCTCGAACTTGTCCTCGGCGCCGATCGGAATCTGGATCGGAATCGGATTGGCCTTGAGGCGTTCGCGCATCTGGTCATGCACCTTGAAGAAGTTGGCGCCGGTGCGGTCCATCTTGTTCACGAAGGCCAGACGCGGCACGCCATACCTGTTGGCCTGTCGCCATACCGTCTCGGACTGGGGCTGCACGCCGCCAACCGCGCAATAGACCATGCAGGCACCATCCAGCACACGCATGGAACGTTCCACCTCGATGGTGAAATCCACGTGACCCGGAGTGTCGATGATGTTGATGCGGTGCTCGGGATAGTTGCCAGCCATGCCCTTCCAGAAACAGGTTGTGGCAGCGGAGGTAATGGTGATGCCGCGCTCCTGCTCCTGCTCCATCCAGTCCATGGTGGCGGCACCGTCATGCACTTCGCCGATCTTGTGGTTGACGCCGGTGTAGAACAGGATGCGCTCAGTCGTCGTCGTCTTGCCGGCGTCGATGTGAGCCGAGATGCCAATGTTGCGGTAGCGCTCGATGGGAGTCTTGCGGGCCACTTTGATTACCTGCCTTATCTAAGCCAAACCGCCGTGGGTCCCGCAGCTACGCGGCACACCAAGGCGGCAACAAAAAGACAAACCGCGCCAGCAAACTGGCGCGGCACAGAAATTCTCAGAAACGGAAGTGCGAGAAGGCCTTGTTGGCCTCGGCCATGCGGTGAACTTCTTCGCGCTTCTTCATCGCCGCGCCACGACCCTCGGCCGCCTCGAGCAACTCGCTCGCCAGCCGCTGCCCCATGGACTTCTCGGAGCGCTTGCGCGCCGCCTCGCGCAACCAGCGCATGGACAGCGCCATGCGGCGGGAGGGGCGCACCTCAACGGGAACCTGGTAGTTGGCGCCACCGACGCGACGGCTCTTCACCTCGACGAGCGGCTTGACGTTGCTCACCGCCTGATTGAACACCTCGAGCGGATCCTTGCCGCTCTTGCTGGCAATGGCGGTGAATGCACCATAGATGATGCGCTCGGCGACGGACTTCTTGCCGCTGGTCATCAACACGTTGACGAACTTGGAGAGATCGATGCTGCCGAACTTGGGATCGGGCAGGATATCGCGCTTGGGTACTTCACGACGACGGGGCATGGATAACCTCTACTTGCGAATACTTGCTTACGCGGCCTTCGGCCGCTTGGCGCCGTACTTGGAACGGCTCTGCTTGCGGTCCTTGACACCCTGGGTGTCAAGGCTGCCGCGAACGATGTGATAGCGCACACCCGGCAGATCCTTGACGCGACCGCCGCGAATCAGTACCACGGAGTGCTCCTGCAGGTTATGGCCTTCGCCACCGATGTAGGAAATCACCTCGAAACCGTTGGTCAGGCGCACCTTGGCAACTTTTCGCAAGGCGGAGTTCGGCTTCTTCGGCGTCGTGGTGTAAACGCGGGTGCAGACGCCACGCTTGGCCGGGCAGTTCGCCAGGGCGGGCACTTTGCTCTTGCTCTGCGGAGCCTGACGACCCTTGCGCACGAGCTGATTGATAGTAGGCATATTGTCTTAATCCCGAAAACTGTTACCCGTTACCGAAACCTGCCGCAGAACACTGATTGCAGCGGCTTTTTCGAAACTCCGCCTCTCCCTCGTGGGAGAAAAGAGGCGGGATTTTACATTCCAGATCGTGCGACGTCAACCGATCTCGGCACCTTCTTCGCTGATAGGCTCGGCTGGGGGCAAGTCGAACACGCCTTGCGCCGCATCCTCGCCCGCGGACTGCAGGCGGCGGGCGCGATGGTAGGCCAACCCAGTACCCGCCGGAATCAGGCGGCCGACAATGACATTTTCCTTGAGACCGCGGAGTTCGTCGCGCTTGCCCATGATCGCCGCCTCGGTCAGCACGCGCGTCGTTTCCTGGAAGGATGCCGCGGAGATGAAGGAGTCGGTCGACAGCGAAGCCTTGGTGATGCCGAGCAGAATATTCTGATACTCGGCCGGACGCTTGCCTTCGCTGATCAGTCGGTCGTTCTCGTCGAGCACCTGCGAACGCTCGACCTGCTCCTCGCGAATGAACCTGGAACCGCCCGGCTCGGTGATGACGACCCGACGCAACATCTGGCGCACGATCACCTCGATGTGCTTGTCGTTGATCTTGACGCCCTGCAGGCGATAAACGTCCTGTACCTCGTCGATGATGTAGTGGGCCAGTTCCTCGATGCCCTTGAGGCGCAGAATGTCGTGAGGTTCGACCGGGCCATCGACGATGATTTCGCCCTTATTGACCACCTGGCCGTCGTGAGCCGTGACGTGCTTTTCCTTGGTGATCAGGTATTCGTTCGCGGTGCCATCGGGCTCGGTGATGATCAGACGCTGCTTGCCCTTGGTGTCCTTGCCGAACGACACCGTGCCGGTGACCTCGGCCAGCATGCCGGCGTCCTTGGGTGAACGGGCCTCGAACAATTCGGCCACGCGCGGCAGGCCGCCAGTGATGTCGCGCGTCTTGGCGGATTCCTGCGGAATGCGCGCCAGGATCTCGCCGATGGAGACGGGCTGACCGTCCTTCACCGTGATGATTGAGCCGACCTGGAAGGTAATGGCGACCGAATGTTCGGTGCCGTGAATCTTGACTTCCTGGCCCGCCTGATCGATCAGCTTGACCTGCGGGCGCAAACCCTTGGCCTGCGATTTGGTGCCGCGCTTGGGATCGATGACGACGAGAGTCGACAGGCCGGTGACGTCGTCGATCTGCTTGGCGACAGTTGCACCCTCCTCGACGTGCTCGAACTTGACCGTGCCGGCATACTCGGTAACGATCGGCCGGGTATGCGGATCCCAGGTGGCTAGCGCCAGGCCAGCCTTGATGTGCTGACCATCGTCGACCAGCAGGGTGGCGCCATAGGGAACCTTATGACGTTCGCGCTCGCGGCCGGCGTCGTCGGTGATCATGACTTCGCCGGAACGCGAAATCACGACTTTTTCGTTCTTCGGGCTGGTAACGTAACGCATCGTGGCGGTCAAACGGATGGTACCCGTACTCTTGGCTTCGACCTGGCTTTGTGCCGCGGCCCGCGATGCGGCACCGCCGACGTGAAAGGTGCGCATGGTCAACTGGGTACCGGGCTCGCCGATCGACTGCGCGGCGATGACGCCAACGGCTTCGCCTGCATTCACCAACGAACCACGGCCAAGATCGCGGCCATAGCATTTCGCACACAGGCCATACCTGGTCTCGCAGGAAAGCGGGGTACGCACGCGCACCTCGTCGATGCCGCGCGCCTCAATATCGTCGACCGCGTCCTCGCCGAGCAGAAAGCCTGCGGCGTAGAGCACATCCTGGGTATCCGGGTTGAGCACATCGCTGGAAACGACGCGGCCGAGGATGCGCTCGCGCAGCGGCTCGATCACCTCACCACCCTCGACCAGCGCCTTCATGGCGAAACCGTTGTCCGTTCCGCAGTCATCCGCGATCACCACCAGATCCTGCGTTACATCGACCAGGCGACGTGTGAGGTATCCGGAGTTCGCCGTCTTCAGCGCGGTGTCGGCCAGACCCTTGCGGGCGCCGTGCGTCGAGATGAAGTATTGCAGAACGTTGAGGCCCTCGCGGAAGTTGGTGGTGATCGGCGTTTCGATGATGGAGCCGTCCGGCTTGGCCATCAGGCCGCGCATGCCGGCGAGCTGACGAATCTGCGCGGCGGAACCGCGCGCACCCGAGTCGGCCATCATGTAGATCGAGTTGAAGGAGTCCTGCGTCACATCCTTGCCGCTCGCATCCTTGACGCGCTCGTGCTGCAGTTGGTCCATCATCGCCTTGGCCACCTGGTCGCCAGCGCGGCCCCAGATGTCGACCACCTTGTTGTAGCGTTCGCCGACGGTGACCAGACCCGAGGTATATTGCTTCTCGATCTCCTTCACTTCCTTCTCGGAATCCTCGATGATCTTTTGTTTTTGCGGCGGCACCAGCATGTCGTCGATGCAGATCGAGATGCCTCCGCGCGTGGCGAGGGTGAAGCCGGCCTGCATCAGCTTGTCGGCGAACACCACCGTGTCCTTCAGGCCGCAGCGGCGGAAGCTCTCGTCGATGAGCTTGGAAATCTCCTTCTTCTTGAGCGGCTTGTCGATCACCTTGAAGGGCAGGCCCTTGGGTAGGATCTCGGACAGCAGCGCGCGGCCTGCGGTGGTGGAGTAGCGGGTAATTTTCTCTTTCCAGCCGTCGCCGTTACGCTCGTATTCCTTGATGCGGATCGCAATGCGCGAATGCAGATCGAGCTCGCGCAGATGCAGGGCGCGTGTAATCTCGGCGATGTCGACAAACATGCCGCCGGAACCCTTGCCGGCCGCGTTTTCACGTGTGGCATAGTAGAGTCCCAGCACCACGTCCTGCGACGGCACGATGATCGGCTGGCCGTTGGCGGGCGACAGCACGTTGTTCGAGGCCAGCATCAGCGTACGCGCTTCCATCTGCGCTTCCAGCGAGAGCGGCACATGTACGGCCATCTGGTCGCCGTCGAAGTCGGCGTTGAACGCAGTACACACCAGCGGATGCAGCTGGATGGCCTTGCCCTCGATCAGCATCGGCTCGAAGGCCTGGATGCCGAGGCGGTGCAGCGTCGGCGCACGGTTGAGCAACACCGGATGCTCGCGGATCACTTCCTCGAGGATGTCCCACACCACCGGCGTTTCGGCTTCGACCTCTTTCTTGGCGGCCTTGATGGTGCTGGCGACGCCCATTTTTTCGAGGCGCTCGAAGATGAAGGGCTTGAACAGTTCCAGCGCCATCTTCTTCGGCAAGCCGCACTGGTGCAGCTTGAGCTGCGGGCCGACGACGATGACCGAACGGCCCGAGTAGTCGACGCGCTTGCCCAACAGATTCTGGCGGAAGCGGCCTCCTTTGCCCTTGATCATGTCGGCCAGCGACTTCAAAGGCCTCTTGTTGGCGCCGGTCATGGCTTTGCCACGGCGACCGTTGTCGAGCAGCGAGTCGACGGCCTCCTGCAGCATGCGCTTCTCGTTGCGAACGATGATGTCCGGCGCCTTGAGTTCGAGCAGGCGCTTCAGGCGGTTGTTGCGGTTGATGACGCGGCGATAGAGGTCGTTAAGGTCGGAGGTGGCGAAACGGCCGCCATCGAGCGGCACCAGCGGGCGCAGGTCCGGCGGCAACACCGGCAGCACTTGCAGCACCATCCACTCGGGTTTGATGCCGGAAGTCAGGAAGCCCTCCAGCACCTTGAGGCGCTTGGCGATCTTCTTGATCTTGGCTTCCGAGCCGGTCTGCTCCAGGTCCTGACGCAGAGTCTGGATCTCGCGGGGAATATCGAGGGTATGAAGCAACTCGCGCACGCCCTCGGCGCCCATGATGGCGGTGAAATCGTCGCCGTGCTCCTCGACCTTGGCCAGGTAGTCATCCTCGGACAGCAGCTGGCAGCGCTCGAGCGGGGTCATGCCCGGGTCGACCACGACGAAGGCTTCGAAATAGAGCACGCGCTCGATGTCGCGCAGCGTCATGTCCAGCACCATGCCGAGGCGGCTGGGCAGGGACTTGAGGAACCAGATGTGGGCGGTGGGCGAGGCCAGTTCGATGTGGCCCATGCGCTCGCGGCGCACCTTGGACTGGGTGACCTCGACGCCGCACTTCTCGCAGATCACGCCGCGATGCTTGAGGCGCTTGTATTTGCCGCAGATGCACTCGTAGTCCTTGACCGGGCCGAAGATCTTGGCGCAGAAAAGGCCGTCGCGCTCGGGCTTGAAGGTGCGGTAGTTGATGGTCTCGGGCTTCTTGACCTCGCCGTAAGACCAGGAGCGGATCTTGTCGGGCGAGGCCAGCCCGATGGTGATCGCGTCAAACTCTTCCTCGGCGGCAATGTTCTGCTTGAACAGGTCGGCAAACAGACTTTTCATGTCGGAATCTCCAGGCTGCGGGATGACGCGGGATTAATAACGCTCGAGGTCGATGTCAATGGCGAGGGAACGGATTTCCTTCACCAGCACGTTGAAGGATTCCGGCATGCCGGCCTCGATCTTGTGCTCGCCCTTGACGATGCTCTCGTACACCTTGGTGCGGCCGTTCACGTCGTCGGACTTGACGGTGAGCATTTCCTGCAGCGTGTAGGTGGCGCCGTAGGCTTCCAGCGCCCAGACTTCCATCTCGCCGAAGCGCTGGCCGCCGAACTGCGCCTTGCCGCCCAGCGGCTGCTGCGTGACCAGGCTGTAAGGGCCCGTGGAACGCGCGTGCATCTTGTCGTCGACCAGGTGGTGCAGCTTCAGCACGTGCATGTAGCCGACGGTGATCGGGCGCTCGAACGCCTCGCCGGTGCGGCCATCGCACAGCCTGGCCTGGGTCTTGGCCGGGGTCAGGTTGAGTTGCTTGGCGACATCATCGGGATAGGCGAGTCTCAGCATGGCGCGAATCTCTTCTTCCTTGGCGCCGTCGAAGACCGGGGTGGCGAACGGCACGCCGCCGCGCAGGTTGCCGGCCAGCGTCAGGATTTCGCCATCCACCAAGCTGTCGAGGGTATCGCCCTTGCCCGAGGGGTCGTAGATGGTGTTGAGGTACTTGCGCACCTCGGTGGCATTGGCCTGGCGGCGCAGCATGTCGTCGATGCGCCGACCCAGGCCCTTGGCGGCCCAGCCCAGATGGGTTTCGAGAATCTGGCCGATGTTCATCCGCGAGGGCACGCCCAGGGGGTTGAGCACGACATCGACCGGCGTGCCATCCTCCATGTAAGGCATGTCCTCGATCGGCACGATCTTGGAGACCACGCCCTTGTTGCCGTGGCGGCCGGCCATCTTGTCGCCCGGTTGCAGGCGACGCTTGACGGCGAGGTAGACCTTGACCATCTTCTGCACGCCCGGCGGCAGTTCGTCGCCCTGGGTGAGTTTCTTCTTCTTCGCCTCGAAGGCGATATCGAAGTCCTTGCGCGTCTGCTCCAGGCTGTCGCGCAGGTTCTCCAGCTGCTGCTGGGCTTCCTCGTTCTCGAGCGAGACGTCAAACCAGTGATAGTGCTCGAGCGAGGCGAGGTAGTCCTTGGTGATCTTGGCGCCCTTGGCCAGCTTCTTCGGTCCCTTGCTGGCAATCTTGTGCAGCAGCACCTTCTCGATACGCGAGAAGGTGTCGCGCTCGACGATGCGCATCTGGTCGGCCAGGTCCTGCTTGTAGCCCTTCAGCATGTCCTCGATGATCGACTGGGCGCGCTTGTCGCGCTCGATGCCTTCACGGGTGAACACCTGGACATCGATGACCGTCCCGGACATGCCCGAGGGCACGCGCAGCGAGGTGTCCTTCACGTCGGAGGCCTTCTCGCCGAAGATGGCGCGCAGCAGCTTCTCTTCCGGCGTCAGTTGGGTCTCGCCCTTGGGGGTGACCTTGCCGACCAGCACGTCGCCAGTCTCGACCTCGGCACCGATATAAACAATGCCAGACTCGTCGAGACGACCGAGTTGGGCCTCGCCCAGAGTCGCGATGTCGCGGGTGATTTCCTCGGCGCCAAGCTTGGTGTCGCGAGCGACGACCGTCAGTTCCTCGATGTGGATCGAGGTGAATCGATCCTCGGCGACGACGCGCTCGGAAATCAGGATCGAGTCCTCGAAATTGTAGCCGTTCCAGGGCATGAAGGCGACCAGCATGTTCTGGCCGAGCGCCAACTCACCCAGATCGGTGGAGGCGCCGTCGGCCACCACGTCACCCTTGGCAATGATGTCGCCGACCTTGACCACCGGGCGCTGGTTGATGTTGGTATTCTGGTTGGAGCGGGTGTACTTGGTCAGATTGTAGATATCGACACCGACTTCGCCGGGGACGGTTTCGGCGTCATGCACGCGCACCACGATGCGGTCGGCATCGACGTAGTCGATGACGCCGCCGCGCAGCGCCTGCACCGCCGTCCCGGAGTCGACCGCCACGGTGCGCTCGATGCCGGTACCGACCAGCGCCTTCTCGGGGCGCAGGCAAGGCACGGCCTGACGCTGCATGTTGGCGCCCATCAGTGCACGGTTGGCGTCGTCATGCTCGAGGAAGGGAATCAGCGAAGCGGCGACCGAAACGATCTGCCCCGGCGCCACATCCATGTATTGCACTTCGGCCGGGCCTTTGAGCTCGAATTCGCCCTTGAAGCGGCAGGACACGAGTTCATCGGTCAGGCGACCCTTCTTGTCGAGCTCGGCGTTGGCCTGGGCGATGATGTAGTTGCCTTCCTCGATCGCCGAGAGGAACTCGATTTCGTCGGTGACATGGCCGTCCGTCACCTTGCGGTACGGCGTCTCCATGAAGCCGTAGTGGTTGGTGCGGGCGTAGAGCGCCAGCGAGTTGATGAGGCCGATGTTCGGGCCTTCCGGCGTCTCGATCGGGCAGACGCGGCCATAGTGGGTCGGGTGCACGTCGCGCACCTCGAAGCCGGCACGCTCGCGCGTCAGACCGCCCGGACCCAGCGCCGAAACGCGGCGCTTGTGGGTGATCTCGGACAGTGGGTTGGTCTGGTCCATGAACTGCGACAACTGCGAAGATCCGAAGAATTCCTTGATCGCGGCGCTGATCGGCTTGGCGTTGATCAGGTCGTGCGGCATCAGGTTGTCGGACTCGGCCTGGTTCAGGCGTTCCTTGACGGCGCGCTCGACGCGGACCAGGCCGGCGCGGAACTGGTTCTCGGCCAGTTCGCCGACGGAACGCACGCGGCGGTTGCCGAGGTGGTCGATGTCGTCGATCTCGCCGCGACCATTACGCAACTCGACGAGAATGCGGATGACATCGACGATGTCCTCGTTCGACAGGGTGGATGCGCCGGCAACGGCTTCGCGGCCGACGCGGCGGTTGAACTTCATGCGACCGACGACGGAGAGGTCGTAGCGCTCCTCCGAGTAGAACAAGCCATTGAACAACGACTGCACGGCCTCTTCGGTCGGCGGCTCGCCCGGGCGCATCATGCGGTAGATGGCGACGCGCGCCGCCCACTGGTCGGCGGTTTCGTCGGAGCGCAGGGTGTTGGAGATGTAGGCGCCGCGATCAAGGTCATTGACGTAGAGCGTCTGCAGCGTGGTGACGCCAGACTCCATCAGCGTCGCCAGCAGGGCATCGGTGATCTCGTCGTTGGCCTGGGCGAGGATCTCGCCGCTGGCGGGATCGACGACGTTGTGGGCGATGATGCGGCCGACGACGTAGTCCTCCGGGACATTGAGCTTTTTCATCCCGGCCTCGTCCATCTCGCGGATGTGCTTGGCGGTGATGCGCTTGTCCTTGGGCACGATGACCTTGGCGTGCTTGTCGGCCAGATCGAACCTGGCCACCTCGCCGCGCAGGCGCTCCGGCACGAGTTCGAGCTGGACACCCTTCTTGGTCAGGTGGAAGGCGTCGAACTGGAAGAAGGCGGCGAGGATCTGCTCGACCGTCATGCCGATCGCCTTGAGCAGGATGGTCACCGGCATCTTGCGGCGGCGGTCCACGCGGAAGTAGAGCAGGTCCTTCGGGTCGAATTCGTAGTCGAGCCAGGAACCGCGGTAAGGAATGATGCGGGCCGAGAACAGCAGCTTGCCCGAACTGTGCGTCTTGCCGCGGTCATGCTCGAAAAACACGCCGGGCGAGCGATGCAGCTGCGAGACGATGACGCGCTCGGTGCCATTGATGACGAAGGAGCCGGTCGTTGTCATGAGCGGAATCTCGCCCATGTAGACTTCCTGCTCCTTCACTTCCTTGATCTTTTCGGTGCTCGACTCGCGGTCGAGGATGACCAGGCGCACCTTGGCCCGCAGCGGGCTCGCGAAGGTCAGGCCACGCTGCTGGCATTCCTTGACGTCGAAGGCGGGCTCGCCCAGCTTATACTCGACGAATTCGAGGCGGGCATTGCCTGAATGAGCAACAATGGGGAAGATCGAGCCGAAGGCTGCCTGCAAGCCTTGGGTGCGGCGGTTGGCTGGCCGGACGTCCACCTGCAGGAACTGGGCGTAGGACTCCAACTGCGTCGCCAGCAGGAAGGGCACGTTGAGCACGCCGGCGCGCTTGGCGAAGCTCTTGCGGATGCGCTGCTTCTCGGTATACGAGTACTTCATGGTCGCTCCGTTCTCTTTTCAGAGTCGATGGTCAGGAGAAAAGCCTGGCTGCACGGTGTGCCAAGCCGCTCTGCTGACCGCCGATTCGGGTTTTTGTTCAGGTCGAATGGCAGAAAAACACATGCATAAAACACGATAGGGCTGGCGACGCCAGAGTCGCCAGCCCGGACCGCGATAGATCGTTTACTTGACTTCGACCTTGGCACCCGCATCCTCAAGCTGCTTCTTGAGGGCTTCGGCGTCGGCCTTCGGGATGGCTTCCTTGACGGCCTTCGGGGCGCCGTCGACGAGGTCCTTGGCTTCCTTGAGGCCGAGGCCGGTGGCGGCACGGACGACCTTGATGCATTCGACCTTCTTCTCGCCGGCAGACAACAGCATGACGGTGAATTCGGTCTGTTCTTCGACAACGGCGGCGGCACCGGCGGCGGGGGCGGCTACGGCGACAGCAGCGGCGGCGGAGACGCCGAACTTCTCTTCCATTTCCTTGATCAACTCGGACAGGTCGAGAACGGTCATGCCGGCGATTGCGTCGAGGATTTCAGCTTTGCTAACAGCCATGATGATTACTCCTGAATGAATGTGGTTTCGTGAATGTGTGACGGATAGTCGCGATCAGGCGGTCTGTTTCGCGTCGCGCACGGCAGCGAGGCCCCGGACAAACTTGGTCGGGACTTCGTTGAGGGTGCGGACGAACTGGGTGATCGGCGCCTGCATCGTGCCCAACAGCTTGGCCAGCAGTTCCTCACGGCTCGGCATCGTTGCCAACGCCCGGACAGCCGAGGCGTCCATAACGTAATTCGGCATCGCACCGCCCTTGAGGACGAGCTTGTCATTGCTTTTGGCGAACTCGTGGAGCGTCTTGGCGGCAGCCACCGGATCCTTGGAAATTCCGTAGATCAGCGGACCAACCATCTGCTCCTTGAGGCCCTCGAACGGCGTACCGACAACGGCGCGACGAACCAGGGTGTTTTTCAGCACACGCAGGTATATACCGGCGCCGCGCGCGTTGGCGCGCAGCTTGGTGATGTCACCCACTTCCAGACCGCGGTACTCGGCGACGATGATCGACTGGGCATTCGCGACTTGCGCGGACACCTCGGCGACTACCGCCTTCTTGTCATCAAGATTGAGACCCAAGGTCAGCTCCTTTCAAATGCCATTGCCGAAAAAGTCGGCGCTGGCGATACGGCGACCTTCATTCAGAAGTCCTCGCGGAATCCTGTTTTCGGGTGACGCCATCTGCGTAGGCCGTCGTGACTTCTCAGGGTCGCGGCGATTAAACCCTCGCGGGTGCCTACGGTCTTTGACAACCCGCTGCCCGTATGGCGGCAGCGGCCCAAAGTCCCTTTTACTGCTGTACCGGCGCGGCCAGGCTGGCCTGATCGACGCGCACGCCACCACCCATGGTGGACGACAGCGCAACCTTCCTCAGGTACACACCCTTGGAAGCAGCCGGCTTGGCCTTGTTCAGCGCATCGAGCAGCGCACCGAGGTTCTTCCGCAGCGCTTCGACGGTGAAGGACGCGCGGCCGATGGTGCACTGGATGATGCCGCCCTTGTCCGTGCGGTACTGCACCTGGCCGGCCTTGGCGTTCTTCACGGCGGTGGTGACGTCCATGCTCACGGTACCGACCTTCGGATTCGGCATCAGGCCGCGCGGGCCGAGGATCTGGCCGAGCGCGCCGACCACCTTCATGGCGTCGGGCGTGGCGATGCAGACGTCGAAGTCGATGGTACCGCCCTTGACGCTGGCGGCCAGATCGTCGAAGCCGACGACATCGGCGCCGGCGGCCCTGGCTTCCTCGGCCTTGGCGCCCTGGGCGAACACGGCGACGCGAACGTTCTTGCCGGTACCGGCCGGCAGCACGACGGAGCCGCGCACCAACTGGTCGGATTTCTTGGCGTCAACGCCGAGGTTCACGGCGACGTCGATGGACTCATCGAACTTGGCGGTGGCATTGCCCTTCACCAGTTCCAGGGCCTCGGCAACGGGATAGAGCTTGTTGCGGTCGATCTTGGCGCGCAGCGCCTCGGTGCGTTTGGACAGTTTCGCCATGTCAGACTCCTTCCACGGTGATGCCCATGCTGCGGGCGCTGCCGGCGATGGTGCGCACCGCGGCATCCATGTCGGCGGCGGTGAGATCCGGCATCTTGGCGCGGGCGATTTCCTCGGCCTGGGCGCGGGTGAGTTTGCCGACCTTGTCGGTATGGGGCTTCGGCGAGCCCTTGGCCACGCCGGCTGCCTTCTTGATGAGGACGGTCGCCGGCGGCGTCTTCATGATGAAGGTGAAGCTCTTGTCCGCGAAGGCGGTGATCACCACGGGAATCGGCAAACCGGGCTCCAGGCCCTGAGTCTTGGCGTTAAACGCCTTGCAGAATTCCATGATGTTGAGGCCGCGCTGGCCGAGCGCGGGGCCGATCGGCGGCGAGGGGTTCGCCTTGCCGGCCGGCACTTGCAGCTTGATGTAGCCGACGATTTTCTTCGCCATTTACTAGCTCCTGAGTGAGTGGTAACGCGCTTTCGGTTGCCCTACTCGCGCTCCTCTTGTCCCGGGAAAACCGCCGGGGCGACGGCAAACAACCTGACTCTGTAACGCTTAGGCCTTCTCGACCTGCGAGAACTCCAGTTCCACCGGCGTGGAACGGCCGAAAATCGTGACCGCGACGCGCAGGCGGCTCTTTTCGTAATTGACTTCCTCGACGCTGCCGTTGAAGTCGGTAAAGGGGCCGTCCTTGACCCGCACCAGTTCACCCGCCTCGAACAGCACCTTGGGACGCGGCTTCTCCACGCCCTCCTGCATCTGCTGCATGATCTTCTCGACTTCCTTCTCGGAAATCGGCGTCGGCTTGTTGGCGGTGCCACCGACGAAGCCGGTGACCTTGGGCGTGCTCTTGACGAGGTGCCAGGAATCGTCGTCCATCTCCATCTCGCACAGCACATAGCCGGGGAAGAACTTGCGCTCGGAGATGCTCTTCTGGCCACCCTTCATTTCGACGACCTCCTCGACGGGAACGAGGATCTGGCCAAATTTGTCCTGCATGCCGGCGCGGGCGATGCGCTCGATCAGCGCGCGCTGCACGGATTTCTCGAAGCCTGAATAGGCATGAACGACATACCAGCGTTTTGTCATGATTTTTTCCAGCCCAGCACCAGATCGTAGAGCACCCACTCGAGACTCTTGTCGGTCAACCACAGGAAAATGGCCATGACAACGACAAAACCGAAGACGATGCCCGTCGTCTGCAGGGTTTCCTTGCGCGTCGGCCAGGCAACCTTCCTGGCTTCGGTCGTCGCCTCCTTGCTGAAGGCGAAGAAGCGCTGGCCCGGCTCGGTGTACCAAGCAACGACCGCGCCGGCGCCGGCGCCGGCGAGCACCGACAGCACGCGCAGGATCATCGCCTGCTCGGCGAGCAGGTAAAAGCCGGCGAGACCGGCTGCCAGCAGCAGAAGCGCCAGCGCGAATTTGATTTTGTCGGCCATCGTTACGGGTCGTTGCTGTCCTTGGGCAATGCGTCGGCGATCGGGTGCGGAGCGTATGTCAATGTGTTCAGTGGCAGGGGCGGAGGGAATCGAACCCCCAACCTACGGTTTTGGAGACCGTCGCTCTGCCAATTGAGCTACGCCCCTGCGGCAGAAACTCCAAAGGGCGCCACCCTCGCGGGCGGCGCCCCATGATCCCTTTGTCCCCTTACTCGATGATCTTGGCGACGACGCCGGCGCCGACGGTGCGGCCACCCTCGCGGATGGCGAAGCGCAGGCCTTCTTCCATGGCGATCGGGCAGATCAGCTTCACCACCATCTGCACGTTGTCGCCCGGCATCACCATCT
>JAUYFI010000054.1 GCA_030691075.1 Sulfurisoma sp. | reverse complement strand
GATTGAGTCCTTAAACTGCTGTAAATCGGGTGGCTGGTAGCCACCGCTTCGATTCGGTAAATTGACGTTGCGAGACGATCGATAACCGAAGGAGAAGAAGCGATGGCTGAGTATGAGATTAGCGTAGGTTCGGAATTGCTGCCAGGTCTTTTGAGCGGGCAGGATGGGCTGGCAAGGCTGGTGGAGACGGTGCTCAATCAGGTACTGGAGGCGCAGGTGACGGAAGCGCTGGGGGCGACGCGGCACGAACGCACGGACGAGCGAGCCGGCTACCGCAACGGCTACCGGCCGCGCACCCTCTACACGCGGGTCGGGCCGGTGACGCTGCTGGTGCCGCAGACGCGGGACGGCAGCTTCTCGAAAGCTCGTGCTACAGGCGCCCGATCTGGTCGAGGCCAGGCGCCGCCTGGCGGAATTCACCGAGCGCTTCGCCAAGAGCGCGGCCAAGGCGGTGGCCTGCCTGGAAGCAGGATTCGAGGACGCCATGGCCGTGATGGCCTTGCCCGAGAAGTACCGCAAGCGGCTGCGCACAACGAACATGCAGGAGCGACTCAACGAGGAGATTCGGCGGCGGGAGCGGGTGATCCGCATCTTCCCCAACGATGAGTCGGCCTTGCGCCTGATCGGCGCCTTGCTGGCCGAGCAGAACGAGGCTTGGCAGGAACGAAAGTACCTCGACATGGATGAATTCAAGGAGTGGGCTACCACCCGCGCCGCAGCTGGCGAGGGCCACAACGTTGTTGCCCTCGCCAGCTGAAAACCATTCGTCATTGATCGGATCGAAGACTATTTACAGCAGATTTCGGACTTGACTAACCGGGCAATGTCCCGAAAGCTGCCGATCCGCCCATCGACGCCGATGGGCGTGCCCCTTGACGAGGCCTCATCTCAGGCACGGAGGCCAAGGGTCAAATCTGCCGTTTGGAGGTCCGGCGTCAATTTCACGTGGGCACGGACAAGGCACATGGTGGGCACGCCATGGGCACGCCGCGAAAGGGCGAATTGGGCTGAAAAGCCTTGCCTGGTGGGGAATTGGTGCGCCCGACACGATTCGAACGTGCGACTTCCACCTTCGGAGGGTGGCACTCTATCCATCTGAGCTACGGGCGCGGAAGGGACTTGGAAGCGGCGCCATTGTACATGCCCGCCGTGCCGGTCGGGAGATCGGCTATAATTCGCCCTTTCAATTCAATGCCTTCCGTATAAGGTGATTCCCATGTCGATGAATTCCCCCGCTTACCGCCGGTTCGCCCTGGCGAGCGCGCTGATCGTGGCTGCCCCGCTCGCATTGGCGATGGGCAACCGTCCCAAGGCCGACGACGAGGCCACCAACGAGGCCACCAATGCCCGCATTCAGCCGGTGGCCAAGGTCGATCTGGCCGCCGCCGCGCCCAAGGCCGCCGCCGGCAGCCGTACCGGCGAGGAGATCTACAAGGGCGTCTGTGGCGCCTGTCATGACGCCGGCGTCGCCGGCGCGCCGAAGACGGGCGACAAGGGCGTCTGGGCGTCGCGCCTCGGCCTCGGTCTTGACGGCCTGACCAAGTCGGCGATCAAGGGCAAGAACGCGATGCCGCCCAAGGGCGGGTCGGATGCCACCGACGCCGAACTGGCGCGCGCCATTGCCTTCATGGCCAACAAGTCGGGCGCGAGCTTCAGCGCGAAATAAGCCGCGTCGCGGCGAGATCGAAGGGCAGGCCGCGGCCTGCCCTTCGCCGTTTACGCTTTCGGCGCCAGCAGGGCGCGGAAGGCCGCCAGCTTGGCGCGGCCCTCGTCCTTGGTCACCGCCGGCGCCTGGTCGCGGCCGCTGCGCTTGATGTCCTCGCCCATCTCGACGATGAAGCGCGAGGGCTCGCGGGCCACGATTGCCTTGCCCTGCTTGCGCCGCTCGCAGTACGTCACGTTGAGGCTGCGCTGGGCGCGGGTGATGCCGACGTACATGAGGCGCCGCTCTTCCTCGACGCGGCCGACTTCGACCGACTCGCGGTGCGGCAGCACGCCCTCCTCGATGCCGACGAGGAAGACGTGGGGAAATTCGAGCCCCTTGGCGGCGTGCAGCGTGGCGAGCTGCACGGCATCCTGATCATTCTCGTTCTTGTCGAGCATGGTGATCAGCGCCACGGTCTGCGACAGCTCGATCAGGTTCTTGTTTTCCTCGACGCCCTTGCTTGAGAGCCACTGCACGAAATCGCGCACGTTGCTCCACTTGCCTTCGGCCTCGCGCGGCTCCGCCGACTCGAACAGCCAGGCTTCGTAGCCGATGGCGCGCAGCAGGTCTTCCAGCACCTGGCCGGCCGGCTCCTTCCGCGCGCGTGCCTCCATGCGGTTGATGAACTGGCAGAACTCGCGCACGGCCGCAAGCGCGGCCGGCTTGACCTCGTTTTCCACCCCGGCCGCAAAGGCGGCGGCGAACAGGCTCAGGTGACGGCGGCCGGCCGCCTGCCCCAGCGCTTCCAGCGTGGTGCCGCCGATGCCGCGCTTGGGCGTGGTGATGGCGCGGATGAAGGCGGGATCGTCGTCCTGGTTGGCCAGCAGCCGCAGGTAGGAGGTGATGTCCTTGATCTCGCCGCGATCGAAGAAGGACTGGCCGCCCGAGAGCACGTAGGGAATCTTGTGGGCGCGCAGCTGTTTCTCGAAGGCCTTGGCCTGGAAGTTGCCGCGGTAGAGGATGGCGTAGTCGGAAAACTTCGTGCGGTTCTCGAACTTGTGCGCCTGCAGCCGCGCGATCACCCACTCGGCCTCGTGCTCGCCGTCGCGGCAGGCGGTGACGCGGATCATCTCGCCGTGGCCATGCTCCGACCACAGCTTCTTTTCGAACAGCTTGGGGTTGTTGGCGATCAGCGCATTGGCGGCCTTGAGGATGCGCTGCACCGAGCGGTAGTTCTGCTCGAGCGTGATCACCTTGAGGTTGGGGTAGTCGGAGCGCAAGGCGCGCAGGTTCTCGATGTCGGCGCCGCGCCAGGCGTAGATCGACTGGTCGTCGTCGCCGACCGCCGTGAAGGCGGCGCGCGGGCCGGTGAGCAACTGCATCAATCGATACTGGCAGCGGTTGGTGTCCTGGCACTCGTCGACCAGCAGGTGCCAGAGGCGACTGCGCCAGCGGCCGGCGATGTCGTCGCGTTCCTCGAACAGGTTCACCGGCAGGCGGATCAGATCGTCGAAATCGACGGCCTGGTAGGCGGAAAGCGTGCGCTCGTATTCGGCATAGATTTTGGCTGCGCCGGCTTCGAGGTCGTCCGCGGCAATCCTGGCCGCTTCGTCGGGGCCGACCAGCGCGTTCTTCCACAGCGAGATTCGGTTCTGGATCATGCGCACCCGCGCCTTGTCGGCGTCCTTGAGCATTTCCTGGAACAGTTGCGCGGTGTCGGAGGCGTCGAGGATGGAGAACGAGGGCTTGAGGTGCAGGTGGCGCGCCTCCTGCCGCAGGATCTTCGCGCCCAGCGCGTGGAAGGTGCTGACGATGAGTCCCTCGGTCGAGTGGCCCTTGATCAGCTTGCCGACGCGCTCGGCCATTTCCTTCGCCGCCTTGTTGGTGAAGGTGATGGCGGCGATGTGCGAGGGCGCGATCTTGCACTCCTCGATCAGGTAGGCGATTTTCTGCGTGATGACGCGCGTCTTGCCGCTGCCGGCGCCGGCCAGCACCAGCAGCGGACCGTCGAGATAGCGCACCGCCTCGCGCTGCGGCGCGTTGAGTGCGTGCGGCATGCGGGGCTACTTGAGCTTGCCGCGGACGGGGTTGACCTTGTCGGGCGCCGTGATCTCGACCTTGCCGCCCTTGCCCGAGAGGTTGCCGCACTCGCAGCGGGCGACGATGTGCGGCACCGAGCTCACGACGTCCTTGCACCCGGTGCATTCGTAGTAGATGTCGCCGCCGGACGGCAGGCTGCCGTCGGCATTGCGGGCGATTGGGTCGAAACGATAAATCTTGCGCAGATCGAGTTTCATAAGGTGGCTCAGAGGGCGCCGAAAACCTTGCGGGCCAGGCTGCCGGCGGCGCTCACGGGATCCTTGCGAATCGCCTTTTCTTCCTCGGCGATCATCAGGTAGAGGCCGTCGAGCGCCTTCTGGGTGACGTAGTTGTCGAGGTGAACGTCGGCTTCCTTGACCAGCCCGAACTTGGCGGCCTTGCCGGCGAACTGGTCGTATTTCTCGGCGAGCTTCACCTTCTGCATCGCTTGCTTGACGATGGGGCGGAACTTCTCGGTCAGCGGGCCGGAGGTGGTGCGCTTGAAATATTGCGTGGCGGCATCGTCACCGCCGCTGAGGATGCCCTTGGCGTCCTGCACCGACATTTGCTTCACGGAATTCACCAGCAGCGCCTTGGCCTCGGGCATGGCGGCCTCGGCGGCGCGGTTCATGGTGGTGATGAGTTCGTCGGCCTGCTTGCCGAGGCCGAAGGTGCGCATCATGCCTTCAACCTGCTTGAGGCTGTCGGGCAGCGGGATTTTCACCTTGGGATTTCCGAGGAATCCGTCGGTGCGACCAAGCGCCGTGACGGCCTTGCCGGCACCCTGGGTCAGCGCCTCCTTGAGGCCGCCGCTGGCATCCTTGTTGGTCAGCGCGTCGAGCGAAAGGGCGTATGCCGCGCCGGCGAACAGCATGAAAGTTGCGAAGCAAATAGCGGCGATGGTGCGCATGGTTTGGCGGTTCCAGGGGGGGGGGTGCGGTGATGCTCGCGGCTGCCAACGGATTTTCGCACAATTGCTAGGGGGGGCGGGCAGTTCGCTCGTCATCCCGCTGCCTTTCGTCAACTGCCGATGAGTTGGACGGCCTGCGCCGGGGTAACGATGGGAGTGCCCTGATACTGCCCGCCAAGGCGATGCAGGTGTTTGTCGCCGGAGACTATCAAATCGGCCTGACCGGCAACGGCGCATGCGAGCACGTGATCGTCGTCGGGGTCGTCCTCGATAACGCGTGGTACCTGCCGAGGTTCCGCCAGGAAGGCCATTCGGCGCAGTTCCCCGACGATGCCCTGAGGTGTCAGGCCGGCTTGCGCCAGTCGCGCCGCGAATTTCCCGCGCGACAGAACATCCAGTAGTTCCGCGAGCAGCGTCATGCTGCTGCATAACTCGAAGGCTTGCGCCCTCGCCCCATCGATCAGGTGGCGCGGCGGACCGCCCGGCGAGATGACTCCCGAAACCAGAGTGTTTGTGTCGAGTACGATCCTCACGGTCAGGTGTGACGCGCCATCCGATCCTGGCGGGCCGCCTGAATCTCCGCCGCGATCTCCTCATCGGAGATCGGGGGGAGGTTCAAGGCATCGAGCTTGGCCAGCCCCCCCCCCAAGCGGGTACCGGCGGTGGCGCGCGCCTCGCGCGCGGCAAGAAATTCCACAAAGTTCACCACCTCCGCCAGTCGTTGTGGCGGCAATTGCCTGATCTTCTCGATCAACACTTGTTCGGTTGTGCTCATTGCGCTTAGCTCCTGTCGACCATTTTCCGCAGCTGTCCGTTCTCTGCCGTCCTCGTGCCAATAAGTCTAGCACTGGCCTTCACAAATATATGGGGACCTTCGGTTGTGGATTTTCACGCGACCCCGGCCCCATGCGCCTGCCGGTCGGCGTGGTAGCTTGAGCGCACCAGCGGCGCGCAGGCGGCGTGACTGAAGCCCATGGCCGCGGCCTC
This sequence comes from Sulfurisoma sp., assembly GCA_030691075.1. Lineage (GTDB taxonomy): Bacteria > Pseudomonadota > Gammaproteobacteria > Burkholderiales > Rhodocyclaceae > Sulfurisoma. The sequence continues at coordinate 42,842 of JAUYFI010000054.1, read as the reverse complement.
GCGCTCGAACATCGCGAAGACATCGGGATGGACGTAGCGCGTCACCGGCAGGTGATGGCCCGAGGGGGCGAGGTACTGGCCGATGGTCAGCATCTCGACGCCGTGGGCGCGCAGGTCGCGCATGACGTCGAGTATCTCTTCGTCCGTTTCGCCCAGGCCCACCATCAGCCCGGACTTGGTGGGGATGGCGGGATTCTTCGCCTTGAAGTCGGCGAGCAGCCGCAGTGAGTGCGCATAGTCGGCGCCGGGGCGGACCTGCTTGTAGAGGCGCGGCACGGTCTCGAGATTGTGGTTCATCACGTCGGGCGGTTGCGCGGTGAGGATGTCGATCGCGATGTCGAGCCGGCCGCGGAAGTCGGGCACCAGTATCTCGATGGCGGTCTGCGGCGAGTGCGCGCGGATATCGCGGATGCAGTCGGCGAAATGCCGCGCACCGCCGTCCTTGAGGTCGTCGCGATCGACGCTGGTGATGACCACGTACTTGAGCTTGAGCGCGGCGATGGTGCGGGCGAGCTTGACCGGCTCCTCGGCGTCGGGCGGCAGCGGCTTGCCGTGGCCGACGTCGCAGAAGGGGCAGCGCCGCGTGCATAGGTCGCCGAGGATCATGAAGGTGGCCGTGCCCTTGCCGAAGCACTCGCCGATGTTGGGGCAGGTCGCTTCCTCGCACACCGTGTGCAGGGCGTGGTCGCGCAGGATCTGCTTGACCTCGCCGAAACGCGCGGCCGAATTGCCGGCACGCACGCGGATCCACGCGGGCTTCTTCAGCGGCACGGCGACCGGCACTACCTTGATCGGGATGCGCGCGGTCTTGGCTTCGCCTTTCTGCTTGGTGGTCATAAATATCTTTCGAGCTGGGCGACGAGCGTCGCGGAGACCTGTTCGGAGGTGATGTCGGGCGCGAGGTCGGCGAGCTGCGTCACCGCCATGCCTTCGTAGCCGCAAGGGTTGATCGCGGCGAAGGGCGCGAGGTCCATGGCGACGTTGAGCGCGAGACCATGGTGGCAGTAGCCGTTCTTCACCTTCAAGCCGAGCGCGCCGATCTTGGCGCCATTCACATAGACGCCCGGCGCGCCGGCCAGCCGCGCGGCAGCCACGCCGTACCCGGCCAGCGAATCGATCAGTGCCTGTTCCATGCGGTTGACCAGCGTCTTCACGGTCAGCTCGCGCCGCTTGAGGTCGAGCAGCAGGTAGGCGACGATCTGACCGGGGCCGTGATAGGTGATCTGCCCGCCGCGGTCGATCTTGATCACGGGGACGCCGATGTCGCGCAGCAGGTGCTCGGGCTTGCCGGCCAGGCCCAGCGTGAACACCGGCGGGTGCTCGCACAGCCAGAGTTCGTCGGGCGTTTCCGCATCGCGCCGCGCGGTGAACTCCTGCATCGCGTGCCAGGTGGGCTCGTATTCGACGAGCCCGAGCCGGCGAATGGTTAAAGGACGACCTTGACCCACGGGTGACTGCTTAGCTCGCGGTAAAGCGCATCGAGTTGCGCCTTCGAGGTGGCGCGGATGGTGCAGGTCAAGGACAGGTAGTTTCCGGCCTTCGAGGGCCGCATGGCGACGTCGGCGGGGTCGAAGTCGGGTGCATGCTTGAGGACCACGGCGACGATGGTCTGGGCGAAGTCGTCGCGCGTCGCGCCCATGATCTTGAGCGGGAAGTCGCAGGGGAACTCAAGCAGGGTTTCCTGTTCAGCCACCGCGCATCACCGACTGCTTGAATTCCTGATACCAGCCGTGCATCCGTTTGAACACCGGGCCCGGCCTACCCGCCGTGTCGCCAGCGCCGACTTTTTTGTCGTCGAGGGTGACGATGGGCAGCACTTCCCTGGTCGAGGAGGTCATCCACAGTTCGTCGGCGTTGCGGGTCTCGTCCTCGAGCACGTCGCGCACCTGCGTCGGCAGGCCATGCCGCGCGGCCAGTTCGAGCACGACGTCGTAGGTGATGCCGGGCAGCATCAGGTGATTCTTGATCGGCGCCAGCAGCACGCCGTCCTTGACCACGAAGATGTTCGACGCCGCGCCCTCGATGAGGAAACCGTCGCGGAACAGCACCGTCTCGGCGCAGCCGTGGTCGACCGCGCGCTGGCGCAGCAGGCAGTTGGCGAGCAGCGAGGTGGCCTTGATGTCGCAGCGGTGCCAGCGGTTGTCGGCGGCGGAGACGGCTTTGATTCCGCGTTCGCGCAGCTCGGCCGGCGGCGTCACCAGCGGCTCGGTCATGACGAAGACGGTCGGCGTAACGATCTTTGGAAACGCGTGGTTGCGCACGGCCATCGGGCCGCGCGTGACCTGCAGGTAGACGGATTGATCCTCGAAATCGGCCGCGGCGACGATACGCTCGATGATCCGTGCCCAGTCGGCGTCATTCAGCGGCGGGTCGAGGCGGATCGCCGCGAGGCTGGATGCCAGCCGGCGCAGGTGCTCGGCCAGGCGAAACGGCCGGCGCGAGTAGACCGGGATCACCTCATAGACGCCGTCGCCGAAGAGGAAGCCGCGGTCCATCACCGGCACCCGCGCTTCGGCGATGGGCATGAACTCGCCGTTGAGATAGACGGTCATTCGAACCACATCCGGATCGTGTCCCAGGCGCGGCCGAAGATGCCGGCGACGGGCACGGTTTCGAGGGCGACCACGGGATACTCGCCCCAGGGCTTGTCATTGACCGTGAGCTTCAGCGTGGCGACGCGATCGCCTTGCTGCACCGGCGCCAGCAGTGGCTGCCGGCTTTCGAGCTGGACCTTGATGGCGTCCTTCGACACCGTCGCGCCCTTGGGTAGCGACAGCACGAAGTCATCAAGAAAGCCTGCCTTGACCGTGTTGCGCTCGCCCTTGAACACCTTGAGCCGGGAGAGGGCGAAGTTCCTGTCGTAGAGCTTGACGGCGTCGAAGGCGAGGAAGCCGTGGTTGAGCAGCTTGAGCGACTCCTGTGCTCGGGCGTTGTCGGAAGGCGTGCCCAGCACCACGGAGATCAGCCGGCGCGGGCCGCGCTTGCTCGATGCGATCAGGCAATAGCCGGCGGATTCGGTGTGCCCGGTCTTGACGCCGTCGACCGTCGGGTCGAGCCAGAGCAGGCGGTTGCGGTTGGGCTGGGTGATCTTGTTGTAGGTGTATTCCTTGGTGGCGTAGATCGGGTAGTACTCGGGGAAGTCGCGGATGAGGGCCTGGGCGAGCAGGGCCAGGTCACGCGCCGAGGCGTAGTGCCGTGGGTCGGGCAGGCCGGTGGCGTTCATGAATTTCGTGTTCTTGAGGCCGAGGCGCTGCGCCTCGCGGTTCATGGCGACGACGAAGTTTTCCTCCGAGCCGGCGACGGCCTCGGCCAGGGCGATGCAGGCGTCGTTGCCGGACTGCACGATCATGCCGTGGAGCAGTTCCTTCACCGTCACCGGCTGGTTCGGCTCGATGAACATGCGCGAGCCCTGCGCCTTCCAGGCCTTCTCGGAAACGGGCACGACCTGGTCCAGGGAAAGTCGGCGGCTCCGCAACGCCGAAAACGACAGGTAGGCCGTCATCAGCTTGGTCAGCGAGGCCGGCTCGACGCGCTCGTCGGCGGCCTGCTCGGCCAGCGGCTGGTTTGAGCCATGATCGAGCAGCAGCCAGGCGCGCGCGACCACGGGCGGCGGCGGCACGGACTGGGCGAAGGTGGCGGCCGACAGCGCCAGCAGCGCGAGCAGAATCAGGCGATGGATCATGGAGCGAAGATTTTATCTTACGACGATGGCCGGCTTGACCCCGAGCGCGATTCGGATTTTCTCGGCCACGCCGTCGGCCTCGGCGCGCGAGGCGAAGGGGCCGAGCTGCACACGGTGCAGGTTGCCGGCGACCTGCGTGCGCAGCAGGTCGCCGGCCCAGTCGAGCTCGCGGGCGACGTGGGCGCGGAAGGCTTCGGCGTTGTCGGGATTGCCGAAGGCGCCGAGCTGGACGAAGGTGCCGCGCGATTCCGCCGGCAGCGGCGCGGGAGCTGCCGGTGGCTCGGGCAGACTGGCGAAGCGGGCGATCGGGTCTTCCGCGGGAGCCCTGGCGACCACGGTTTCGACGCCCGGCTGGATGGCCTCGACCTCGACCGGCGTGCTGCCGTTGCCGATGTAGCCAAGCTTCCAGGCGGCCGTGTAGGAGAGGTCGATCAGGCGGCCGGAGTGGAACGGCCCGCGGTCGTTGACGCGCACCACCACCGACTTGCCGTTGGCCGGGTTGGTGACGCGCACGTAGGAGGGAATCGGCAGCGTCGGATGCGCGGCGGTCATGCCGAACATGTCGTAGCGCTCGCCCGAGGAAGTTTTCTGGCCGTGGAATTTGCGGCCGTACCAGCTGGCGACGCCGCGCTCTCTGTACGGCTGGCGGGTGCGCAGCGGCACGTAGTCGCGGCCGAGCACCGAATAGGGATTGTTGGCGTAGCGGTGCAGTGGCTCCATGCGTGGCACGGCGTCGGGGATGGCGTCGAGGTTTTCGGGCGCGCTATCGCCGGGGCCGTCGTCCTGGTAGTAGCCGCCGCCTCTCTTCGGCGCTTGCGCCGGCGTGGAAAAAGTCGGCACCCCAAGGGTACTTCCTTCGGGGCGCGCTGGCGGGACGGCGGTCGGGGCCGGCGTGCGTTCCGATGGTCGATGCGACACCGAGCCGCAAGCGGACAGGAGAAGGACCAGGACAGGACCAAGGCGGCGAATCACTTTTGTACCAGCATACGGTTTTTGTGAATCGACATCAGGATGCCGATGCCCAGGAACAGCGTCACCAGCGCCGTTCCGCCGTAGCTGACGAAGGGCAGCGGCACGCCGACCACGGGCAGGATGCCGCTGACCATGCCCATGTTGACAAAGGCATAGGTGAAGAAGATCAGCGTGATGGCACCGGCCAGCAGACGGGAAAACAGCGTAGCGGCGTTGGCGGCGATCATCAGGCCGCGACCGATCAGCAGCGCGTAAAGCAACAGCAGCACGAGGTTGCCGAGCAGGCCGAATTCCTCGGAAAAGACGGCGAAGATGAAGTCGGTGTGGCGCTCGGGGATGAACTCGAGCTGCGCTTGCGTGCCGTGGCCCCAGCCCTTGCCGAGGATGCCGCCGGAACCGATGGCGATGGTGGACTGGATGATGTGGAACCCTTTGCCCAGTGGATCCTTCTCCGGGTCGAACAGGGTCAGTATGCGGTGGCGCTGGTAGTCGTGCAGCAGGCTCCAGGCGAAGGGAGCGGCGGCCGCGCCAGCGACACCGAGGCCGATGATGATCTTCCACGGCAGTCCGGCGAGGAAGATGACGAAGAATCCGGCGGAGAAAACCAGAATGGACGTGCCAAGGTCTGGCTGGCGCGCGATCAACGCCACGGGCAGCAGCAGCAGCAGCAAGGCGACGACATAGTCGCGCAGGCGCAAGCCAGCCTCGTGCCTCTGGAAGTACCAGGCCAGCATCAGCGGCATGGCGATCTTCATGACCTCGGACGGCTGGATGCGCATGAAGCCGAGATTGAGCCAGCGCCGCGCGCCCTTGGAGACGTCGCCGAACAGCGCCACCGCGATCAGCAGCAGGATGCCGAAAACATAGGCGGGCAGCGCCAGGTGCATCAGCCGCTGCGGCGGCATCTGGGCGACGATGCGCATTACCGTCAGCGCGACGGCGATGTTCACCAGTTGCGCGGTGATTCGTTCGGGCGAAGCGCTGCCCACGGCGATGAGGGCGATCAGCAGCAGCAGTGCCGAAAAGGCCAGCAACGGCCCGTCGATGGGGGTGATGAGCCTCAGCCAGAGATTCCTGATCATTCGTCGGCCTCCACCGCTTCTTCGTCGGCGGGTGCCGGTGCCTTGGGCAGCTTGCCAAGCAGGTAATAGTCGAGCACCTGGCGCGCGATCGGCGCGGCGGCCTGGGCGCCGAAGCCGCCGTTCTCGACCAGCACCGCCAACGCGATGGTCGGCTTGTCCGCCGGGGCGAAGGCGATGAACAGCGCGTGGTCGCGCAGTTCCTTCTTCACCGCCCCTGCCTTGTATTCCGCGCCCTTGAGCGAGTACACCTGCGCCGTGCCGGTCTTGCCCGCCGAGACATACTCGGCGCCGGCGAAGGCGCGCGCGCCGGTGCCCTCCTTGTTCACGCCGACCATGGCGTTCTTGATGACGTCGATATGTTCCTGCTTCCACGGCAGTGTCCTGATCGGCTGCGGCTCGACCAGGGTCTGCTTGCCCGTGCGCGTGTCGGTGATGTGTTTGACCAGGTGCGGGCGGAACATCACGCCGTTGTTGGCCAGCGTTGCCGTGGCTTGGGCGAGTTGAATCGGCGTATAGGCGTTGTAGCCCTGGCCGATGCCGATGGAGATGGTCTCGCCGGCATACCATTTCTGCTGCTCGGGCTTCCTGAAGCGTTTCTTCTTCCATGCCTGCGAGGGCAGTACGCCCTCGGACTCGCCGTCGATGTCCACGCCGGTGCGTTGCCCCAGCCCGAGGCTGCCCATGAAGCTGGAAATGTTGTCGATGCCCATGTCGTTGGCGAGCATGTAGTAGTAGGTGTCGCAGGAATGGACGATGGACTTGTACATGTCGACCGAGCCGTGGCCACCCTTCTTGTCGTCGCGGAAGATGTGACCGCCGAAGTTGTAGAAGCCGGGGTCGGAGATGGTCTGTTCCGGTCGGCGCTTGCCCAAAGTCAGCGCGCCCAGCGCCATGAAGGGCTTGAAGGTCGATCCGGGCGGATAGGCGCCGTTGAGCGCGCGGTTGACCATGGGCTTGTCGGGCGAGGTGTTGAGCATGTCCCAGTTCTGCGAGTCGATGCCATCGACGAAAAGGTTGGGATCGTAGTTCGGTACCGCCACCAGGGCGAGGATGCCGCCGGTGGAAGGCTCGATCGCGACCAGGGCGCCCTTGCGGTCGCCGAAGGCATTCTCGGCGATCTCCTGCAGCTTGGCGTCGACGGTGAGCGTCAGGTTGTTGCCGGCCACCGGCGCGGTGCGCGCCAGCGTGCGCACCGCGCGGCCGCCCGAGTCGACCTCGACCTGCTCGAAGCCGCTGACGCCGTGCAACTCGAACTCGTAGCGCTGCTCCAGCCCGGTCTTGCCGAAGTGATCGGTGCCGCGGTAGTTGTCCTCGGCCTCGCGCTCCTCGATCTTCTCGAGATCGCGATCATTGACTCGCCCAATGTAGCCGAGCAGGTGCGAGGCATGGGCGCCGAAGGGATACTGCCGAAACAGCCGCGCCTTGATGTCGACGCCGGGAAAGCGGTAGCGGTGGGCGATGAAAGTCGCCACCTCCTCGTCGGTCAGCCTTGTTCTGATCGGCAGCGACTCGAAATTCTTGCTCTCGACCAGCAGCTTGTGGAAGCGCTTGCGGTCCTTGGACTGGACGTCGAGAATTTTCGCCAGCTCGTCGATGGTTTCTTCGAGGTTTTTCACCTTCGATGGCGTGATCTCCAGCGTGTAGGCCGAGTAGTTGCGCGCCAGCACCACGCCTTTGCTGTCGACGATCAGGCCCCGGTTGGGCGCCATCGGCACCAGCGAGATGCGGTTCTCCTCGGCGCGGGTCTGGTAGTAGTCGTGCTGGATCACCTGCAGCCAGACGAAGCGCGCGAACAGCAGGGTGAAGCAGAACAGCACGAAGCCGCCGGCGAAGGCGAGACGGCTGCGGAAGAGTTCCAGTTCCTCCTGGGGGTTTTTAAATTCCATGCCGCATTCAGATTGGCCTATTGTCGTCGCGCTCGACCGGCCGGTACTGCGGCAACAGCAGCAGATAAGTGAGCGGATGCCACAGTGCCGCGGCGACGAAGCTCGACGCGAACCAGAGCAGGCCCGGAAATTCGGCGCCGCCGGTCATGCGCGCAAGCAGCATCACCAGTTGGCTGGTCAGCAGCATGGGCAGCACATGGGCCGCCTGCAGCAGCAGCGGAAACCAGAGGATGCGGCGCGACAGCCCGCAGCCGACGAAGGCGAGCAGCACATAGGCGAGCACATGCTGGCCCATGATGCTGGCATCGACGACGTCCATCGCCAACCCGAGAATGAAGGCCGTGCCCATGCCGACCTTCACCGGCTGGTGAATGCACCAGAAGGTCAGCATAAGCGCCACCCAGTCCGGCACGAAGGGCAGCCGGCCGAGCGGGACGAGGTTGAGGAACAGCGCCAGCGCCAGCGTGGCGGTGATGAACCAGCCGCGCGCCGGCAGCAGCAGACGGTTGGAGTGGTGGGTGGGCTGATTCATCTCGCCGCCTTCTTCACTTTGCGGCCCTTCGTCGGTTTGTCGCCTGGCGCCGTTTGCTCCTCGGGCCGCGGCGGCACGACGCGCGAGCCGAGCACCAGGACATGGCCGTGGCGCTCGACGCCGGCGATCGGCTCGCAACGGATACGGGCGAAGGCGTAGGAGTTGTCGCGGTCGATGTGAGCGACCCGGGCGACCGGCAGGCCGGGCAGATAAAGACCGTCGAGACCCGATGTGACCAACACGTCCCCGACCTGTACCTCGGCGTTGGCGGCGAGGAAGCGCAGCTCGATGCCGCCTACGCCGGCGCCGGCAGCCACCGCGCGCAGGCCGTTGCGCCGCACCTGCACGGGAATCGCCTGATCCTTGTCGGTGAGCAGCGTCACCTCGGCCATCAGGGGGAAGACGCGAGTGACCTGACCAATCACGCCAAGATCGTCGATCACGGCCTGGCCGGCGGCGATGCCGGCCTGCAGACCCTTGTCGATGACCACGCGGCGCGAGAAAGGATCGCGCGCGGCGTAGAGAATCTCGGCGACACGGCCCTCGGTTGGCTGGCGCTCCTTCATGTCGAGCAGCGCGCGCAGGCGACGATTTTCCTGCTCGAGATGCTCCTGCCGCAGCAACTGGTTGGCGGTGGCGAGACTGCGGGCGCGCAGCGCGACATTCTCCTGCTGCAGGCGCGCCAGGCTGGCGAAATACTGGCCCGCGCCTTCGGCGCCCTCGACCGGCATCCGCGCCACGCGCTGCATCGGCCAGGCGACGGTGGCGAGCACCAGGCGTGCCCATTCGAGGGTGTGGAAGCGCAGGTCGGCGACCAGCAGGATGATGGCGAGGGTGGTGAAGAAGGTCAGCCGGGCGAGCGGCGTCGGACCCCGCTTGAAAAACGGTGGCGGCGTGTGGCCGACGACGGACATCACCTCAGTAACGCTCCCGGGAAAACGCGATTTTCAAGCGGCGCACACTTTGCGCCGCTTCGCACACTACAAGGGACAGGCGTTACTCGTTGGCGAAAATACTGCCGAGTTTGTCCATCTTTTCAAGGGCGAGGCCGGAGCCGCGCACCACGCAGGTCAGCGGATCGTCGGCGACGATCACTGGCAGGCCGGTCTCTTCCATCAGCAGGCGGTCGAGTTCGCGCAGCAGCGCGCCGCCGCCGGTGAGCACCATGCCTTTCTCGGCGATGTCGGCGCCGAGCTCGGGCGGGGTATGCTCCAGCGCGATCTTGACGGCGCCGACGATCTGGTTGAGCGGATCGTTGAGGGCCTCGAGGATCTCGTTGGAGGAGATGGTGAAACTGCGCGGGATGCCCTCGGCGAGGTTGCGGCCCTTGACCTCCATCTCCTTGACCTCGGAGCCGGGAAAGGCCGAGCCGATCTGCTTCTTGATCGATTCGGCCGTGGCCTCGCCGATGAGCATGCCGTAGTTGCGGCGGATGTAGTTGATGATGGCCTCGTCGAACTTGTCGCCGCCGACACGCACCGAGCCGGCATAAACCATGCCGCCCAGCGAGATCACGCCGACCTCGGTGGTGCCGCCGCCGATGTCGACCACCATCGAGCCGGTCGGGTCGGAAATCGGCAGGCCGGCGCCGATCGCCGCCGCCATCGGCTCCTCGATCAGGTACACCTGCGAGGCACCGGCGCCGAGCGCCGACTCGCGGATGGCGCGCCGCTCGACCTGGGTCGAACCGCAGGGCACGCAGATGATGATGCGCGGCGAGGGCGAGAACAAGCGGTTGTCGTGCACCCGCTTGATGAACTGCTTGAGCATCTGCTCGGTGACGGTGAAGTCGGCGATCACGCCATCCTTCATCGGCCGGATGACATGGATGCTGCCGGGGTTGCGGCCGAGCATCGACTTGGCGTCGCGGCCGACGGCCTGGATGGTCTTCTTGGCGTTGGGACCGCCTTCGGTGCGGATGGCCACGACCGAGGGCTCGTCGAGGACGATGCCCTTGGTGCGGACGTAGATCAGCGTGTTGGCGGTGCCGAGATCGATGGCGAGATCGTTGGAAAAATAGGAGCGCAGGAGGCCGAACATCGATATTTCCAGTAATGGTTTTCCGCGACGGGAGCAGGCGCGGCGAAAAAATGGCTTATGATACTCTATTCGGCTTTGCCCATTAAGTATCAGCATGTCCCTGACCCTGGACGACGTGCGCCGCATCGCGCGGCTGGCACGTCTGGATGTCTCCGCCGCGGAAGTCGACACGACCCGCGATCAGCTCAACGGCATCCTCTCCTTCATCGAGCAGCTGCAGTCGGTCGACACGACCGGCATCGAGCCGATGGCCCATGCCGTCGACGTGGTGCAGCGCCTGCGCCCGGATGTGGCAACCGAGCCCGACCGCCGCGAGGCCTTCCAGGCCATCGCGCCCGAGACCGAGGCCGGCCTCTACCTCGTGCCGAAGGTTATCGAATGATCAACTCCAGCCTGAAGGAGCTGTCCGCCGCGCTGGCGCGGAAGAAGACCTCCGCGGTCGAGCTGGCCACGCTGTTCCTCGACCGCATCGAGAAGCTCAACCCGTCGCTCAACGCCTTCGTCACCACCGACCGCGAGAAAGCGCTGGCCATGGCGCGGGTGGCCGACGCCTCGGGAAAAGTCGGCGCTGGCGACACGCCATTGGCGGGCATCCCACTGGCGCACAAGGATATTTTCATGACTTCCGGCTGGCGCACCACTTGCGGCTCGAAGATGCTGTCCAACTTCATCGCCCCCTACGACGCCACGGTGGTCGAGAAATTCAAGGTCGCCGGCATGGTCACGCTGGGCAAGCTCAACATGGACGAGTTCGCCATGGGATCGAGCAACGAGACCTCGTTCTACGGCCCGGTGAAGAACCCGTGGGATACGGCCCGCGTGCCCGGCGGCTCCTCCGGCGGTTCGGCCGCGGCCGTGGCGGCGCGGCTGGCCCCGGCCGCGACCGGCACCGACACTGGCGGCTCCATCCGCCAGCCGGCGGCGTTGTGCGGCCTGACCGGCCTCAAACCGACCTACGGCGTGGTCAGCCGCTACGGCATGATCGCCTTCGCCTCCAGCCTCGACCAGGGCGGCCCGATGGCCAAATCAGCCGAGGACTGCGCGCTGCTGCTGAACACCATGGCCGGTTTCGACCCGCGCGATTCGACCTCGCTGGAGCGTCCGGCCGAGGACTACGCCCGCGACCTTGAAAAGCCCTTGCAGGGGCTGCGTATCGGCCTGCCGAAGGAATTCTTCGGCGAGGGCATGGACGCCGACGTGCGCGCGGCGGTGGAAGCCGCGCTGGCCGAGTACCGCAAGCTCGGCGCCACCATGGTGGAAGTGAACCTGCCAAACTCGGGCCTCTCGGTGCCGGCCTACTACGTCATCGCGCCGGCCGAGGCCAGTTCCAACCTCTCGCGCTTCGACGGCGTGCGCTACGGTCACCGCGCGCCCGACTACGCCGACCTCGACGACATGTACAGCAAGAGCCGCGCGCAGGGTTTCGGCGAGGAAGTGAAGCGCCGCATCCTCATCGGCACCTACGTGCTGTCGCACGGCTATTACGACGCCTACTATCTGCAGGCGCAGAAAATCCGCCGCCTGATCGCCAACGACTTCGTCGCGGCTTTCAAGTCGTGCGACGTCATCATGGGTCCGACGGCGCCGTCGGTGGCGTTCCGGTTCGGCGACAAGAGCGCCGACCCGGTGCAGATGTATCTGTCCGACATCTACACCATCGCCGTGAACCTCGCCGGCCTGCCGGGCATGTCGATCCCCTGTGGCTTCGGCAACGCCGACATGCCCGTCGGCCTGCAGATCGTCGGGCCGTGGTTCGGCGAGGCGAAGATGCTCAACATTGCCCATCGCTACCAGCTTGTCACTGACTGGCACATACGTCAGCCGGGAGGCTTGCCATGAGCTGGGAAGCGGTGATCGGGCTGGAAACCCATGCCCAGTTGCGCACGCAATCGAAGATTTTCTCGGGCGCGGCCACGGCCTTCGGCGCCGAGCCGAATCGCCAGGCTTGCGCGGTAGACATCGCCCTGCCCGGCGTGCTGCCGGTGCTCAACCGCGAGGCGGTGGCCTGCGCCATCAAGTTCGGCCTGGCGGTCGGTGCCGCGATCGCCCCCCGCTCGATTTTTGCACGCAAGAACTACTTCTACCCCGACCTGCCCAAGGGCTACCAGATCAGCCAGTTCGAGCTTCCCGTGGTATCCGGCGGCGGCTTGACCATCCGCGTGGGAGAGCAGGAGAAGTTTGTGCACCTGACCCGCGCCCATCTCGAGGAGGACGCCGGCAAGAGCCTGCACGAGGATTTTCACGGCAAGACCGGCATCGACCTCAACCGCGCCGGCACGCCGCTGCTGGAAATTGTCACCGAGCCGGACATGTGCTCGTCGGCCGAGGCGGTCGCCTACGCCAAGGCGCTGCACAGTCTGGTGACCTGGATCGGCATCTGCGACGGCAACATGCAGGAAGGCAGCTTCCGCTGCGACGCCAACGTCTCGGTGCGCCGCGTAGGCGCCCCGCTGGGCACCCGCCGCGAGATCAAGAACCTCAACTCCTTCCGCTTCCTGCAAGCCGCCATCGACTACGAGATCCAGTGGCAGATCAACGAGATCGAGGAGGGCCGCAAGATTCAGCAGGCCACCGTGCTGTGGAATCCCGACAGCGGCGAGACGCGCGCCATGCGCAGCAAGGAAGATGCGCACGACTATCGCTATTTCCCCGACCCCGATCTGCTGCCGCTGGAGATCGCCCCGGCGTGGATAGACGAAGTGAAGGCGAGTCTGCCCGAACTGCCGCAGGCGATGAAGGCGCGCCTTGCGTCCGACCACGGCCTTTCGCCCTACGATGCCGCGACGCTGACGGCGACGCGCGCGACGGCGAATTATTTCGAGGATTGCGTGGCCGCCGCCGGCCGCGAAAACGCCAAGACCTGCGCCAACTGGGTCATGGGCGAACTCTCGGCCCGGCTCAATCGCGAGGATCTCGACTTCGTCGCCGTCCCGCTGGCGCCGACTTTGCTGGCCGGGATCGTGCGCCGCATCGCCGACAACACGCTCTCCAACAAGCTGGCCCGGGAAGTATTCGATGCGCTGTGGGCGGGCGAGGGCAAGGATGCCGATGCTGTGATCGAAGCCCGCGGCCTCAAACAGATTTCGGACAGCGGTGCCATCGAGGCGCTGATCGACGCGGTGCTGGCGGCCAACCCGAAATCGGTCGAGGAATTCCGTGCCGGCAAGGACAAGGCCTTCAACGCCCTGGTCGGCCAGGTAATGAAGGCGGCCGGGGGCAAGGCCAATCCGCGGCAGGTCAATGACCTGCTGCGGCGGAAACTGGCGGGTTGATCAGCGCGGTCGCTTGTCGGTCGCGGGCGCCGTCGGCGCCGCGGCCGGCGCGCGCTTGCCGTAACGCAGTTCCATGTAGCGATTCTTCTCCTCCTCGAACCTGGTGCGCAGGGCATCGGCTTCCTGCTTGCGCGAGTCGAGTGCCGCCCGCGCCGACTTGATGTCGTTTTCGTTTTCCTCGATCTGCTTCTTGAGATTCGCGGGCATCGGCTTCTTCAGGTAGAACTCCCTCTCGGTGTCCAGCTTCTTTTTCTGTTTCAGTGCATCGTCGTAGCGCTTTTGCGTGTCGCCCGACGACTTGTCGAATTCGGCGAGTTCCCGCTCGCGGGCGGCATCGATGTCCTTCTCGTTGGGGTAGGTCGCCAGCAAAGCCTGGTTGCGGCGTTTTTCCTCGGCCGCCTTTTTCGCCTCCTCCCGCTTCTTCACTTCCTCGGCCTCGCGCAGCGCGCGCTGCTCCGGCGACAGCGGCGCCTCGACCTCGCGCACCGGACGCCCCCTCTCGTCGAGCACGCGGTAGGCGCGTTTCTGGCAGGCCACCGGCAGCATGTCGCCGCAGGTGAGCTTGCCGTTGGCGTCGTTGCAGCAATAGGAATTACGGGCAAGGGCGTTGTCGCTGGCGGCCATGCCGACGACAGCGCCGGCGATCAGGGTAACGGACAGCAAGTATTTAGGCGACACCATGATTCTCCCGGTAACGAGTGACTGCATCGAGGTTGCGCTCCAGCTCGGCGTGGCCGCGCAGGTAGCCGATCAGGTCGGTCAGGGTGGCGACGGCGACGACCGGCATGCCGTAGCTTTTTTCGACTTCCTGCACCGCCGACAGTTCGCTTGTGCCTCGCTCCTGGCGATCCAGCGCAATCACCACGCCGGCGGGCGTGGCTCCGGCGGCGCGGATGATGTCCACCGACTCGCGGATCGAGGTACCGGCCGAGATCACGTCGTCGAGGATCAGCACGCGGCCGGCCAGTTTGGCGCCGATCAGCGTGCCGCCCTCGCCGTGGTCCTTGGCCTCCTTGCGATTGAAGCAGAAAGGCAGGTTGCGGCCGCGGCCGGCCAGTGCGATGGCGGTGCCGGCGGCCAGCGGGATGCCCTTGTAGGCGGGACCGAACAGCATGTCGTAGCCCATGTTCGCGGCCAAGATGGCCTCGGCGTAGAAATCGCAGAGGCGGGCCAGCGAGGCGCCGTCGTCGAACAAGCCGGCGTTGAAGAAATAGGGCGACAGGCGGCCCGCCTTGGTCTTGAACTCGCCGAAGCGCAGCACGCCCTTGTTGCAGGCGAAGGCAATAAAATCGTGGCTGAGGCTCAAGGTCGGGTACCCGGAAAAACGCAATGCTACGCATCATATCGCTGAATCTCAACGGCATCCGCTCGGCCTCCGCAAAGGGCTTTTTCGACTGGCTGGCGCAACAGGACGCCGACATCGTCTGCGTACAGGAACTCAAGGCCCAGGTCGGCGACATGAGCGCGGCCATGCTCAACCCGCCGGGCTATTTCGGCTACTTCCATTACGCCGAAAAGAAGGGCTACAGCGGCGTCGGCATCTATTCGCGGCGGCAGCCCGACGTAATCGTCGAGGGACTGGGGATTCCCGACATCGATGCCGAGGGTCGCTACATCGAGGTCGTCTTCGGCAAACTGTCGGTGGTTTCCGTCTACCTGCCTTCCGGTTCGAGCGGCGAGGAACGCCAGGCGGTGAAATTCAGCTTCATGGAACGCTTCTGGCCGCGCCTCGAACAATTGCGCGCCGCCGGGCGCGAGGTGGTGATCTGCGGCGACTGGAACATCGCCCACAAGGAAATCGACCTCAAGAACTGGAAGGGAAACCTCAAGAACTCGGGCTTCCTGCCGGAAGAGCGCGCCTGGCTGACGCGGGTCTTCGACGAGTTGGGCTGGGTCGACGTCCATCGCCGGCTCTGTCCCGATGTCGGTCCTGATGCCTACACCTGGTGGTCGAACCGGGGCCAGGCCTGGGCGAAGAACGTCGGCTGGCGCATCGACTGCCAGATCGCCACGCCGGGCATCGCCGCAGTGGCGACCGGCGCGGCGGTCTACAAGGCGCAACGCTTCTCCGACCATGCGCCGCTGACCATCGATTACCGCATTGACATTTGACGTCTGTCATTGCGCCGCCGCGCCGAGTCCGGTAGCCTTCGTGCCGTGAACGAGTTTTTCCCAAGGAGAGAGTAATGAGCAACATGACCGAGGTTTCCAAGGACAAGCTGATCGCCGACGTCAAGGTGGTGATCGCCGATGCCGAGGAGTTGCTGCGCGCCACCGCCGGCCAGGCTGGCGACAAGATCGCCGACGCCCGCGTCAAGATTCAGGATCATCTCAACCATGCCAAGGCGTCGCTGGCCGACGCGCAGGCGGCCGTGGTCGATCACGCCAAGGCCGTGGGCCATGCCACCGACGACTATGTACATGACAACCCTTGGCGTTCCGTCGGCGTCGCCGCCGGCATGGGCTTCATTGTCGGCCTGCTGATCGGCCGTCGCTGATCAGCATGTCCGATACGGCGCCGCGCGGCGGGCTGGCGGCCTCGCTGCGCAGCCTGCTCGGCAGCGGCCTCGCGCTGCTGCAGACGCGGCTTGAGTTGTTGTCGGTCGAGGCGCAGGAGGAGAAGGTCCGTCTGCTCTCCCTGCTCGGTTACGGCGCGGCGGCCTTCGTGCTGCTGAGTTTCGGGCTGATGTTCCTGGCGGTGCTGGTCACCGTGCTGCTGTGGGACAACCACCGTCTGCTGGCGCTGGGGGCATTCACCGCCGTCTTTCTGACCGGCGGCCTGATTGCGCTGGCGGCCATGCTGCGGCTGGCGCGCACCCCATCCAAGCTCTTTTCGGCCAGTATCGCCGAACTGGCGCAGGATCGTGCCGCCATGCAAGTCGAACCCCGCCAATGAGTCCCCGCTTCGTCGAACTGGCGCTGCGCAAACAGCGCCTGCAGCTGCAAAGCGCGGCGCAGCGCGAGGCACTGGTGGCCGCCGCCGCGGGGCTCGCCCCGGTTTTTGCGGTTGCCGACGGAGTGCATGACGGCGCCCGCTGGCTGGGCCGTCACCCCGAATGGCTGGCCGGCGGCATCGTCGCCCTGCTGGTGGCGCGGCCGCGGGCCGTGTTGCGCTGGGCACGACGCGGCTTCTTCGCCTGGCAGCTATGGCGCAAGGTGGGCGAGTGGCGTCCGGCCCGGCCCTTCATGGCGCTATCCCGTTTCCGCCAGTCCTGATGTCGCGCTTCGGGGGTCGCCAGCCGCTAGCGGTGGCACAGAAGCTGGTGCGCGCCGCACGGTTGCGTGCCTCGCCGCCCATGCTCGGCCACATGCTTGAGGCGCAGAAGCGCGAGCGCGATCTTCTGGTCAGGGAGTTCGCCCAGGTCAGGGGCTTGATGCCGCTCCTGATGCGGCACCGCAACGGTGGCCACTGGACGCGCGAGGAGCGCCTCGCCCTGCGGGAGCAACTGACGGCGCTCGTCCACCTGTCACCCTATCTCGTCGTGCTGGCCCTGCCCGGCTCCTTCATGATCCTGCCGGTGCTGGCCTGGTGGCTGGACCGGCGCCGCATCCAGCGGGCTGGCCCCCGCCTCGGCGCGCCAGGTTGAGCCTTTTTGTTTGAGGCTTGATCTTTCGCAACATTAGCGCTCGCTAATGTGCCTAAAATGCCGCTTCCGATAACCCCAAGCATCAGCACGCCATGCCTACTGCTGCTCGATCAATCCTTTATGTTCGCCTGCCGGTATGGAAGATCTGGCCCGGCGGCGTGGTTTATGTCGCCGACTTCATCCACAAGCAGCGCCCGGGCATCCGCCAGGAAATCCTCGACCTCGCCCTGATTCCAGCGCGAAGCCGCGGTGACGCGCTCAAGCGCCGCCTGCTCGAGTTCCGCCCCGACGTCGTCGCCTTCTCCTGGCGCAACATGCAGACCTTCGGGCCGCACCCGGAGAACGACGCGCTCGACGTGGTGATGAACTTCGACCACTCGCCCAATCCGTGGCG
The DNA here is from genome assembly GCA_030691075.1 of Sulfurisoma sp. GTDB lineage: Bacteria > Pseudomonadota > Gammaproteobacteria > Burkholderiales > Rhodocyclaceae > Sulfurisoma. Next base: position 25,395 of record JAUYFI010000054.1, on the reverse strand, counting down.
GCGGCTCAAGGCCGCGTGGCAGGCGCTCGGCATCATCCGCGAGTACGCCGTGGCGCGGCTGCGCAACTTCGCCTGGTTTCGCCTTGCCCGGCAGTTGCTGCCCGAGGCGCGCATCGTCGTCGGCGGCACGGCGGTATCCATCTTCGGCAAGTACGTCGCCGAGAAGTGCCCGAACGACACCGTGGTGGTGGTGGGCGAGGGCGAGGAGGCGATGCTGTCCATCGTCGATGGCTTCAATGAACCCGCCGGCAACCACTACTACAAGGACAGTGCCGGCCGCGTCAGCCACCATCCGGCCGAGGAAAGCTTCGACCTCGCCCGCCTGACTGCCGTCGATTTCGGCTACGTCGAGTCCATCTTCCCCGGCTTCCGCGACTACCTCGGCGGCACCATCGGCGTGCACACCAAGCGTGGCTGCCCCTTCCAGTGCCACTTTTGCCTCTACAACAAGATCGAGGGCGGTCGCCAGCGCTACCGCGACCCAGCCGAGGTAGCGAAGGAAATCGAGACGCTCGACAAGGTCTATGGCGTCAAGAACATCTGGTTCACCGACGCCCAGTTCTGCTCCACCCGACGCAGCATGAAGCATGTCGAGCACATCCTCGACGAGATGCTGGCGCGCAACGTCAAGGTGCGCTGGACCGGCTACCTGCGCCTCAATTACCTGACGCCGGAAGTGGCGAAGAAGATGCTGGCCTCGGGCCTGACCAGCATCGACCTGTCATTCACCGGCACCCAGGACATGATCGACAGTCTCACGCTCGGCTACGATCTCGAACAGCAGATGACTGCCTTCCGTCTGTTCAAGGATGCTGCGGTGGAAGGCTGGAGCAACCAGAAGGTCAAGCTCTACATGCCGCTCAACGCCCCGGGCGAGACGCCGGATACGCTGCGTGCCACCATGGCGCGGATCCGCGAGCTGTACGAAATGTTCGGCCGCGACAACGTGCTGCCCTTCATTTTCTTCATCGGTGTGCAGCCCAACACGCCGATCGAGAAGAAGCTGCTCGACGCCGGCTATCTGCCGCGCGGCTACAACCCGCTGACGCTCAACCCCTTCGCCATCAAGAAGCTGCTCTACAACCCGAAGCCGCTCGGCGCGATGATCGGCAGGGCCTATCTCGAGGCGCTGGAATGCTCGTCCAAGCTCGACGAGGGTACCGACGCCGAGGGCGACTACGTCGGCCGGGCGACCATGGAAATCCTCGAGTGCAAGCTCAACGAAACGTATCCGTCGGCGTCCCGCCAGTCCCACGGGGATTCCCGCCGGTCACGCCGAATATTTACCCTCCGGCCCGTCGCTACACCGCAAGGCACAAATACTTGAGTTCGAGGTACTCCTCGATCCCGTACTTCGAGCCCTCGCGACCGATGCCGGATTGCTTGACGCCGCCGAAGGGCGCCACCTCGTTGGCGATGATGCCGACGTTGATGCCGACCATGCCGTACTCGAGCGCCTCGGCCACGCGCCAGACGCGGCCGACGTCGCGGGCGTAAAAATACGCCGCCAGGCCGTATTCGGTGGCATTGGCCAGCCGGATTGCCTCGTCCTCGTCCTTGAACCTGAACAGCGGCGCCACCGGCCCGAAGGTCTCCTCGCGGGCGCAGCGCATGTCGGGCGTCACGTCGGCCAGCACGGTCGGCTCGAAGAAGGTGCCGCCGCGGGCGTGGCGCTTGCCGCCGGTCAGGATGCGGGCTCCCTTGGCCACGGCGTCGGCGACATGCGCCTCGACCTTTTCCAGCGCCTGCTCGTCGATCAGCGGCCCCTGCGTCGTGTCTGCCTCGAAGCCGCAGCCGACCTTGAGTTCGCCCACCTTCTCGGCCAGCTTCCGCGCGAAGGTTTCGTAAATGCCTTCCTGCACCAGCAGGCGATTGGCGCAGACGCAGGTCTGGCCGGCGTTGCGATACTTGGAGGCCATCGCGCCGGCGACGGCCGCGTCGACATCGGCGTCGTCGAACACGATGAAGGGCGCGTTACCGCCGAGTTCGAGCGAAACCTTCTTGATGGTCGGAGCGCACTGCGCCATCAGCAGCCGCCCGACCTCGGTCGAGCCGGTGAAGGACAGCTTGCGCACGATGGGGTTGGAGGTCAGCTCGGCGCCGACCAGCGGCGCGCTGGCGGCCGATGCGGTGACGACGTTGAAGACCCCCGCCGGGAAGCCGGCGCGGCTCGCCAGTTCCGCCAGCGCCAGCGCCGTGAGCGGCGTCTGCTCGGCCGGTTTAGCCACGACGGTGCAGCCGGCGGCCAGCGCCGGCGCCACCTTGCGCGTGATCATCGCCGCCGGGAAATTCCACGGCGTAATGGCGGCGCAGACGCCGATCGGCTGTTTCAGCACCACGATGCGCCGGCCCGGCGTCGGCGCGGACAGGGTGTCGCCATGGACGCGCTTGGCCTCCTCGGCGAACCACTCGACGAAGCTCGCGGCGTAAATCACCTCGCCGCGCGCCTCGGCCAGCGGCTTGCCCTGCTCGGACGTCATGATGGTCGCCAGGTCGTCGACGTTGGCCATGATCAGCTCGAACCAGCGGCGCAGGATGGCGGCGCGTTCCTTGCCGGTCAGCGCGCGCCAGGCCGGCCAGGCGGCATCGGCGGCGGCGATGGCGCGGCGCGTCTCCAGGGCGCCCATGTCGGGCACGCGGCCGAGTTCCTCGCCGCTGGCGGGATTGCGCACGACGTAGGTCGCCGCAGTGCCGGTCCAGGCACCGGCGATGAAGGCCTGGTCGCGCAGGAGTTGGGGATCGCGCAATTGCATGTTGTTTTCTCCGCTGTTTCTTGGGGTACGGGCGAGTCTACCGGAATACATTGTCAGGATGATCCGCCGCTCCATGCCCGCCCTGTCCATCGTTGCCGCCAGTTCCACGCTGGTGCTCGCCGGCTGTGGCCTGCTTTCGTTCTCGCAGTCGCCGGCCCCCGTGGTAGGCGAGCACGGGGCCGCCGTGCGCACCAGCTTCGCCGCGCGCCATGCCGCGCCGGAACGCGCGCAGGATGTCGTGCTCTACGCGCTGGGCCTGGTCGAGACCGGCTACCGCTTCGGCGGCAAGAACCCGGAGGCGGGGCTGGACTGCAGCGGCATGGTCAGCCACGTTTACGACAGGGCCGCCGGCGTGCGCCTGGGTGGCTCGGCCGCCGACATCGCGCAACGCGGCCGGGCCGTGGTTGCCGCCGAGTTGCGGCCCGGCGACCTGGTGTTCTTCAATACCCGCAACCGCGCTTACTCGCATGTCGGCATCTACATCGGCGACGGCCGCTTCGTGCATGCGCCGAACAGCAACGGCAAGGTGCGCACCGAAAGCCTGCAGGCCGGTTGGTTTGCCGCGCGCTTCGAGGAAGCGCGGACCTACTTCGACTAGAGGTCAAGTCCGATCTGCGTGCCCTGCTCGATGGCGCGCCTGGCGTCGAGCTCGGCCGCCACATCGGCGCCGCCGATCGGCGTGACTGGCACGCCGGCCGCCATGAGCGGCTCCTGAAGAGCGCGCAAGGGCTCCTGGCCGGCGCAGACAACCACGGTATCGACATCGAGAATCCGCTGCACGCCGTCGACGCGGATATGCAACCCGGCATCGTCGATCTTCAGGTACTCGACGCCCGACAGCATGTGCACGCCGCGCCGCTCGAGTGTCAGCCGGCGAATCCAGCCCGTGGTCCTGGCGAGTCCGGCGCCGACGCGGCCCGGCTTGCGCTGCAGCAGCCAGACTTCGCGCGGCGAGGCGATGGCGGCGGGCGGCTTGAGGCCGCCGCGGTCGCGAACCTCGCGGTCGATGCCCCATTCGTCGAGAAAATCGGTCGCGGTGTGGGTGAGCAGTTCGGCGACGTCGAAGCCGATGCCGCCGGCGCCGATGATGGCGACGCGGTTACCCACCGTTCGTGTGCCCGTGATGACCTCCGCGTAGCCGGCGACCCGCGGATGGTCGATGCCGGGAATGTCCGGCACGCGCGGCGCGATGCCGGTCGCGAGAACGACATGATCGAAGCCGCCCAGCATCGCGGCATCGACTCGCGTGCCGAGCCGTACATCGACGCCCAGGTTGGCCAGTCGCTGCTCGAAATAGCGGATCGTCTGCGCGTAATCTTCCTTGCCGGGAATGCGCGCGGCGAGATTGAACTGGCCACCGATGCGTTCCGCCGCCTCGAACAGCGTCACCGCGTGGCCGCGTTCGGCCAGCGTGGCGGCGCAGGCCATTCCCGCCGGTCCACCGCCGACGACCGCGATTTTCAGAAAAGTCGGCACCCCAAGGGTACTTCCTGCGGGGCGCGCTGGCGACACGGCGAATTTCATCTCGCGGCAGGCCGCCGGATTGACGAGGCAACTGCACGCCTTGCCGGCGAAGATGTGGTCGAGGCAGGCCTGGTTGCAGGCGATGCAGGTGTTGATCTGGTCGGCCCGGCCGGCGGCGGCCTTGGCGACGAAGTCCGGGTCGGCGAGAAAGGGCCGCGCCATGGAGACCATGTCGGCGGCACCCTGGGCCAGCAGGTCTTCGGCCTCGTCCGGGCTGTTGATGCGGTTGGTGGCGACCACGGGAATGCCCACGGCCGCGCGCAGCCGTTGCGTTGCCCAGGAAAACGCCCCGTGCGGCACCATGCTGGCGATGGTCGGGATGCGCGCCTCGTGCCAGCCGATGCCGCTGTTGATCAGGTCGGCGCCGGCTGCCTCGACGGCGCGCCCGAGTGCCTCGACCTCGTCCCAGGTGCTGCCGTCCTCGACCAGATCGAGCAGTGAGAGGCGGTAGATAAGGATGGCCCGGGGGCCGATCGCCTGCCGCACCGCGCGTACCACCTCAAGGGCGAAACGGCTGCGATTGTCGAAGCTACCGCCCCAGTCGTCGCTGCGCCGGTTGGTGCGCGGGGCGAGGAACTGGTTGATCAGGTAGCCCTCGGAGCCCATGACCTCGACGCCGTCGTAGCCGGCAGACACCGCCAGCCGAGCGCAGTGCGCGAAGTCGGCGACGGTGCGCTCGATGTCGGCCGCCGACATCTCGCGCGGCATGGCTGGCGAGATCGGCGCCTGCAAGGGGGAGGGCGCGACAGCCCGCGGGTGCAGCGCGTAGCGGCCGGTGTGGAGGATTTGCAGACAGATACGGCCGCCCTCGCGATGGACGGCCTCGGTGACGGCACGGTGCCGGGCAGCCTCGGCTTCCGTTGTCAGCACCGCGGCGCCCGGCACCATCGCACCCTCCGTGTTCGGCGCGATGCCGCCGGTGACGATCAGACCAACGCCGCCGCGGGCGCGGGCGGCGTAGAAGGCGGCAAGCCGGGCAAAGCCGTCGGGCACCTCTTCGAGGCCGGTATGCATCGAACCCATCACCACGCGATTTTTCAGCGTGATGTCGGAGCCGACTTTCAGGGGCGCCAGCAGGTGAGGATAGCGGGAGTGGCTCAGAGGTGACGCTCGCCGACTGGCATGCTCGGGGGAGGCGGTCGCCGGCTGGCTCACTCAGGCGAAAACGCTCAGCGTGCCGGTGCTGTCCGGCGGCGAATATGCCTGCTCGATGCGCTGTCGCCCGCTGTCGCCCGCCTGCTCCCGCGCCTGCTCGCGCTGCTGCGCGTTGCGTTCCGCTTCGAGGGTGCGTTCCTCGGCCTGCTGCCGCGAAAGATCGCTGCGGCCCCGCGCCTCGAGCTGGCCACCGATCGAGGCGACGCGGTAATCCTGCGGGCTGGGATCTTTCGGCGCCAGCGCCGCCGCCTGGATGCGAATGCCCTTGTCGATGTTGGCCTCGGGCTTCTTCTCGGCCGACGTGTCGATGCCGACCTCGCCGCCGACGGCATACTGTCTTCCATCCGGTCCGTAGGTGTAGCTGAAATTGGCGGCGCTGGTAACCACGCCGTGCCCGGCCGACAGATGCGCCTGCTCGTGGGCGCGAACGGTGCGGTCGATCTGTTGCAACTCCGCCACCTGCTGCTGTTGCTCGGGGGTCAGTTCCTTCGACGCGAATTTTTGCCGCGCGGGCTGCTCCTCGGATTGCCGCGCCGCCGGCTTGGCGCGCGGCAAAGTCGCGTCGAGTTGTTCGCGCTGCGCGACCAACTCGACACCCTTGGCTTGCGATATTCCGACGGAATTGAGCGAAATGCCGACCATAACCACGACAAACTCACATTAAGTCACTCAAACTATAGACGAATCGGCCGTAAATGGAAGCGTGGAATTGCGCCCGTTTTTCTTACAACCCGTTGGCCTTGAACCACTCTTGCAGCCGCTTCCAGCCGTCCTCGGCCTCCGGCTTGCGGTAGGTGGGCCGGTAGTCGGCATGGAAGGCGTGCGGCGCATCGGGGTAGACGTGGATCCGCGACCTGGCACTCGCTTTCTTGAGCGCGTCGCGCATGGCGTCGACATCGTCGAGCGGAATCCCCTGGTCCTTGCCGCCGTAAAGACCCAGCACCGCCGGCTTGATCTGGGGTGCGAGGTCGATCGGGTGCTTCGGATTGAGCTCGGTCGCCGGGCTGTCGATCTTGCCATACCAGGCGACACCGGCCTTCACCGCCGGATTGTGCGCGGCGTAAAGCCAGGCGATGCGCCCGCCCCAGCAGAAGCCGGTAATGCCGAGGCGCGCCGCGTCGCCACCGCCGACTTTTTTGGCCCAGGCCACGCAAGCATCGAGGTCCGCCATCACGCCGGCATCCGGCACCTTGGCGACGATGCCCGACAGAATCTCCTGGATGTTGGACATCTTGCGCGGGTCGCCGTAACGCGCGAACAGTTCCGGCGCGATCGCCTGGTAGCCGAGCCTGGCCAGCCGTCGGCAGACGTCGGCGATGTATTCATGCACGCCGAAGATCTCCGAGACGACCAGCACCACGGGAAAGTTCGAGCCCGTGGCGGGCTGGGCGCGGTAGGCCACCATCTCGCCATCCGCCACCGGCACCTTGATTTCGCCGGCGGTCAGCCCCGCCGTGTCGGTCTTGATCGCCGTCTGCGCCATCACTGGCTGCGTGGCCAGCGCGAAACCGGCGCCGAGCGCGGTGACGATGAATCCGCGGCGGTCGAGCCGGGCGGCGGGCATGAGGCTGTCGAATTCGGGGTTGGGGTAATTCATTCTCGTCTCCTTGTTGTTGTATTCGGGGTTCAAGCGATTTCGGCTTGCTTGCAGCCCGGCATATCAATAACCGCAGTTGCATTGGCTAACCAGCTCAAGCGCCAGTTGCTGCCAGGCTCACCGCACCACATGCCGCCACTCGGACTCGAAGGTCCGCACCAGCACCTGGTTGTTGAGGCGGTTCACTTCGGCATCGACGCGCGCCATGTCGGCCGGAAACTCGAACATCGCGGCGGTCGTCCGCGGCGTCAGGAAGCGCAACGCCACGGGGTAGGTTTCCGGCGGCCGGTAGGACTCGCGCGCGGCGAGGATGAAACCCCACTCCCCGAAGGACGGCACCAGCGCGTGGTAGGGCACGGTCTTGAGGCCGGCATCCGCGAGCGTGGCGACCACCGTCCAGAACGATTGCCGCGCATGGAAGGGTGAGGTGGCCTGCACGACGAGGCGGCCGTGCGGCGCGAGGCTGCGCGTCAGCAGGCGGTAGAACGGCGCCGAGTAGAGCTTGCCGATGCTGTAGTTCGATGGGTCGGGGAAGTCGGCGACGATGAAGTCGAAGCTGGCGTCGTTCGTTTCAAGCCAGCGCGCGGCATCGGCGTTGACGATCTTCACGCGCGGCGAATTGAGCGCGTCGTCGTTGAGTTGTCGCAGCAACGACGCCGAGGAAAACAGCCGCGTCATCGCCGGATCGAGATCGACCAGCGTTACCGATTCGATGTTCGGATATTTGAGGATCTCGCGCACGGCGAAGCCGTCGCCGCCGCCGAGCACCAGCGCGCGGCGGGCGTGAGCCATGCCGGCCAGGCCCGGATGCACCAGCGCCTCGTGGTAGCGGTATTCATCCTTGGACGAGAATTGCAGGTTCTGGTTGAGGAAGAGCCGCACGTCGTCGCGCCAGCGCGTGACGACGATGCGCTGGTAGGGCGTGGTCTCGGCGTGAATGATGTCGTCGGCGTAGATCCAGCCTTCGGCCATCGTCGTCAGTTGGCCGGCGCCGGCGAAACCGCCGGCGAGCAGAACCACGCTCGCCAGCCCGGCGGCGAGCAGCCCGGTGCGGCGCGCCAGTTGCTCCCGAAACAGGTAAAGCGCCCACAGCGCCACCGCGGCGTTGAGCAGGCCGAAGAGAAAACCGGTGCGCACCAGCCCCAGGTGCGGTGCCAGCAGCAGCGGGAAGAGGATGGAGACGGCCAGGGCGCCGAGGTAGTCGAAGGACAGCACCCTGGCGACGAGCTCGTTGAAGGCGACGTCGCGCTTGAGGATGCGCATCACCAGCGGGATTTCCAACCCGACCAGAACGCCGACCGCGAACACCGCGCCGTAGAGCAGCACCCGGAACGGCCCGAGGTTTGCGGCGAAAGCGACGAACAACGCGGCGGCCGTGAAACCGCCAACGAGGCCGACGGCAATCTCGATCTGCACGAAGCGGCCGACGAGATCGCGCTCGACGTATTTCGACAGCCACGAGCCGACGCCCATGGCGAAGAGGTAGGCGCCGATGACGGTGGAAAACTGGGTGACCGAATCGCCGAGCAGGTAGCTGGCGAGCGCGCCGGCGATGAGCTCGTAGGCGAGCCCGCAGGCGGCGACGACGAAGACCGACGCCAGCAGGGCGAACTGCAATCGCGCTGGACGCGCAGCGGCGTCCACGCCGTCATCAGCCATGTATCGCGGCGGCGACGACGATGGCAATGCCCAGGCACATCGCGGCAACGACCGTGGCCAGCGGCTGGTTCTTCTTCTCGACGATCTCGCCCCAGAGGTCGTAGGGCGTGAGCTTGTCGATGATGATGAACGAGATCCAGAAGACGATGACGCCGAGGATGGAATAGACCAGCGAATTGAAGAAAATCTTGGGATTGAAAAGTTCCATCATGGCTGTCTCCGTTGGCTGGGGTGACTAAGGCTTACTTGTGAAAGGTGCTGCGCTGCGAGGGGTTGAGGCGGTTCGGCTGCGACTGCGCCATGTCGTCGAACAGGCCGGTGCCGCGATAGTCGGCCCAGGCGAGGACGCTCACTGCCAGCATGCCGACGATTGCGTAGAGGCGGGCCATCAGTCGTCTCCGTCGTCGCTGGCGGTAACGATCGGGTGATCGCTCTCGGCCCAGCGTTTGACCTCGAAGCTGCCGCGACGAATGCGCGTCCAGATCGGGAAGGGTGCCAGCGCCAGCAGCAGCAGGATCAGCGACGACCAGCGCGGGCCGGGGCGAGCCACGTTAAGTTCGCTGTGCAGCGGGCCGCTCTTCGCGTCCATGTCATGGTCGATCGCTAGGACATAGGTTCCGGCCGGCAGGTCGCCGAACACGATCTCGTCGTCGCGCGAACCCTCCGACCAACTCTCGCCGCCGTCGACGCCCTCGTAGCGCGCGATCTCGCGGCTCTCTTGCCAGGCTTGCCCGGTGTTGGTATTGACCAGGGTCATGTTGAGTCCCAGCCAATTGTTGGTGATGCCGGTGCGGTGAGCGATTTCCAGCCGGCTGCCGTCGCTCGACAACTTGAACTCGCGCGTCAGCTTGGGCTCGTCGTCCTGGGGATCGAAGGTCAGGGGCTGCTTGAACAGCGTGCCGCCGGGACCGAGGATCAGCAGCAGCAGGTGAACGGCGAGACCGGCCAGCGCCAGCTTCCAGAAGAAGCCGCACACGGCGCGATGGCGCGACTCGTGCGGGTTGGGCTGGTTGGCGTAGACGCCGACGGGCTTCGGCACGGCGACGACGAAGGCGGCCTCGATCTCGGCGGGCTCGACGTATTCCGCCAGCGTCCAGGTTTCCTCGTTGCCGGTCTGCTCGCGCGACAGCATGCGCGGCGGGCTGACGTAATCGTCCACGCGCGCCGCCTCGTCGATTTTGACGCGCCAGGGAAACTCGCCGATCACGTACTGCACCCGAGCCTCGTAACCCTGGAAGTGCTTGTAATCCTCGGAATCAAAGCGCACGTCGCCCACCGCCCGCACCGCGCGATTGACGACGCGCGCGATGTTCCAATGGCCGTCGTACTGGGTGAGCCAGACCGGCTTGGCGTCGGCGCCGAGGCAGACATACTCGTCCCAGCAGTACTCGACGCCGTCGGCCTTCATGCAGCGCTTCATGTAGCCGATCACTTCCACCTTGTCGCCGCGCAGCGTGCCCTGGGTGCCCAGCGGCAGGCGCGGCTGCTTGACCGCCGCGGTGGCCGTGGCCAGCAACGCCACCGTCTCGTGGCGGGTGTCGAGCACCGCGCCGCAACTGCCGCAGCCGACGGTCTCGATGTTCTGGTGATTCACCGCCAGCGGCGAACCGCAGGACGGGCAGTTGAAGGCGCGGGCCTTGACGGTGACCTCGGGAAGCGGGATATTCTCGCGCAGGTTGGCCCAGGCGAGGCTCTTGAAGGCTACGCTCTCGCCGACGAACACCAGCGGCCGTTCGGCGCTGTCGCTGTAGTCGAAGGTGGCGAAGCCGCCCGAATCGGAGCGCAGATCGACCACCGGCGCGGCATAACCGGCGCCGACCTTGAAGGGCAGTTCGCCCTCGCCGGCGACGCATTCGGCCGTGAGAATGTTGGTGACGGAGAAGCTGTGATCGGCAATGACATAACTCTGCCCGATCGCGATGTCGGCGAAGGCCGGCAGCGGCTCGGTCACGCGCAGCGGCGCCGACATCACATACTCGCCGCCGGCCTCCGACAGCCAGCCGCTCTTGCCGTTGTCGAACAGCAGGTGCCACTCGTTCCACAGGCCCTGCTCATGGCGCAACTGGATGCGGCCGATCAGGCCGAAATGGAGGCCCTGCCAGCGCCCCTCGGCGCCGCGCTGCAACGGGCTGCGATCTTCGATCAGCTCGGCCATCTTGCCGAGGTTCTCGATCTCCTCGCCGTGACGGACGAGCGTGCTCTGGCAGTAGTCGCAGACCGCCAGGACGGAGACGACCGACTTGAACTCGACCGTCGCCCCGCAGGAGGGGCAGCGGGCTGTCTTGGCCATGCGAGGCCGGCCTACGCCCCCGAGGGGGGCAGCGAGCGGGTGTTGCGAGCGGGGGGGGGCATTACGCGAGCTTCTTCATCAACTCGGCTTTCTTGGCCTCGAACTCCGCCTGCGACAGAATGCCCTTGCCGACCAGGCCATGGAGCTTCTCGATGGTGGCGATGACTTCGTCGGCGGAGACCGGGGCGGCGGGAGCGGAAGTCGGCGTGACCGGAGGGAATCCCTGTGGGACTGGCGTGCTCTGCATGCCGGGATTGGCGCTTTGCGCGCCGGCAACGGCGCCGGGAGCGCCCGGCGCACCGCCCATGGGATTGAGCGACTGCGCCATGCTCGCGGCGACCTGCTGGCCGACACCGAAACCGACGCCGATGCCGGCGCCGAGCCCGGCCAGGCCGCCTTCGTTCTGCGCCGCCAGCGGGATCGCCTCGGCGGTCTGGAAGCGGGTGTACTCGCCCATGCCGCCCATCATGTTCACGCCGATGCGCTTGTCGAGCATGGCCTGCAACTCTTCGGGCAGCGAGATGTTCTGCACGTTGAGACTGTCGAGGGCGAGGCCGTAGCCGGCGAACATCGGGTCCATCTTGGCTTTCAGCGCGTTGCCAAACTCGACCTGGTTCGAGGCCATGTCGATGAAGGGCACGCCCGATTCGCCGAAGATATCGCTGATATGGCCGACGATGGTGTTGCGCAACTGGCTCTCGAGCTGTTCGCTGCTGTAGCTTTCCACCACGCCCGAGATCGTGGTGTGGAACAGCTTGGGATCGATCAGGTGGTAGGCGTAGATGCCGAAGGCGCGCAGCCGCACCATGCCGAAATCCTTGTCGCGGATGGTCACCGGGTTGGGCGTGCCCCACTTGCGGTCGAGCCGCGCCTTGGTGCTGAAGAAATAGACGTCGGACTTGAAGGGCGACTCGAACAGCTTGTCCCAGTTCTGCAGGTAGGTGAGCACCGGCAGCGTCTGCGTGGTGAGCTTGTGCATGCCGGGGCCGAAGACGTCGGCCACCTTGCCCTCGTTGATGAACACCGCCATCTGCGATTCGCGCACGGTGAGCGAGCCGCCGTACTGGATCTCGAAGTCGGCCATGGGGAAGCGCCAGGCCATGGTTTCGCCGTCGTCCTCGGTCCATTGAATGATGTCGATGAACTGTTTCTTGATGAAATCCATCAGGGCCATGGCAAGCTCCTCGGGGTGCGGAAGGGAATAACCATCATAGCGCAGCCGCAATGCGCGCGACACCTTCGAGCACGAGGTTGTCGATGACGCGGTGCGGCAATGTCAGGCGCGGCGCGATGACGCCGGCGGCGCCGCCCGAAAGCAAACACAGAAAGTTATGCGGAGCGGTATCCCGTGGGACGGCGCCGGCGACACGGCGCGCCATGCGTTCGATGGCGCCGGTCGTTGCGTCGACGGCGCCGCTGGCGATGGCGTCGAAGGTGTTCCGCGGCAGGTCGCGAACCTCGCCGCGCGCGACCGGCAGATCGGCCGTGCCGTCGGCCAGCGCGGCGCGCATCATGTCGATCCCCGGCAGGATCAGCCCGCCCTGAAAGACGCCGTCGGCGTCGAGCACGTCGATGGTGGTCGCCGTGCCGCACATGACGACGACACAGGGGCCCGCGTGCAACCCGCGCGCGCCGATCAGTGCGGCCCAGCGATCGGCGCCGAGTTGCTCCGGCGCTTCGTAGCGATTGACGACGTCGCACCGCGCGGCCTGCGATCGCACCCACTCGACGGCAAGGCCGAGCCGCCGTGCCAACCCCTCGACGGCTGCGCGGCCGCCGGCGCCGGCGACGTTGCAGGCGACGATGCGAACGGGCGCATGCGGCAACTGCAAGGCACCGGCCTGGGCATGCGCGACCGCGCCCAGCACCAGCCAGACATCGCCGTCGCGCAGCCCCCACTTGAGCCGCGTGTTGCCGCTGTCGATGCACAGGATCATGCGGACTCCATGAGTCGCAGCGACACGTCGCCGGAGAGAATGCGCTGCATACCCGCCGCGGTCTCCAGCAGCAGCGCACCGTCCGCGTCGATGCCGGCGCAGCGGCCCTCGATCGCGGCCGCGTGCGGCACGATCACCCGCACCGGCTGGCCCGTCCAGGCGTGACGCGCGAGCCACTCGTCGCGCAGCACGGCAAAGCCGCCGGCCGCGAAGGCATCGAGCACCGCCAGCAGTTCCGCGAGCACCGTCGCCAGAAGCGCGTTCGGATCGACCGGCAAGTCGAGCGCGGCGGCGGTCGCGCGCACTGCGTCCGGCATGGCAACGGGCAGGCGCAGGTTGAGGCCGATGCCGATGATCGCCGCTGTTGCCGACTGCAGCTCGATCAGGATGCCGCCGACCTTTCCGCCATCCTTCAGCACATCGTTCGGCCATTTCAGCACCGTATCGCCAGCGCCGACTTTTTGCAGCGCCCGCGCCACCGCCACGCCGACAGCCAACGACAAACCGCTCGGGTTCGTTCCGGCGGGAAATCGCCAGAGCAGTGAAAACGTCAGGCTGTCGCCCGGTACCGCGATCCACTCGCGGCCCATGCGGCCGCGTCCCGCCGTCTGCCGCTCGGCAGCGACCACCGTCCCCGACGGTGCGCCGCGCTCGGCGCGGGCCAACAACTCGGCATTGGTCGAGCCGCACTCGGCCAGCACGTCGATGTCGAAACGACAGGCCGCGCCGCCGAGGGCGGCGGCGATGGCGGAAATCGAGAATGTTTGGCTGGCCATGATGGCCGATTATAGGTTGCGGGAAAGAACGGCCACGGCCAATCGCGGCGTTTCCGAAGGGCCGCCCCGAGGAAACGCGGCACGCGGCGGAGCCGCAATCCGCTCGGGCGATCGATGATCGCTCCCCCGAGTTACCGAGCGCAGCGAGTTTGCGGGCTTCCCCCCCCCCCCGCGAGGGGGCGGGCCGCCACCCTACCCCTTGTCGATGCCGAGTTCCTGAATCTTGCGGGTGATGGTGTTGCGGCCGATCCCCAACTGCTGCGCGGCCTCGATGCGACGGCCGCCGGTGGCGGCCAGCGCGCGGCCGATCACGGCGCGCTCGAACTCGCGATTGAGCAGGTCGAAGGCCTCGCCGGGCCGGGCGGCGAGCAGGCGGTCGGCCTCGGCGGCGAGTGCAGCGAGCCAGTCGGAAGGCGCCTCGCTCCTCGATTCGTCGCGCAACTCGGGCGGCAGGTCGGCGACCTCGACAACCTGGCCGGGCGCCATCACCGTGAGCCAGTGGCAGAGGTTTTCCATCTGGCGCACGTTGCCCGGAAAGTCCAGCCCCTGCAGGAAGCGCAGACCGTCGTCGGACAGGCGCTTGGCGTCGACACCGAGTTCCTGCGCGCTTTTCAGCAGGAAGTGCTTCGCCAGCAGCGGAATATCCTCGCGCCGCTCGCGCAGGGAGGGTAGGCGCAGGCGGATGACGTTGAGGCGATGGAACAGGTCCTCGCGGAACAACCCGTCCTTCACCCGCGTCTCCAGATTCTGGTGGGTGGCGGCGATCACGCGGACATTGGCCTTGACCGGCTGGTGGCCGCCGACGCGGTAGAAGTGGCCGTCGGAAAGCACGCGAAGCAGGCGCGTCTGCAATTCCGCCGGCATGTCGCCGATTTCGTCGAGGAACAGCGTGCCGCCATCGGCCTGCTCGAAGCGCCCGCGGCGCTGGGTCGCCGCGCCGGTGAAGGCGCCGCGCTCGTGGCCGAAGAGTTCGGATTCGAGCAGGTCGCGCGGGATCGCCGCCGTGTTGATGGCGATGAAGGGTGCGTCCTTGCGCGGGCTGTGCCGGTGCAGGGCGCGGGCGACGAGTTCCTTGCCGGTGCCGGATTCGCCGTTGATCAGCACCGTGGCATGGGATTGCGAGAGGCGGCCGATGGCGCGGAACACCTCCTGCATCGACGGCGCCTGGCCGAGGATCTCGGGCGCCACGGCCTGCGACTCCGGCGCACCACTCTGGTGCGGACTTTGCTCCAGCGCCCGCCGGACCAGACTCACCGCCTGGTCGACATCGAAGGGCTTGGGCAGGTATTCGAAGGCACCGCCCTGAAAAGCCGCCACGGCCGAATCGAGATCCGAATAGGCGGTCATGATGATGACCGGCAGGTCGGGGATGCTCTCCTTGACCCGCTTGAGCAGGTCGAGCCCCGACTGCCCCGGCATGCGGATATCGGAAACCATCACGCTCGGCTGCTCGCCGGACTCAAGCGCGGCAAGCGCCTCGTTGGCCGATTCGAAGCTGCGGCTGGGAATGTCCTCGCGGCCGAGCGCCTTTTCCAGCACCCAGCGGATGGAGCGATCGTCGTCGATGATCCAGACTGTGTTTTTCATGATTCGTTCTTTTGCCCGTTCGTTATCGGCAAGCGGAGGGTGAAGCAGGTGCGTCCCGGCTTGGACTCGACCTCGATGCTGCCATGATGCTGCTGGATGAAGCTCTGCGCCAGCGTCAGCCCGAGGCCGCTGCCGTCCTGGCGCCCCGAGACCAGCGGATAGAAGATCTTGTCGCGCATGTCCTCGGGGATGCCGGGGCCATTGTCGATTACTTGCAATTCGAGTGCCAGGCGGTAGCGCTTTTTCGCCAGCGTGACCTGGCGGATGACGCGGGTGCGCAGGGTGATCTCGCCTTCGCCCTTCATGGCCTGCGCCGCGTTGCGGACAATGTTGAGCACCGCCTGGATCAACTGCTCGCGGTCGCCGGTAATCTCGGGCAGCGAAAGATCGTAGTCGCGCTCCACCTTGACCCCGGCGAACTCGGCGTGAATCAGCCGTCGCACGCGCTCGAGCAGTTCGTGGATATTGGCCTGCGCCGGCTGCATCGCCCGGTGCGAGGACAGCAGCCGCCGCATCAGGTCCTGCAGACGATCAGCCTCCTTGATGATGACCTGGGTATATTCCTTGAGCTGCGGCGCGTTGTCGTGGGCGTTGAGCTCATGTTCGAGCAACTGCGCCGAGCCGCGGATGCCGCCGAGCGGGTTCTTGATCTCGTGGGCGAGGTTGCGGATCAGATCGCGATTGGCCTGCTGCTGCACGGCTTCGCGCTCCTCGCGCGCGGCCTTGAGCTGGTGGTCGATGGGGCGAAATTCGAGCAGCAGGCGCGCCTGCGCGGTCTCGATCGGCGTCACCGTGCAGTCGAGGTGCAGAACCACGGACTCGCTACGCTGCAGAGGCACGCCGTGGCCGGTGTAGCTCCAGTTGTTCCTGAGCGCGTTGTCGAGCGCTTCGGTCAGCGCGACGGGCGTGCCGAACAGCTGCGCCAGCGGCCGGCCGAGCCAGACGCGCTGGCTGGCGGAAAACAGGTTCTCGGCCGCGGGGTTGAGGTGACGGATCAGCAGCTGACCGTCGAGCAGGATGACGGCCGAGGACAGCAGGTCCAGTCCGGCAAACTCATCGATGGGTGGTTCGTGGGTGCTCATGCCGGTTTCGATCCAGCAAGAAGCACGCCATGGGCTTACTTGAGATTGCCGATTTCTTTCTTGAGTGCTTCGACATTGCGCTCGTGCAGTTGCACCGTGTCCCGGTAGGG
This sequence comes from Sulfurisoma sp., assembly GCA_030691075.1. GTDB lineage: Bacteria > Pseudomonadota > Gammaproteobacteria > Burkholderiales > Rhodocyclaceae > Sulfurisoma. The sequence continues at coordinate 8,925 of JAUYFI010000054.1, read as the reverse complement.
CTTGAGGCGTTCCGGGGTCTTGGCCGGATCGCCCGATGTCGCGGTTTCCTGCTGCGCCAAGGCTTTTTTGGCGTCGTCGAGGCTCTTCTGTTCGGTCGCCAGCTCCTGGTCGAGGATGACGCGGCGGTCGCCGTCGCGCGCCTTCTGCTCGCCAGCGCCGACCTTGGGGAAGTCGCCGGGGGTCGGCGTGCTGGCCTTGGTCTTGGGCGCGGAAAAACTCGACACCGGCTGGTCGCGCGAGAGAACAGTGCAGGCCTTGGCGTTGCCCTTGTTGTTGGTATAAGTAGTGCGCCCCTCGGCATCGGTGCATTTATAGAGGGTGTCGGCCACGGCCGGGCCCGCGACGGAGATCAGGAGCAGCAGGAGGATGCGTGGGTTCATCGTGGCGTCATGCGAATGAGTGACCGGCGGATTGTAGACGGAAAAAAGGACGGGCATGCCCGTCCTTTTCATAACGCATCGGCCCGAGTAAGGCTTACAGCGAGAAGTACATATCGTATTCGATGGGGTGGGTCGTCATGCGATAGCGCGTGACTTCTTCCATCTTCAGATCGATATAGGCATCGATGAAATCGTTGCTGAACACGCCGCCGCGGGTCAGGAACTCGCGGTCCTTGTCCAGATACTCCAGCGCTTGCTCCAGCGACGAGCAGACGGTCGGAATCTTGGCATCCTCTTCCGGCGGCAGGTCGTAGAGGTTCTTGTCGGCGGGCTCGCCCGGGTGAATCTTGTTCTGCACGCCGTCCAGACCGGCCATCATCAGCGCGGTGAAAGCCAGGTACGGGTTCGCGGTCGGATCCGGGAAGCGGGTCTCGATGCGGCGGGCCTTGTCGCTATGCACGAAGGGGATGCGGATCGAGGCCGAACGGTTGCGGGCCGAGTAGGCCAGCTTGACCGGAGCTTCGAAGCCGGGCACCAGACGCTTGTAGCTGTTGGTGCCGGGGTTGGTGATGGCGTTCAGGGCGCGGGCGTGCTTGATGATGCCGCCGATATAGTACAGCGCGAACTCGGACAGGCCGGCGTAGCCGTTGCCGGCGAACAGGTTCTTGCCGTCCTTCCAGATCGACTGGTGCACGTGCATGCCGGAACCGTTGTCGCCGACGATGGGCTTGGGCATGAAGGTCGCCGTCTTGCCGTAGCTGTGGGCGACGTTATGCACGATGTACTTGAGGATCTGCGTCTGGTCGGCGCGGCGCACCAGGGTGTTGAAGACGGTGCCGATCTCGCACTGGCCGGCGGTGGCGACTTCGTGGTGATGCACTTCGACCGGCACGCCGCACTCTTCCAGCGCGATACACATGGCGGCGCGGATGTCGTTGAGGCTGTCGACCGGCGGCACGGGAAAGTAGCCACCCTTGACGGTGGGACGATGGCCGGTGTTGCCGCCGTCGAACTTCTCGGCGGTGGCCCAGGCGGCCTCTTCCGAGAAGACCTTGCAGTAGGAACCCGACATGTCGATTTTCCATTCGACGCTGTCGAAGATGAAGAATTCGGGCTCGGGGCCGAAATAGGCGGTGTCGCCCAGGCCGGTGGACTTGAGGTAGGCCTCGGCGCGCTTGGCGATGGAGCGCGGGTCGCGGTCGTAGCCCTTGCCGTCGGCCGGCTCGACCACGTCGCAGGAGATCACCAGCGTGGTCTCGTCCATGAAGGGGTCGATGTAGGCGGTGGCGGGGTCAGGCATCAGTTGCATGTCGGAGGCCTGGATGCCCTTCCAGCCGGCGATCGACGAGCCGTCGAAGGCGTGGCCGTCCTCGAACTTGTCGAGGCTGAAGGCGGAGACCGGCACGCCGACGTGCTGTTCCTTGCCGCGGGTATCGGTGAAGCGGAAGTCGACGAAGCGGACTTCACGCTCGGCAACCATCTTCATTACTTCTTGGGGCGTCATGTAAGGCTCTCCTGGCAGATTGGAATCAGATGAATTCAGTGAAAAATTCTGGGGTCCACGCTTGACCGCAGGCCCGGTGCGCCGGAAATTTAGCAGTTAGCGTGCCAACGACCGGCAGCAAGCGAAACATTGTGCCACAACATTTCCCGTCGTTGCTTGAGGGAACAGCGCGCCTCACGCTGGTGCACCCCAACAGAGAATCGCACTATTTTGGTGCACTCCGCTGCAGGAGGGTTACAGCGGCAAACCACGGGTCGCCGGGCAGCCGCTCGGAAAGTCGGCGCTGGCAGGCCGCCGCGACATCGGCCGCAAGCGTAACCTCGGCCTCGACGCGGTTGCCGAGGTAGTGCAGCACCACCCGCTCGGGCTCAAGTCCATCCTCGCCCAGCAACTGGCGCAGGTGCGCGAGCAGCACGACGCGCTCGGGCAACTCGCGCATGCGCGGCGCCGGATCGAGGTCTTCCTCGGCATCGACATGCACCAGCACGTCGAGCACCTCCGGATGATCCTTGAGCACATGGCTGCGCGCCGTCTCGGCGATGCGGTGGCCCTCGGAAACACTGATGCGGCCATCGACCTGGATGTGGGCATCGACCAGCACCTGGTGCGCCATGCGCCGCGTGCGCAGCTCGTGCAGATCGACCACGCCCGGAGTAGCGGCGATGGTGGCCTTGATGCGCGCCACTTCCTCGACCGACAGTCCCGTATCGATCAGTTCGCGCAGCGCGTCCCAGGCGAAGCCGGCGCCGGCCTTGACGATCATGCCGCCGACGACGATGGCCGCCGCCGCGTCGGCGAAGGGAAAGCCGAGCAGGCTGCCGCCGACGCCGGCCGCCACCACCAGCGAGGACAGCGCGTCGGCGCGCGCATGCCAGGCGTTGGCCACCAGCATCGGCGAGCGCAGCCGTTCGGCCACGCCCAGCATATAGCGGAACAGGCCTTCCTTGGCCAGCAGCGTGGCTATCGCCGCCCACATCGCCGCCACGCCCACCGGCGGCAGGCTGCCCAGATCCTGCAGGCGTCCGGCGGCGGTAATCAGGATGCCGCTGCCGGTCGCCGCCAGCAGCAGGCCCAGCACCAGCGAGGCGGCCGTCTCGATGCGGCCGTGGCCGTAGGGGTGCTCCGCGTCGGCGGCCTCGGCCCCCTTGCGGTTGGCATAGAGGACGAAGGCATCGGCGACGATGTCGGACAGCGTGTGCATGGCGTCGGCGACCAGGCCGACCGAATGGGCCAGCAGGCCGACCACGACCTGCATCGCCGTGAGCACGATGTTGACGCCGACGCTGACCCAGGTGATGCGCTGGCCCTCGCGGAAGCGCTCGGGGTCGACCTGGTTCGCCGCGGGGATGTCTTCGCCGTGTCCGTGCATTAGGAACTCGTTATACTCGTCGCGATCAATGAAGTTACGATTTTAACCGCCGCCATCATGCCCGTCGTGCCCATCGTGCCCATCGCCCCCATCGGTTTCGACGCCTTCAACGCCCTCGCCGACCGCGAGGCCGCCGAGCGCATCCGCGCCGCCAAGGCAAGACTCGGCAACAAGGTCGTGCTGCTCTGTCATCACTACCAGCGCGCCGACGTCTACCGGCACGCCGACCTCACCGGCGATTCGCTCAAGCTCTCGCGGCTGGCCGGCCAGTCCGACGCCGATTTCATCGTCTTCTGCGGCGTGCATTTCATGGCCGAGGTCGCCGACATTCTCTCGCGCCCCGAGCAGATATCCGTCCTGCCCGATCTGGCCGCCGGCTGCTCGATGGCCGACATGGCCAGCCTGGCCAAGGTCGAGCGGGCGTGGCGGGAATTGTCATCCGTGCTGAATCCCGACGAGAAGATCACGCCTGTCACTTACATCAACTCCGCCGCCGATCTCAAGGCCTTCTGCGGCGAGCATGGCGGCATCGTGTGCACCTCGTCCAACGCGCCGAAGATCCTCGAATGGTCGTTCGCCCGGCGCGAGAAAGTGCTGTTCTTCCCCGATCAGCACCTCGGCCGCTGGAGCGGCCACAAGATGGGCATCCCGCTGGACGACATGGCGATCTGGAACCCCGACCTCGAAATGGGCGGGCTGACGGCGGAACGGATCGCGAAGGCGAAAATCATCCTCTGGCACGGCTACTGTTCGGTGCACCAGATGTTCCAGCCGGCGCACATCATCAAGTTCCGCAACCAGTATCCCGAAGGCAAGGTCATCTCCCACCCCGAATGCAGCTTCGAGGTGTGCCGGCAATCGGACGTCGTCGGCTCGACGGAAACCATCATCAGGACGGTCAAGGATGCGCCGCCCAACACGCGCTGGCTGGTCGGCACCGAACTCAACCTCGTCGAGCGCCTGGCCGAGGAAGTGAAGCCCGAAGGCAAGATCGTGCAGTTCATGGCGACCACCGTCTGCATGTGCTCGACCATGCAGCGCATCGACCCGCAGCACCTGGCATGGACGCTGGAGAACCTGGCCGAGGGCAACGTCGTGAACCGCATCAGCGTGCCGGAGCACGAAGCGAGGCTGGCGAAGATCGCGCTGCAGCGGATGCTCGACGCGTCGTGACATGTCCTTGAAGCTGCACGTCGCCACCTACAACATCCACAAGGGCTTCTCGCAGTTCAATCGCCGCATGGTCGTGCATGAACTGCGCGATCGGCTGCGCGAGCTCGGCGCCGACATCGTCTTCCTGCAGGAAGTGCAGGGCCTGCACCTCGGCCATGCCGAGCGCCACGACGACTGGCCGGAGGAGTCGCAGCACGAATTTCTCGCCGAGGATGTCTGGCAGGCCACGGCCTACGGCCGCAACATGGTCTATGACCACGGCCACCACGGCAACGCCATCCTTTCGCGTTTCCCGATCCTGGCCCAGCACAATCAGGACGTGACCCACCTGCGCTTCGAGAAGCGCGGCCTGCTGCATTGCGCGCTCGATATACAAGGACTTTCGCAGCCGCTGCATTGCGTCTGCGTCCATCTGTCGCTGTTCGGCCGCTCGCGCCGGCAGCAGATGGATGCACTGGCGACGCGGATCGAGACCATCGTGCCGGCCGCCGCGCCGCTGCTGATCGCCGGCGATTTCAACGACTGGCGCAACCGCGCCCACGACCTCCTCGCCGAACGTCTCGGCATGTTCGAGGTGTTCGGCGGCGCGGTTGGGCGGCCGCCGAAGAGTTTTCCCAGCACGCTGCCGCTGTTCCGCCTCGACCGCATCTATGTGCGGGGCCTCGCGGTGACCAAAAGCGAAGTGCATTTCGGCGAACCGTGGTCGCGTATCTCCGACCACGCGGCGCTCTCGGCGCATCTTCACTCCGCATGAATCCGCGCTTCGTCGCCGGCAACCGCGTCGAGCTGCTCGAAAGCGGGGCACAATATTTCCCGGCCCTGATCGCGGCCATCGATGCCGCCGCGGCCGAGATTCATCTGCAAACCTATATCTTCGAGAACGACGCCACCGGTCGCGCGGTCAGCGCCGCGCTGGCGTGCGCGGTGCGGCGCGGGGTGGTCGTCCGCGTGCTGGTCGACGGCTTCGGCGCGCGCGAATTTCCGGCCATGCTCGGCGCGGAATTGCTCGCCGCCGGCGTCGAGGTGCTGGTCTATCGCGCCGAAATCGCCCCGCTGCGCCTGCGCCGCCATCGCCTGCGGCGGCTGCACCGCAAGGTCGCGGTAATCGACGGCCGCGTCGCCTTCGTCGGCGGCATCAACATCATCGACGATTGGGACATGGGCACCACCCCCGAGCAAATTCCGCCGCGTTACGACTACGCCGTGCGCATCGAAGGCCCGCTGCTCGCCTCCATCCATGCCTCGACCCGGCACATCTGGCAGACCGTGCGCTGGGCCCGGCTGCACCGTCGCCTGCCCGAGCCGCCACGCCGGCCACCCGACGACACACCGCGCGGCGACATGCGCGCGACCTTCGTCATCCGCGACAACCTGCGCCACCGCCGCGACATCGAGGAGGCCTATCTCGACGCCATCGGCGCGGCACGACGGGAAGTGCTGATCGCCAACGCCTATTTCCTGCCCGGCCGGCGCTTCCGCCACGCGCTGGCCGAGGCGACACGGCGCGGCGTGCGGGTGACGGTACTGCTGCAAGGCCGCGTCGAGTACCGTCTGCTGTACCACGCCACGCAGGCACTGTACGGCGCGCTGCTCGGCGGCGGCGTTCGCATCTTCGAGTACCACACGAGTTTTCTGCACGCCAAGGTGGCGGTGGTGGATGGCGCATGGAGCACCGTGGGGTCGAGCAACATCGACCCTTTCAGCCTGCTGCTGGCGCGCGAGGCCAACGTCATCATCACCGACGCGCGCTTTGGCGACGAGCTGCGCGCCAGCCTGCGGCGGGCGATGGACAACGGCGCGCGCGAGGTGCGCCACGAGGACTGGCGCGACGCGCCGCTGGCGATGCGCATCGCGCGCTGGCTGGCCTACGGCCTGGTGCGCCTGGCCATGGGCATCGTCGGCTACGGCCGGCGGGATTACGGCAAATAGAGCAGCGTACGCCGGCGCGGCACGCGCGCCATGTCCCAATGCGCCCGCGCCCATGTCCACAACTCGGCCACCGGGGCGCGCTCCAGTTCCGCCGGCGGCGACTGGCCGAGAAAGCGCAGCGCGGCGCATAAAGTCGGCGCTGGCGACACGGCGTCGATGGCCGGCGCGAGCGTCTGCTTCGAGAGCTTTTCGCCTTGGGCGTTCACCACGACGGGCAGGTGCGCATAGGCCGGCGTCGGCACGCCGAGACAATGCTGGAGGAATATCTGGCGCGCGGTGGAGTCGAGCAGGTCGGCGCCGCGCACCACATGGGTGATGCCTTGGTCGGCGTCGTCCGCCACCACCGCCAGTTGATAGGCGAAATAGCCATCGGCGCGCAGCAACACGAAGTCGCCGACGTCGCGGGCCAGCCGCTGCTCGACGCGGCCCTGAATGAAATCATCGAAACCGACCGATATGTCATCGACGCGCAGCCGCCACGCGCGCGCCGGCCGACCCGGCGGCAGGCCCTCGCGGCAGGTTCCGGGATAGACGTGAGCCCCGTCTGGCGCCAGTTGCGAGTCGGCCAGTTCGCGGCGGGTGCAGGCGCAGGGATAGACCCGGCCCATGCCATTCAGCGACTCCAGCAGTTCCCGGTAGCGCTCCTTGCGCCGGCTCTGCCAGAGCACGTCGCCGTCCCAGGCGAAGCCGCAGGCTTCCAATGTGCGGAGGATGTCATCGGCCGTTGCCCGTGGGCAACGCGGCTCGTCCACGTCCTCGATGCGCAGCAGCCATTCGCCGCCGCGTGCCCGCGCCTCGAGGCAACTGCCGAGCGCGGCGACAAGCGAGCCGAAGTGCAAAGGCCCCGTCGGCGAGGGGGCAAATCTGCCCCGGTAGGCGGGTGCGGAAGTCGATGGAAGCATGAGCCGCATTGATACCACGACAGCCTCGAAACGGGTAGCATGTCTGCCCGATCATTCAAGCAACGCAAGGAATCCGCGCCATGGCCACCATCGAACTCACCACCGACAACTTCAAGGAAACCATCGACGGCAAGGGCATTGTCATCGTCGACTTCTGGGCTCCGTGGTGCGCTCCCTGCCGCTCGTTCGCACCGACGTTCGAAGCCGCCTCGGACAAGCACGCCGACATCGCCTTCGCCAAGGTCAACACCGAAGAGCAGCAGGAGCTCGCCGGCGCCTTTAACATCCGCTCGATCCCGACGCTGATGGTGTTCCGCGAGCAGGTCATCATCTACGCCGAGGGCGGCGCCCTGCCCGCCGCCGCCTTCGACCAGTTGATCGATCAGGTGCAGGCTCTCGACATGGACCAGGTGCGCGCCGACATCGCCGCCCAGGCCAATTGACCGTTCGCCGGGGCTGAGCGGAGAAATGGCGTGGAGCTGCCGAACCTGGAAGGATCGCCCAAGGCCGACGAGGTCGAGCGCGTCGCCTACCTGTTCCGCCAGTTTCCGCCGATGATCGCCACGACGCTCATCGGCATCTTTCTCGTCTTCGTTTTTCCCTAGCCGATCGGCGCCAACACCGTCAAGGCATGGGTCGCCTACATGCTGTCGGTGCTGGCTGCCCACGGCTGGCTCTGGCATGCCCACCGCAATGCCACGCCGACGCCGCGGGCGGCACGTCGCCGGGAATATCTGGGTGCCTTCGGCGCACTGCTCATGGGCATGGGCTGGGGTGCGCTGTCCGGGCCCCTTGATCTTCTCCGCCGGTCTGCTGCCCATCGGCCTGCATCTGGCCCACAAGGCGCAGTCGCCGCTCGACGGTCCGGTATTGACGGTCGTCGCTCTCCTCGGCGTGGTGCTGATCCTGCAGCGCAATCAATACACGGCAGTGATGGAAAACCTGCAGCGCCGCGTCGAAAGCGAAACGCTACTGGAGGAACAGCAGGCCATCTTCCAGTCGACCAGCCAGGGTATTGCCCTCGTTCGCGGCAGTCACATCGTCAAGTGCAACCAGCGGCTTGGCGAGATGCTGGGCCACCGGCTGCGGGATATCTACGCGCTCGGTTTCGCGGAGCATTTCATCGACCGGGCCGAATTCGACCGGGCGGTGGCGGAAAGCCAGGATGCCTTCAGTCGCCACCGCAATTATCACGGCATGGCGCGCCTGCGCCGCGCCGACGGTGGCGAATTCCGGGCCGAGCTTTTTCTGGCCACAGAATGCGCGGCGAGGACGCCGGGCGCAGCGTTTGGCTGATCGGCGACATCCCGCCGCCGCGACGCTGATTCAGACGTTGAAACCTGAAGTGCGGCCGGAAAGCCGCATCACTACGAGATGTCACGGATAAGCCGCTCATTTCGTACCCGGTTCCCATACCCGGTTTTAGCAATGCCACCCACCATCATTCCGCCCGCGCCGCTTGACGGATCGCTTCGGCGGCCCACTGGTTGAGGCTCTGCCCGTGCGCAGCGGCGGCGATGGTGGCTGCCTCGTGGAGTTCGGGATCGACTCGCAGGGAGAACTTGCCGGAAAAGTGTTTGCGCGGATCGACGCCATCCTCGGCGCAGGCTTCAAGGAAGACCCGCAAGGAAATCTCGCCTTCATGCCGTAGACCATCGACATCCTTG
>JAUYFI010000053.1 GCA_030691075.1 Sulfurisoma sp. | reverse complement strand
GCGCGCCGCCGCCGCCCTCGGCCGAAACCTTCGTCTCGGCCATCCCCTCCCAGCTCGAACGCCCGCCCAGAGCCACGTCCGTCGTCTGAGCCGACGGAACGTCTTTAGGCCATTGCTTGCTGCCTGCGCGCATGCCCTTCGTGGCGTGCGCGCGTTCCGTCGGAATTCCAACGTGCCCGAACGAGGATTTCGATGCGACCGCGTATCCCTTTTTATTGTTTCCACCGGCTGGGAGCCCTCTGCTGCGCTCTCGCGCTGCTAGCCCCGCCGGCCCTGGCCGGCCCACCCCTGACCGAAGGGGAAGCCCTGCGCATCGGGCTGTCCCGGACCGAACTCAACGACTGGCTCCGCGCGGGCGTGGCCGAAGCCGAAGCCGATGCGGTCGAGGCCGGCCTGTGGCCGAATCCGACCCTGGACCTCGGCCGCGACAGAACGAGCAACGCGCGGGAAGACCGCTGGCAGATCGCCCAGACGCTTGACATCTCCGGCCGCCGCGGGCTGCGCCGCGATGCCGCCGAGCGTCGCGTCGCGGCCGCCGAGCGTGACGGCAAGACTCGCCGCGCCGCCGTCGCCGCCGACATCCGCCGCCTGTTCCACCAGGCCCTGCTGCGCCAGGAGGGCCTGGCGGCCATCCAGGCCTGGGCGCAACGCTTCGCTAATGCCGAGACCACGTTCGCCAAACTCAAGAAATCGGGAGAAGTCTCCGGCTACGACTTGCGGCGACTGTCGCGCGAACGGCAGACCGCCGAGGTCAAGGCGGCCGAAGTGGGTGCCGAACTGGCGCGCAACCGCGAACGACTGGCGGCGTTGATCGGCCGTCCGGTCGAGACGCTATCCGGTCGTCTCGCGCCGGAGGCGCCCGCACCGATCCAGGGCCTGCTCGTCCGTCTGGCCGAACGCCCCGATCTCGCCGCATTGCTCCGCCGTGCCGAAGCGGCGGAACTGGAACGGCAAGCCGCCGCCCGGGGCGCGATCCCCGACATCACCCTTGGCCTCGGCCGCAAGAACGTCACCGACAACGGCCTGAGCGACAGCGGCAACCTCGTGTCCGTCTCGATCGCGCTGCCGCTGTTCGACCGCCAGCAGGCGGCGGATAGCCGCGGCGCGGCGCGGGCGCTGGGCCTGAAGAGCGAAGCCGCCCTGTCCCAGGCCCGGGCCGAGGGCGACGTGCGCGGCCTGCATCGCCAGACCGCCCTACTCACGACGGCGGCTGCGTCCTTCCGCGAACGCGCGGTGACGCCATCCGCCGACCTCGTGCGCATCGCGGAAGCGGCGTACCGGGCCGGCGAATCGACCCTGCTCGAACTGCTCGACGCCTACCGGGGCGCGCTGGACGCCGAACTGACGGCGCTCGACCTCGAATGGAAGGCGCGCGAAACCCGCATCGAACTCGACCAATTGACCGGAAGCCACGCCGAATGAAACCAAATTTCACTGCAAGCCATGCCACCCGGGCGGCCACTGTCGCCATCGCCGTCGCGGCGACCCTCCTGCTCTCCGCCTGCGGCGAGAAACCTGCCGCCAAGGACGATCACGGCCCTGGCCCCGCCGCAACCGCCGACTCGCATGCCGGCCACGCCGGGGCCGACCAGAAGGTCACCCACTATTCCGACAAGACCGAACTCTTCCTCGAATTCCCGCCGCTCGTGGCGGGCCAGGCGGCCACCTTCGCCGCGCACCTGACGCGACTGGCCGATTTCAGGGCCGTGACCAAAGGTCGTCTCACCGTGGTGCTCTCCGGCGGCAACGCGGCGGAAGAACGCTTCGTCGTCGACGCGCCGGCGGTTCCGGGCATCTTCAAACCCGTCGTCACGCCCCAGACCGCGGGCACGCGCGAGATGGCGCTCCTCCTGGAAGCGGACGAGGGCGCGATCGCGCATGAACTCGGCGCGGTCACGATATTCCCGGACGCGAAGGCGGCTCAGGCCCGGCAGGGAGCGGCGGAAGATTCCGGCATTCCCTTCACCAAGGAACAGCAGTGGAAGATCGACTTCGCCACCTTTGAAGCGACGAAGGGCGTCGCCCGCGCCTCCATCGCCGCCACCGGCACGGTCAAGGCGCACCCGGACGGCGAGGCGCTCATCGTCGCGCCGTCGGCCGGCATGCTGCGGCCGGCGACGAGTTTCCCCCGCGTCGGCCAGGCCGTCAAAAAGGGCCAGGTGCTGGCGATGTTCGCCCCGCGTCTTGGCGGCGATACCGACCAGGCGACGCTGGAAGCGTCCGCCGCCAAAGCCAGGGTCGCCCATGAACAGGCGCAGCGCGAGCGCGAGCGCATGGAGGCGCTGTTCAAGGACGAGGCGGTTGCCGAAAAGCGTTTGATCGATGCCCGCGGCTTTGAGCGCATCGCCAGCGCCGAACTCGACGCCGCCGAGCAGCGGGCGCGGCAGAGCGGCGGCGTTGGCGGTATCGCGCTGCGCGCCCCCATCGACGGCATCGTCGCCAATGTGTCGGCGGCGCCCGGCGCCTTCGTCGCCGAGGGGGCGCTGCTGCTGCACATCGCCAAGCCCGGTCGGCTCTGGCTGGAGGCGCGCGTACCCGAAAGCGCGGTCGGCCGCCTCGGCCAGCCCGTGGGCGCCGCCTTCACCGTGGAGGGATTCGACCGGACCTTCGTCATCGAAGCCGGCAAGAACGGCAAGCTGGTTGCCGTCGGCGGCGTGGTCGACGCCGCATCGCGCACCGTGCCGGTGGTGTTCGAATTCGTCAGCCCCGAGGTCTCGCTGCCGATCGGCGTGACCGCAAGGGTGCATATCTTCTCCGGCGGCAGCCAGGAGGCCGTGCTGATCCCGGCCGGCGCCGTGCAGGACGAGAGCGGCATGGCGGTCGTCTATGTGCAGACCGGCGGCGAGAGCTTCGCGCGCCACGTTGTGCGCACCGGGCCGCGCGACGGCGAGCGCATCGCCATCCTCGACGGCGTGGAAGCGGGGCAGCGCGTGGTCAGCAAGGGAAGCTACCTGATCCGCCTGTCGACGTCCAAGGCCGGCCCGTCCGGCCACGCCCATTAACTTTCATGATCGTCAGGCCCACCCCCGTGCCATGAAATCGTTAAAGGCAATAGACACCCGCCCCTCCCGCCCTCCCCTCACGGGGAGGCGACGGGTTTGCTCGCTGCGCTCGATGTTTTACTCGGCGCCAAATGAGGTTCTTTCACGTTAAAGATTGCCCATCATGATTGAAAACATCATCCAGTGGTCCCTGCGCAACCGGCTGTTCGTCGTCGTCGGGGCGCTGCTGCTGCTCGCCTGGGGCGGCTATGAAACTTCGCGCACGCCGGTCGACGTCTTTCCCGACCTGACCGCGCCGACCGTCACCGTGGTGACCGAAGCGGCCGGCATGGCGCCCGCCGACATGGAGTCGCTGGTCACCTTCCCGATCGAGACGGCGTTGAACGGCGCGCCCGGCGTGCGCCGCGTGCGCTCCTCGACCAAGATCGGGCTGTCGGTGATCACCGTCGAGTTCGCCTGGGGCACCGACGCATTTCTTGCCCGCCAGGTCGTCGCCGAGAAGCTGCAACTCGCCCGCGCGGCGCTACCGCCCGGCGTCGAAGCCCCGGTCATGGCGCCGGCCGCCTCGATCATGGGCGAGATCATGTTCATCGCGCTGACCTCGGAGCAGCCGGGCGCGCATTCGACCGTCGCACTGAAGAACACGGCGGACTACGTGTTGAGGAAACGCCTGCTGGCGGTGCCGGGGGTGGCCGAAGTGCTGCCCATCGGCGGCGACCTGCAACAGTTTCAGGTGACGCTGAAGCCCGAGCGGCTGGCCGCCTACGGCCTCACCCTCGACGAGGTGGTGAAGGCTGTCGAGGGTGCCAACAGCAACGCGGCATCGGGCTATTACGCCGAGAACGGCCAGGAGTACCTGATCCAGGGCATCGGCCGGGTGCGCACGGTGGATGACGTCGCCGAGGCCGTGGTGGCGATGCGGGGCGGCCAGCCGGTGCTGATCCGCCATGTCGCCGACGTGGCGCTGGGCACGGCGGTGGCACGCGGCGTCGGCTCGACCAACGGCAAGCCGGCCGTGGTGCTGGGCATCCAGCGCCAGCCCGCCGCCAACACGCTGGAGCTGACGCGAACGCTGGATGCCATCCTGGCCGATATCCAGAAGTCGCTGCCAGCGGGCATGAAGATCGAAACCCGTTTGTTCCGCCAGTCCGACTTCATCGAGATTTCGATTGCCAACCTGCGCGCGGCGCTGCGCGACGGCGCCTTCCTGGTCGTCGCCATCGTCTTCGCCTTCCTCGTTTCGCTGCGCTCGACGGCCATCACCCTGGTGGCGTTGCCGCTGTCGCTGCTCGCGGCCGTGCTGTCGCTGAAGGCGCTCGGCGCGACCATCAACACCATGACGCTGGGCGGCATGGCCATTGCGCTCGGTGCACTGGTGGACGACGCCATCGTGGTGGTGGAGAACATCGTGCGCCGACTGCGCGAGAACCACGCCAAGCCGGAGGTGCGGCGCGAATCGACGGTGCACGTGGTGTTCCTCGCCACCCGCGAAATCCAGGGTTCCATCGTCTTCGCCACGCTGATCATCATGCTGGTCTTCGTGCCGCTGTTCTTCCTGTCCGGGGTCGAAGGCCGGCTGATGGTGCCGCTGGGCCTGGCTTATGTGATTTCGCTGTTCGCCTCGCTGCTGGTGTCGGTCACGGTGACGCCGGTGCTGGCCTCGATGTTTCTCGGCAACGCCAGGGAGGTCACCGCCCACGACGAGCCGCGTTTCGTGCGCTGGCTGCACCTGGGCTATCGCCGCCTGCTCGATGCCACGCTGACCCGCTGGAAGGCGATTGCCGCCGCCAGCACCGGCCTGCTGGTCGTGGCTCTCGCCGCGCTCGGACTGGCCGGGCAGGCCTTCCTGCCCGACTTCAACGAGGGCACGCTGACCGTGGGCGTCGAGACGCTGCCGGGCACCGCGCTGGCCGAGTCGGCCAAGCTCGGGCAGATGGTCGAGGAGGCGATGCTGGCCCATCCCGAGGTCGTCGCCACGGCGCGGCGCACCGGCCGCTCGCCGCTCGATCCGCATGCGCTCGACGTGCATCAGTCCGAAATCGAGGTGACGCTGAAGATGGGCCAACGGACGAAGGAAGCATTTCTCGCCGCGCTGCGCGCCGATTTCGCCAGGCTGCAGGGCGTGCAGGTGGTGGTCGGCCAGCCGATCTCCCACCGCATCGACCACATGCTCTCGGGCACGCGGGCCAACATCGCCGTGAAGATTTTCGGCGGCGACCTTGCCGAACTGCGCAAGCTGGCGCAGGAGGTCACGGGCGTCATGGCGACGGTCGCGGGCGCGGTGGACGTGCAACCGGAGCAGCAGGTCGACATTCCCTTCCTGACCATGAAGTACCGGCGCGATGCGCTGGCGCGTCACGGCCTGTCGGCCAAGGAAGTGTCGGAGGCCATCGAGACGGCGTTTACCGGCCTGGCGGTGTCGAAGGTGGTGCAGGGCCAGGCGACCTTCGACCTTGTGGTGCGCTACGACCCGGCGGTGCGCGACAACCTCGACGCCATCCGCGCGACCTTGATCACCACGCCGTCGGGAGCGCAGTTGCCGCTGTCGGCGCTGGCCGACATCCGGAACGATCGCGGGCCGTACTTCATCAACCGCGAGAACGTGCAGCGCAAGATCGTGGTCATGGCCAACGTCGCCGGACGCGATCTGAAAAGCGTCGTCGGCGAGATGCAGGCGAAGGTGGCACGGCAGGTCAAGCTGCCGGCCGGCTACCACATCGAGTTCGGCGGCCAGTTCGAGTCGGCCGCCGAGGCGGCGCGCATCCTGCTGCTGCTGGGTGGCCTCGTCGTGGCCGGCATCTTCATGCTGTTGTACGTGGCGTTCCATACATCGCGCGACGCGCTGCTCGTCATGCTCAACCTGCCGCTGGCCATCATCGGCGGCGTGGTCGGCGTGTTCGCCGCGGGCGGCGTGGTCACCATCGCCTCGATCATCGGCTTCATCACCCTGTTCGGCATCGCCACGCGCAATGGCGTGATGATGATTTCGCACATCCATCACCTGGTCGAGCACGACCAAGTCAAGGACATGGAAGAAGCGGTGCGACGCGGCGCCGAGGAACGGCTGATTCCGATCCTGATGACGGCGCTGGCCGCAGGGCTCGCCCTGGTGCCGCTGGCGCTGTCCGGCGGCCAGCCGGGCTCGGAGATTCAGGCGCCGATGGCGGTGGTCATTCTGTGCGGGTTGCTGTCCTCGACGCTGCTGAACATGGTGGTACTGCCGGCGCTCTACCTGCGTTTCGGCGCGATTCGGCAAGAACTCGAGTCAAGCGACACGCAGCGCCGCCGGAGCACCGATTTGGAAGCGAATTGAGATTAGAGCCAGAACTCCAGGCGCACGCCGAGGATGCTGGCGTCCTTCGTGGTTCTGTCGCCGCCCGGATGCCGGATGTACTGCCACAGCGGCTGCACGTGGAACTTGCGGCTGATCTGGGCACGGTAGGTGAGTTCGACGGCATCCTCGCTGTTGACCGTATCGATGCCCGATGCGCCTTGGGCATCGCGCCAGGCCCTGCCGTAGCGGGCTCGGGTTAAGGCGATGCCCAGCGTGTCGTCCTCTCGTTGGGCGAACGGGCCCTTGAGGTTGAGGCCGGCACTCGCCGTATCGCGGATCGCGCTGGAGCGTCCGTCGGTGAGGCTGTAGCGGGCGAATACGGTCAGGCGCCGCGACGGATCGTCCCCGAAGCGGAACAGCGTGCGCTCGGCCAACGCATAGGCGCCCCAGCTCGGCTGGCGCAACGGATTGCCGGCGGCATCGACATTGAAGAGGTCGTCGGCCTTGGCGGTGTAGCGCCAGAGGCCGGCCGCATACTTGGATATCGTGTCGGCGCGCTCGTGGCTCACCATGTCCGGACTCTTCGGCACGTCGACAGGCTGGGTATGGTCGAAGGCGTGCCCGTGTTCCGCCGGCGCCCAGCCCAATTCGGCGATCATGAAACCGCCATCGCCCTTGTCGAAGCGCACATGGGTTCCCTTGGGGTTGTTCGGGTCGCCGGGGATGCCGTCGAGCACGGCGCCCTGGGCGTAGAGCGTCTGGTCGGTGGATGTCCATTTGGCGCGAATGCCGAAACTCGACGTGTTGAAGATCGAGGGGCCCCGTGTCAGGCCGAGATCGGCCGGGGGGCCGTAGGGTGGCTGGACGAAAACGCCGGCGGATTCGAGCACCGAGAACTCCGAGTCGACCGGGTAGAGACCGGCCAGCAGCGAGAAGCGCCCATCGTTGAAGCCCTTCTGCAGCCAGGCGTGAAATATCTTGGTGGTATTGACCGGCACCTCGATGTTCGACACGCCGGTCCAGCTGCCGACATGGCGGGCGTTGAATTTGCCGCCCTGGTGGCTCAAGACATGCAGCAGGGCCGTGGTTTCGTTCCAGCCGGCAATCTTGTCGAAATCGAAACTCAGTTTCGAGTCGAGATTGCCCATCACCTCGTCGCCCCGCTGGATGCCGCCCCGGCCGTTGGACAGCGCATCGACCTTCCAGACGAACTCGGTGGCAATGCCGGCCTTGTAGAGGCGCGTGCGCAGACCACCCCAGTCACCGGTGAGCGTGTCGGCGGCATAGTCGGGCGCGGAATCTTCCGACCGTGTCGCGGGAACGGGCACGGCCTCGGCGCCCTGCGCCGTCGCGAGCGAGGATGTCAGTGCCAGGCAGATGATCCCGCCCGCAAGTCGTGCCGCGCTTGTCATGCGCGGAACTGATCCACGCGACGGCGCATGTCGTGCGACAGTGTCTCCAGCGTGCGCGCCGCGGCGGCCGTGCGGCCGACGGCGTCGCTGCTTTCCTCCGATGCGCGCGCCACCTGCTCGACTTGCCGGGCAATGTCATGGCTCGCGACGGATTGCTCGTCGATGGCGGCGGAAATCTCCTGGAAGACGCCGCCGACCTTGCCGTTGTTGCCGCGGATGGCGGCGATGGCCTGCCCCGCTTCGCCAGCCAGGTGGGCGCCGGCCTCCGCCTCGGTCACCGCGCGATCCATCTGCTCCGCCGCTGTCCGCGCGCTGCCCTGGATGGCGTCGATCATGTTGCCGATTTGGCTGGTGGCATTGGCGGTGCGTTCGGCCAGCTTTCTCACCTCGTCGGCGACGACGGCGAAGCCCCGGCCCTGCTCGCCGGCGCGCGCCGCTTCGATAGCGGCATTGAGCGCCAGCAAATTCGTCTGGTCGGCCACATCGCGGATTACACCGACGATGTCGGAAATTCCGCTGGTCTGTTCGCCCAGCGTGCGTATCACTTCGGCCACCTGCCGCACGGCGCCCGAAATTTTCTGCATGTCAGCCATGGCGTCGCCGATGACGCGAGCGCCTTCGTCGGAATGATGCGTGGCATCGCTGACGATGGCGAGCGCGGCGCGGGTGCTGCCGCGCATCTGGTCGAGGCTTACCGACATCTGCTCGACGGCCGCCGCCATGGCCGCGGCCGCGTCGCTGGTGGTGCCGGATCCGGACGACGAGCTATCGATGG
Source organism: Sulfurisoma sp. (assembly GCA_030691075.1). Classification (GTDB taxonomy): domain Bacteria; phylum Pseudomonadota; class Gammaproteobacteria; order Burkholderiales; family Rhodocyclaceae; genus Sulfurisoma. Next base: position 23,896 of record JAUYFI010000053.1, on the reverse strand, counting down.
CGCTGGCGAGATGATTGGCGGTGTCGTCGAGCTTGCCCACGTCCCGATTGAGTTCGTGCAGCATCTGGCGCAGCGTGGCGACGAGGAGGTTGAAACTGGAGGCGGTGCGGGCGATTTCGTCCTTGCCGACGACATCCAGTTGCACCGAGAAATCCTTGCGCTCGACCAGGTCGGTCATCATCGCGCTCATGCGGTCGAGCGGTCGCGCCACGCCGCGCCCAAGCAAAAAACCGCCAACGGCGAGCGCGATGACCGCCATCAGGATACCCGCGACCGTGAGTGTTTGTACCTTGCCCGCCGTGGCGACCGCTATTTCGATTTCGCGCCTTGCCTGGCCGATCTGGCCGGCGATCACGGGTTCGAGGGCCTCCTGCAACTCCTTCGACACGGCGTCGAACTCGGTCATGACGCGGTTGCCGCTGGGTGGCCCGCCGTCGATGTAGGCCTGGGCCATGCGCCGCCCGGTGGCGTACCACGCGGCTATCCGCTCCTTGAGGCGGTCCGTCCGCGCGATGCCTGCCTGATCGCCGGTGCGCGCATAGGAGGCGCGGATCTTGGTCAGCCCTTCGAGAAAGGCCTGATAGGCCTTTTCGGCCTCCTTGAATCCGTCGTCGAGTCCGTCCTGGCCGCGGGTCGCGGCGATATCGGTGAGCCATTGCTGGATCTGCACCACCTGCATCTGCATGTCCTTGGCAACGATGGCGTTGGGCACGCCCACGTCCTTCACCTCATCGAGGCCGGAGCGCAATTCACCGAACGAAGCGAAGGAACCCAGCAGCATGGCGCCGAGAACCAGGCCGACCAGTGCTCCGATGGCCAGGATTTTCTGGCCGACGCGAAAATTCGCCATCATGGTGTATGCCCTTTGAATCAGGAAGCGGTGGGGTGGTCAATATAACCCGTTATTCCCCCGGCGTAAAAAGTATCTACGTCCCAGCGCGCCAGGCTGGTCCCGGCGCGCAGGCGGGCGACCAGATCGGGATTGGCAATGTAGGGCTTGCCCATGGCCACCAGGTCGGCATGCCCACGGGCGAGAATGGCCTCCCCCTGCTCGCGCAGGAAGCCGCCGCAGGCGATGATCGCGCCCTTGTAGGCCGTGCGCAGCGCCGCCATCAGCGGATGGTCCGGATCGTGGATCCACGATGCACTCTGGTCGTAGATATGGAGGAATCCGATGCCGCGGCGCTCGAGTTCGGCGGCGAGATACGGGTAGGTCACCATGGGCTCGGGGTCGGGCACCATGTCGTTGAAGTTGCCGTAGGGCGACTGGCGCACGGCGATGCGGCGCGGTTCAAAGACGAGCGCGACGACGTCGACGATCTCCAGCAGCAGACGGTAGCGGTTCTCCAGCGAGCCGCCGTAGGGGTCGCTGCGATCGTTGAGCGCGGGGCAGCGGAACTGGTCCATCAGGTAGCCGTTGGCGCCGTGAATCTCGACGCCGTCGAAGCCGGCCAGCTTGGCCATGTGGGCGGCGTGGGCGAACTGCTGCACCACGTCCTTGACCTCGGCGGTGGTCAGCGCGGCCGGCGTCTCGCAGTCGGCCAGGGTCGGCTTGCCGTCGAGGATGACGAAGGTCTTGCTGGTGGCCGCCACCTTGGTCGAGGCGCCAGCCGGCTTGCTCCCGTCGGCGTGCAACGCCGAATGGGCGACGCGGCCGCAATGCCAGAGCTGGGCGAAGATGGCGCCACCGGCATCATGCACCGCGTCCGTCACCTTCTTCCAGCCGGCGGCCTGGTCCTCGTTCCACAAGGCCGGCGTGCCGAGGTAGCCGCGGGCGCGGTCGGACACCGGCACGCCTTCGGACAGGATCATGCCGGCCGTGGCACGTTGCCGGTAGTACTCGACCATCAGGTCGTTGGGGATCGCGTCGCGGTGGTCGGCGCGGCAGCGCGTCATCGGCGCCATGACGATGCGGTTGGCGAAGGTGACGGCACCGTTGGTGAATTTGTCGAACAGCATGATTACGCTCCCAGTTGATTGAAGGCGGCGACGACTTCCGGCGGCGCCTGCACCAGTTCGATCAGCACGCCTTCGCCGCCGATGGGGAAGTCGGCGCTGGCCTTTGGATGCAGAAAACATATGTCGTAACCGGCAGCGCCCTTGCGAATGCCGCCGGGGGCGAAGCGCACGCCCTGCGCGGTGAGCCACTCGACGGCCCGCGCCAGGTCGTCGATCCAGAGGCCGACATGGTTGAGCGGCGGCGTGTGCACCGCCGGCTTCACCGAAGGGTCGAGCGGCTGCATCAGGTCGACCTCGACCTTGAACGGCCCGGCCCCCATGACGCAGATGTCCTCGTCGACGTTCTCGCGCTCGGAAACGAAGTTGCCGGTGACGGCCAGCCCGAGCTTGTCGACCCACAGCGTTTTCAGGCGCTCCTTCGACGCGCCCCCGATGGCGATCTGCTGGATGCCCAGCACCTTGAATGGCCTGCTCACGTCCATGCCTCCGTAGGGCCGCCCCAAGGAGGCATGCGCCCCCCCGTGGGGGGCAGCGAACGAATGTGAGCGTGGGGGGCCATTACTTCCTCCGCGCCATCAGCCAGATGCCGACGGCGATCATCGGCAGGCTCAGCCATTGTCCCATGCTGATGGTGTAGCTGAGACCGAAGATGCCCGGGTCCGGCTCGCGGAAGTATTCCGCGATGAAACGGAAGGCGCCGTAGCCGGCGAGGAACAATCCGGAGACCTGGCCGGTGGGTCGCTGCCGGCGCGAGAACCACCAAAGCAGCGCGAACAGCGCAATGCCCTCCAACCCGGCCTGGTAGAGCTGCGAGGGATGGCGCGGCTGCATGTCGACTTGCGGAAACACCATCGCCAGCGAAAAGTCGGCGCTGGCGACACGGCCCCACAGCTCGCCGTTGATGAAGTTGCCGATGCGCCCCGCGCCCAGACCCAGCGGCGCCAGCGGCGCGATGAAATCGGTGACGGCGAGGAAGCGCCTGCCGCGCTTGCGGGCGAACAGCGCCATCGCCGCCAGCACGCCGAGAAAGCCGCCATGGAAGCTCATGCCGCCCTTCCACACCGCGAGAATTTCGAGCGGATGCGCGAGGTAATGGCCCGGCTCGTAGAACAGCACCTGTCCCAGGCGGCCGCCGACGATGACGCCGAGCACGCCGAAGAAAAGCAGGTCGTCGAGATCCGTCGCCGTCATGCCCCGCCATGGCTGGGCGGCGGCGCGGCGGCGGCCCAGCCAGAGGAAGGCGACGAAGCCGGCAAGATACATCAGCCCATACCAGCGCACGGCCAGCGGGCCGAGCGAGAGGGCGACGGGGTCGAACTGGGGATGGATCAGCATGGTCGGCCGATTCTAACCGCCGCCCGAAAAAGTCGGCGCTGGCGGGACGGTGTTTGCGTCGCCACGCGGGGGGGGGGGGGGGATGCTTCCGTGGCGAATCGAGGCGAGAACAACCTCGGACTATGCGGACGACTGTGCGCCGATCCAGCGCCTCGACGAGGCACGGCTCCTCCCGGATATCGCGCAAATCGGCAAGGTAGTCACGCGCTTCCCGGGCGAGCTGCCTTCCAAGCTTTTCTCAATCCATGACCCGGCACTTTCGGCGCCATGCTTTCCGGCATGAGCACCGCGACAATGCGGCCCTTTGCCGTGGCTTCGCCGTTGGCGAACACGGTGGCGTTCACCACGACCTTCTTCTCTTTGATCTCCTCGACGCGACCGCGGATTTCCAGCGACACGCCGAGCGGCGTCGGCTTTAGATAGTCGACTTGCAGCGATGCGGTGACGAAGCGCAACGGAGGCTCCGAGCCGATCTCGCGGTCGCGGAAGCGGTAGGCGGCGGCCGAGGCCGTGCCGGTGCCGTGGCAGTCGATCAGCGAGGCGAGCAGCCCGCCGTAGACGTAGCCTGGAATCGCCGTGTGCTCCGGGCGCGGGGTGAAGTGGGTGACCGTCTCGTCGCCCTCCCAGTAAGTCTTGATCCGGTGGCCGTTGGCGTTGAGGCGGCCGCAGCCGTAGCAGTGGGCGAGGTCGTCGGGATAGAAGTCCTGGAAGGCGGCCGCGTCGTGCGTCATATGGCGAGCCTGCGCAGGGTTTCGGGATTGCGGGTCACTGCCTCGCGGCGCGGCTGCGGGGCGTCGAACAGCGCGGCGGGAGGCAGGGCGTCGAGGCGGCCGAGTATGCCGGCCTCGTTGCAGCTCGCCTCGAAGGCGAGCGTCACCTCGGTTCCGCTGCTGCCAGCCACATTGAAGCAGGTTTTACCGAGCTTGCGGTTGAGTGGCTTTGCGATGCCGTTGCTGACCAGTTCGCTCAGGCTGGTGCTGCCGCCGGACAGTTCCGCCACGAAACGCGTCTCGCCCGGCGTAGCGCTCTGGCTGGCGACGGCAAGCACGGAGCGTATGCCGGTCAGTTCGCGTAGCACCGACTTGACAAGTTCGGGCTTGGGCAGTCCCTTGAAGTTGAGCACCACCTTCTGGGCGGTGAAGTCGAAGTGCTGCAGGAAGAAGCTCTTCGAGAATTCCTCGCCGATCAGCCGGCCGACGTCGCGCAGCGCCAGTTCCTCGGTGGCCCAGCTCTGCTTTTCGGGAATCTGGTTGTTGTAGTAGATCTCCTCGCCGCTCTTCTTGTCGGTGCATTTGACCGACCATGACGAAAGCACGAACTTCTCGACGGTGATGCCCGAGGCCTCGAGCTTCGCCGACAGTTTCTTGAAGCGGGCCTCGCCGCTCACGGCGAAGTCGGCGCCGTTCTTCGTATCGTCGTTCCAGAGGCGGAAGCCGAAGGACTGGATGCGTTCCTTCAACAGGTTTTCGGCGACGGGCGAGCGCCGCGCCGGCGCGTTCGGATCGACGACATTGCCTTGCGCGCTGTGCGTGGTGATGGCCACGGCGATCTTCGGGTCGCCGTTGTTGCGGATGAAGTCGATGCGTTCCTCGCGCGACATCTGGTTGAGCGACTTCTGCACCGCCCGCACCTTGACGGTGGCCCTGGCGGTCAGCGACATCAGGCCATCGGCGTTCTGCCGCGGCTGCGCTTCCTCGATGGCCTGGATGAACTCGCCGCTCCTGGCGAACAGTTTCGCCTGCAGCAGGCCGTAGTTCTTGGAGAGCGACTGGCTGTCGACGTAGAGCGCGGCGGCCTTCTCGATCAATTGCCGCCTGGCGTCCTCGCGCAGGTCGGCGGCGAGCAGGCCCTTGTCCTGGGCATAGCGCGGGTCGGCGGGGTCGGCGAGACCGAGCGCGGTGATGACGGCCGTGCCGGGCTCGGCGGAAAAAGTCGGCGCTGGCGGAACGGCGGATTGCGCCGCGGTTGGGGGCGCTTCCGCTGGCGGAGTGGCCGGGCCGCGCCCGAGCAACACCCAGGCGGCGGCGCCGGCCGCGATCGCCGCGACGCCGGCGGCGATGGCCGGCATGGGGACGGGGCGCCTGGCGGGGGGTGCGCTCGGCGCGACCGTCGCGGGTGCCGCGGCGGGTGGCGCCGGCCGATCCGCCAGCGTGGCGTCGGCGGCCGCATTGACGAGAGTCGACTCGCCCGCGGCGGCGGCCTCGAGGGCGACAACGAATTCCTGGGCGCTCTGGAAACGCTCGTCGGGACGCTTGGCCAGCGCCTTCCGCATCAGCGCGTCGAAGGCGCGCGGCATCTGCACGTTGAGATCGGAAGGCGCGATGGGCTCCTCCTTCAGCACCTTGTGCATGATGGTGGTGACCGAGCCGGTGAAGGGCTTTTCCCCGGTCAGGAACTGGTAGAGCACGACGCCGGCCGAGAACAGGTCCGAGCGGGCATCGACCGTCTGCCCCATGAACTGCTCGGGCGACATGTAGGCCGGCGTGCCCAGCACGGAACCGGCCTGGGTCAGGTTCGACGACTCGATGCGGGCGATGCCGAAATCGGCCACCTTCACGGTGCCGTCGCCGAGCAAGATGATGTTGGCCGGCTTGATGTCGCGATGGACGATGCCGTTCTTGTGGGCATGGCCGAGCGCGGCCAGCAGCTCCTTCATGATGCGCACGATCTCGGGCAGCTTGAAGCGCTCGTCCCGGTCGAAGGTATCCTTGAGTTCGCGGCCCTCGATGAACTCCATGGCGATGAACTGGATTCCCGCATCCTCGCCGAACTCGTAGATCTGGACGATGTTCGGATGCGACAGCCGGCCGGCGGCCTGCGCTTCGTGGCGGAAGCGCGCGAGGGTCTGCTCGGCCTCCGCGCCCTGCAACTCGCTGCCCTTGACGGTCTTGATCGCCACCCGTCGCGCGATGCCCGGATCCCAGCCCTCATAGACGACGCCCATGGCGCCGGCGCCGAGCTCGCGCCGAATTTCGTACTTGCCGAGCTTTTCGGGAAGGCTCATTTGTGTTTGGAATCGATTTCCCAAACGAGCTTTTGTACCAGCCGCTGCACCATGCCGTCGAGCGTCAGGCCGCCCTGCTCGCCCGAGGACACGCCCATGAAGGACGAGCTCTTGGCGCCGAGTTCCATCTTCTCTTCCGTGTAGCCGGTCGCCATTTGCTCGGTGGTGTTGGCATCGAGAATCTTGTAGCGCATGCCGATGATCCAGACGCCCGTCGCCTCGCCCGAGTGCACCGAGCCGACGACGGTTTCCGCCGCCGCGCCGCCGCGGCCGCCGCCGAAGATGCCGAGCAGCGAACCGATCGGCCGACCGTCGAAGCCCGACTGCGCCTGGGCGACGCTCTCGGCCTTGAGCACGTCGAACTTGACCACCCATTTCGTTGTCTTGAGCTTGCCCTTCTTGAGGAACTTGCGCGCCTCGTCGGGATCGCCGAGCGAGTAGGCGAGCTGGAACTCCTTCATCAGCGAACCGAGGTCGGCGCGTTCGAGGATGCCGAAATTGGCCTTGCCCAGTTCCAGTTCGGCGAAGTCGGCGATGTTGTTGGGGCCGAACTTCTGCGTGAAGGTGGCGTTGTTGCTCTTGATGTCGCCGGGAATGACGACGAGGGTCGGCCCCTTCTTCGCCGCGTTGGCGTATTGCACGTCCTTGTACATGCCCTTGTCGGCCATGGCGTTGGCCTTCTCGGAGGTGCTGCCGCCGGCGGTCGGCGACGGGCTGTCGAAGGTTGGCTGGGCCAGGGCCGGCAGGGCGAAGGCGAGCGCGACGGAGGCAATGAGATGGAGTTTGGTCATGGTTTCCCCTTGATGGATGGACTTATTTCTTCTTCTCGCCGCGGCCTTCGCAGTAGCCGGAGACGAGACGATTGACGACATCGTCGGCTTGTTCGTCGATGAGTTTCAGCGCCATGCCGACGGTATCGGTGCCCGAATAGGAGTCGGCCCTGGCGTTGACGTCGGCGAGCGACTTGCCGCCGGCCTGCAACGCGAAACCCATGTTAACGGCGACCTCGTTGATCTTCAGCACGGGATTGATGCCGTGCTGCGAGCCGATCATGCCGCGCAGGATCAGCGTGGCACCGAGTTTTTTCGCCGCCGCCAGCGCGGCATCCGGATCGTTGCGGAAATGGGCGTCGATCTCGGCCTGGGCGATCTGCTTCTTGATCTCGGCCTGGCTGTAGGTGCGCATGCCATGGCCGCGCAGCCGCTTCTCGATGCCATTGAAGTGCAGGCTGTAGCGGCTCTGCTCGGCGTTGATGCCGCTGTTGCCGCGCTCGGCGATCAGCAGCAGCACGCGCTCGCCGCCGAGGCGCTTGCGGCAGGCCGGCGAGATCTCGATGGCGGCGACCTTGCCTGCATCGGCTTCGGCCCTGGCCTTGGCATCCTCCTCGGAAAAGCGGAAGGCTTGGGCGCTGGTGGCGACCAGCAGCAACAGCAGCAGCGCTTCGATTCGGCGCATCGCGAACTCCCCTGAGCGAATGAGACATTCTGACAAAAAATAATGCCGGCCCACAATCGGCCGGCATTATTTTGTTCCCGGCAGCGCCGGGCGTTATTACTTGCCGAGGCACTCTTTCATGAACTTCTTGCGCTCGTCGCCTTTCTTGCCCTTGGCTTCGGCGTTGCAGACTTTCATCTTTTCCTGCTGCCCGGCCTTGGCCGTCTTGCCTTCGGCCTTGCCTGCCTTCTCGCACTTCTTGATGGAAGCGGCCTTGGCGGCACCGGCCAGCGGCTTGCCGGCCTTGCTCACGGCTTTGGCTTCACAGTCGCCCGCGGCGGCTTTGGGGGCTTCGGCCGGCTTGGCAGCGGGAGCGGTGGCGGGTTTGGCAGCTTCGGCCTTGGCGGGCGCGGCGGCGGCGGCGGGTTTGGCTTCGACCTTGGCCGGGGCCTGGGCGTAAGCGCCGGCGGCGAAAAGGGTGACGAGGGCGGTGACGATCAGTTTTTGCATTTGGCTTCTCCTGATTGGAATTGCGGCGATTGCCGTGATCTATCAACGCGGCCTTAGTCGACCGGGTTGACTGCACCCGCGAAAGCGGTCGCCAGCAAGCTCCCTCAGTAGTCGCTGTCCTGATCGCTGTCGAGTGCGCGCTGCTGGCGGTCGAGGAAGTCCTGGGTGCTGTCGATACCGCGCAGGCTGAGGATGGTCGAGCGCACCGCAGCCTCGAGCAGCACGGCGAGGTTGCGGCCGGCGGCGACCGGCAGCACCACCTTGCGGATCGGCACGCCGAGGATGGTCTCGCTCTGGGCGTCGAGCGCAAGGCGGATGGCCTCGGGCGCGCCGACCTGCGGGCGCATCAGGTGCACGATGAGCTTGAGCTTCATCTTGCGGCGGCAGGCGGTTTCGCCGAAGACGGTGCGGATGTTGAGCAGGCCCAGTCCGCGCACCTCGAGGAAGTCCTTGAGCAGATCGGGGCAGCGACCTTCGAGGGTATTGGGCGCGACGCGCGAAACCTCGACGACGTCGTCGGCGACGAGACCGTGACCACGCGAAATCAGTTCGAGGCCAAGTTCGCTTTTTCCCGCGCCGGACTCGCCGGTGATCAGCACGCCGACGCCGAGCACGTCGACGAATACCCCATGCAGGGTGATAGTTTCCGCCAGCTGGCGCGAAACATAGAGCCGCAGCGAATCGATGACCAGGGCGGCCTGTTGCGGCGTGGTGAACAGCGCGGTACCACTGGCTTCGCATTCGGCGCGCACGGCTTCCGGCACCGCGCAATCGTCGGCGACGATCAGCGCCGGTGGTTGTGCCGCGATGATCTCGTGGATGTGTTTTTGCAACTTGACCGAGGTGTGCTGGTTGGCCCAGGCGATCTCGGGTGCGCCAAGCACCTGCAGGCGATCGGGGTGGATCAGATTGAGGTGGCCGACCAGGTCGGCCGGCGAGACGTCCTCCTGGGTGATCGAGAGAACGCGGTCGAGCTTGCCGCAAACCCAGGTGAGCTTCAGCCGTTCCCGATTGCGCTCAAAGAGCTGCGAGACGATCAGCCGCGGCATCTAGCCTTGCCAGTTGGCGAACAGCGCGTGGGTGGTCGTGGCGTCGGGAGCGGCGACGAGCTGTTCGCGGAAGGCGCGCTCCGAGAACATCTGGGCGAGCTCGGAGAGCAGTTGCAGGTGGTGCTCGGTGGCCGCCTCGGGCACCAGCAGCACGAAGATCATGTCGACCGGCTTGCCGTCGGCGGCATCGAACTGCACCGGTGCGGCCAGGCGCAGGAAGGCGCCGCGCGCTTCCTTGAGGCCCTTGATGCGGCCGTGGGGAATGGCGATGCCCTGGCCCAGGCCGGTGGAGCCGAGCTTCTCGCGCGCGAACAGGGCGTCATAGACGCTGGCGCGGGCGATGCCGTGGTTGTTCTCGAAGAGGATGCCTGCCTGTTCGAAGACGCGTTTCTTGCTGCTGGCGTCGAGGCCCGCCACGACATTGGCGGGCGGCAGGAGTTTGATGATCTGGTTCATGGAATGGATGGGCCGCAAACAAGGCGCGGCGGGGAAGGGGCGCAGTATACCCCCACCCGTGCCAGCGGCAAAATATGAAAATGTACTACTGGGCGCGCTTGTCGTAGCTGTGGTCGCTGACCTTTTCCTTGTGCTTCATCACCTGCCGGTCGAGCTTGTCTTCCATGGCGTCGATGGCGGCATAGAGATCGGCCTCCTCGGCGACGGCGGTGATATCCTTGCCCTTGACGTGCAGGGTGACCTCGGCCTTCTGCTTGAGCTTGGCGACCGAGAGGATCACATGGACGCTGGTGACGTGGTCGAAGTGGCGGATCACGCGGTCGAGCTTGTTCACGACGTAATCGTGGATGGCGGGAGTGACTTCGATGTGATGTCCAGTGATGTTGATGTTCATGATGGCTCCTTAAAGCACCTTTCTCAGGTTGACCGGCGGGATATTAAGGGATTCGCGGTACTTGGCGACGGTGCGCCGCGCCACGACGATGCCCTGCTCGCCGAGGATATCCGCGATCTTCGCGTCCGAGAGCGGCTTGTGGCCGTCCTCGGAGGCGACCAGCTGCTTGATTAGCGCCCGGATCGCGGTGGATGAGGCAGCCCCGCCCGTGTCGGTGGCGACGTGGCTGCCAAAAAAGTATTTCAGTTCGTAGACGCCGCGCGGACTGGCCAGGTATTTCTGCGTCGTCACGCGTGAAATGGTGGATTCGTGCAGGCCGACGGTGTCCGCGATTTCGCGCAGCGTCAGCGGTCGCATCGCCACCTCGCCGTGGTCGAAGAAGGCGCGCTGGCGGTCGACGATGGCCTGCGACACGCGGCCGATGGTGTCGAAGCGCTGCTGCACGTTCTTGATCAGCCACTTGGCTTCCTGCAACTGGCCGGCGAGGTTCTTCGAGCCGCTGCCGCCACGCTGGGCTTGCAGGATGTTGGCATAGAGGCGATTGATCCGCAGCCGCGGCATGGCGTCGGAGTTCAGGCTCGCCACCCAGTTGCCGCGCAGCTTCTTCACCACCACGTCGGGGATGATGTAGCGGGTGTCGAGCGGGGCGTAGCGCGCGCCGGGGCGCGGGTTGAGCGAGCGGATCAGCGTCTGGGCTTCGCGCAACTGGTCGTCGTCGCAGCCCAGCGCCTTCTTTATTTTCGCGAAATCGCGCGCCGCGAACTGGTCGAGGTGGCCGTGTACGATGGCTCGAGCGAGTTCGGAAGTCGGCGTTGGCGGCACGGCGGCGAGTTGCAGTTCGAGGCATTCGGCCGGACTTCTCGCGCCGATGCCCGGCGGGTCGAGGTTCTGCAAGTGACGCAGGGCGATGGCCAGTTCCTCGAGCAGTTCTTCGGTGTCGATCTCCGCATCGTCCGGCAGCACCCCGGCGAGTTCCTCGAGGCTTTGCCAGAGGTAACCGTCGTCGTCGAGCGCCTCGACGAGAAAGGCGACCAGCGCTCGCTCGCGGGGGCTGAGTTGCGTCAAGCCGATCTGGGCGATCAGGTGGTCGCGCAGGCTGGTCGCCGCCGCCTGGATATCGCCGGCATCAATGTCATCACCGTCGTCGTTGTGCTCTCGCGAAGAGTGAGACCCTCCCCACTCCTGCCCCCAGTTTTCATCGACATCGCCACGTTCGACGGTGGTTTCGGCCGAATTCTCGGCCGGGGCGGCTGGCTGAGGCGCGGCCAAGGCATCGGCACCCGGCGCGTAGGAACCAAAATCATCACCCTCGCGTTCCAGCAGCGGGTTTTCCTGCAGAGCCTGCTCGATTTCCCGGTTGAGTTCCAGCGTCGACAGCTGCAATAACCGGATGGACTGCTGCAACTGCGGTGTCAGCGCGAGGTGTTGCGAAAGCCTGAGTTGGAGTGTTTGTTTCACTTCGTCACATCTTGAAGTGCTCGCCAAGATATACCCGGCGCACACTTTCATTATCGACAATATCGGCCGGATGTCCAGCCGCCAGTACGCAGCCTTCGTTGATGATGGTGGCGCGGTCGCAGATGCCCAGGGTCTCGCGCACGTTGTGGTCGGTGATGAGCACGCCGATGCCGCGTTCCTTCAGGAACTTGATGATCTTCTGGATATCGATGACGGCGATCGGGTCGACGCCGGCGAAGGGTTCGTCGAGCAGGATGAAGCGCGGTTTGGTCGCGAGCGCGCGGGCGATCTCGACGCGGCGGCGCTCGCCGCCCGAGAGCGAGATGGCGGCGCTCTCCTTGATGTGGGTGATGTGCAGTTCCTGCAGCAGTTCGTCGAGGCGTTCCTCGACGTTCTCTTCGTCCAGGTCGTCCTGCAGCTGCAGCACGGCGCGGATGTTGTCGGCCACCGAGAGCTTGCGGAACACCGAGTTTTCCTGCGGCAGGTAGGAAAGACCGAGGCGCGCGCGGCGATGGATCGGCATGTGGGTCAGCTTTTCGTCGCCGATGCGGATCTCACCGCCATCGGAGGCGACCAGGCCGACGATCATGTAGAAGCAGGTGGTCTTGCCGGCGCCGTTGGGGCCGAGCAGGCCGACCACCTCGCCGCCGGCGACGTCGAAGGAGACGTCCTTGACGACGGTGCGCGTTTTGTATTTCTTCCGCAGATTATGGACGCTGAGACTAGTCATCCACGGGTTCCCTGAGCAGCCGGCGGATCACGTCCGAGGCGAAGCCGCGCGATTGGAGGAAGCGCGCCTGCTTCGCCCACTCGCGGGCATCGACGGGCGCCGTGCCGAATTTCTTCGTCCAGATCTCGCGGGCGCGGTCGATCTCGTTGGGTAGCCCGACCACCTGCTCCTCGATCAGCTCCACCGCCACGCCCTTGGTGCGTAAAGTCTGGCGCAGCCGGGCGGCGCCGAAGCGCGCGGCATGGCCGCGCACGTAGGCGGAGGCGGCGCGGGCGTCGGAGAGCAGTCCGCTGCGTTCAAGGTCGGCAAGCACGCTTTCGATTTCTTCCTGTGTGCCGTGGAGGGCGAGCTTTTTGGCCAGCTCGGCGCGCGTATGTTCGCGGCGCGCCAGCAGTTTGATGGCCCGGCTTCTCAGCTCATTCACTCGGCCCTGGCGGCGGGCGCGGCGATGCCGGTGACGCCGACGGCCTCGCGCACGCGGTTCTCGATCTCGACCGCCATCTCGGGATGCTCGCGCAGGAACTCGCGCGTCTTGTCCTTGCCCTGGCCGATCTTCTCGCCCTTGTAGGAATACCAGGCGCCGGATTTTTCGACGATCTTGTGCTCGACGCCGAGCTCGACGACTTCGCCCTCGCGCGAAATGCCCTCGCCGTAGAGGATGTCGAAGCGGGCCTCGCGGAAGGGCGGCGCCACCTTGTTCTTGACGACTTTCACCTTGGTCTCGTTGCCGACCACCTCGTCGCCGTTCTTGATCGCGCCGGTGCGGCGGATGTCCATGCGCACCGAGGCGTAGAACTTCAGCGCGTTGCCGCCGGTGGTGGTTTCGGGATTGCCGAACATCACGCCGATCTTCATGCGGATCTGGTTGATGAAAATCACCAGCGTGTTGGTGCGCTTGATGTTGGAGGTGAGCTTGCGCAATGCCTGCGACATCAGCCGCGCCTGCAAACCGGGCAACTGGTCGCCCATCTCGCCCTCGATTTCGGCTTTCGGCGTCAGCGCGGCGACCGAGTCGATGACGATCAGATCGACACCGCCCGAGCGTACCAGCATGTCGGTGATTTCCAGCCCCTGTTCGCCGGTGTCGGGTTGCGAAATCAGCAGGTCGGGCACGTTCACGCCGAGTTTCGCCGCATACCCGGGATCCAGCGCGTTCTCGGCGTCGATGTAGGCGGCGACGCCGCCGGCTTTCTGAATCTCGGCCACGATGTGCAGGCACAGCGTGGTTTTGCCGGAAGACTCCGGCCCATACACCTCGACCACCCGGCCGCGCGGCAGGCCGCCGATGCCCAGGGCGATATCGAGTCCCAGGGAGCCGGTGGAAACGGTCTGGATGTCGTCGATGGCGAGGCCTTCGCCCATTTTCATGATGGAGCCCTTGCCGAACTGCTTTTCGATCTGGGCCAGGGCGGCCTGCAGGGCTTTGGTTTTGTTGTCGTCCATGTGCGTTCTCTCCAAATGTTGTGACAATTATGGCATGTTTCTTGCGCGGTCGATCAAGCCCGTTAGCGCGTGAATGACCGATTGCCGCCGGATGGCCTCGCGGTCGCCCTCGTACTGGCAACGTTCGGCTTCCGGCGACTGCCCGCGCAAGCACCAGGCGAAGCATACGGCGCCCACTGGCTTACCCGGTGAGCCACCCGTCGGGCCGGCAATTCCGGTGATAGCCAATGAAATCAATGCGTTGGAGTTTTTCAGCGCGCCGGCGGCCATCTCGGCAGCCGTTTCGAGGCTCACCGCACCGTGTTTCTCCAGCGTTTCCGCCCGCACGCCGAGCATCTCGATCTTGGCTTCGTTGGTATAGGTGACGAAGCCGCGCTCGAACCATCCCGAACTGCCTGCCGTGTGGGTGATCACCTGGGCTGCCCAGCCGCCGGTGCAGGATTCGGCCGTCGCCACAAAAAGTCGGCGTGACCGAAGGGAATCCCCGTGGGACTGGCGACACGCCGCGCCAACGGCTTCGGACAGGGCGACGAGCTCTGTGTCCATCAGAAAAACAGCGATTTCGCCACGGCCAGCGTCAGCACGGTATAGGCGGCGGCGATCACGTCATCCATCATCACGCCGAAGCCGTTCTTGACCTGGCTGTCGAACCAGTCGGCCGGCGGCGGTTTGACAATGTCGTAGAAGCGGAAAAGGAAGAAAGCCGCCGTCTGCCAGGCCAGGCCCGAGAGCGAGAGGAAGGCGCCATGGGGTGAGGTGACCATCGCCGACGGCACGAACATCAGCACCGCCCAGAATGGCACGATCTCGTCCCAGACGATGGCGCCGTGATCGACTATGCCGAGGTGCTTGCCGGTGATGTGGGCGCACCAGACGCCGAAGCCGAACATGAGCAGCAGGAACAGCGCGAGGTTGGCGTCGTTGGGGTAGGCGAGCTGCAGCAGCGGAAAGGTCAGCCAGGCGAAGGCGGTGCCGGCGGTCCCCGGTGCGAACGGCGACAGCCCGCTGCCCAAGCCGCAGGCGATGAAGTGGGCCGGGTGGGCAAAGAGGAATTTCAGCGGAGGCGGGGGCAGTTTGGCCATGGGGCAGGGCTATCTAAAGTGATCGTAGCCGCGTTGTTCGATTCCGATGGGCCGGCCCTCGGCGTCGCGCAGGTCGATGGCCCCGGGCTCTCCAGTGGCAACGCTGCCGATGTGAGTGAGTGCTAGCTGGAGCGTGTCGGCGAGCGCGGCGATTTCTGCATGGCGGGCGGCGGGTGCGGTGAAGGCGAGTTCGTAATCGTCGCCGCCGGATAGCAGGCATTGCTCCTCGAAAGTCGGCGTTGGCGAGACGGCGATCCGCAGCTTCGCCGCCATGCCCGAGGCATCAAGGATATGGCCGAGGTCGGCCAACAGACCGTCGGAAACGTCGATGGCGGCGGAGGCCACCCCGCGCAGCGCCAGGCCGAGCGCGATACGCGGCTGTGGGCGGTTGAGCGCGGCGAGACAGTCGGACAATTGCGGCTCGGCCAGCACGGTTCGCCCCTGCAGGTGGGCCAGTCCCAGAGCGGCGCGGCCGGGCCGGCCCGACACCCAGATCTCGTCGCCGGGCCGGGCGCCCGAGCGCAGCAGTGCCTTGCCCTCGGGCACCTCGCCGAAAATGGTGACGCAGAAGTTGCGCGGGCCCTTGGTGGTGTCGCCGCCGATGACGTCGATGCCGAATGCATCGGCGCAGGCGAAGAAGCCCCGGGCGAATTTTTCGATCCACGATTCGGTCGCCGCCGGCAGTGCGGCGGCCAGCAGCGCCCAGCGCGGCAGCGCGCCCATCGCCGCCAGGTCCGAAACATTGACCGCCAGCGTCTTCCAGCCGAGGTCTTCGGCGTCGGCATCGGGCAGGAAGTGGGTGCCGGCGACCAGCATGTCGGTGGAGACCACCAATTCCATGCCGGGGGTGGGACGGATCAGCGCGCCGTCGTCGCCGACGCCGAGCACGGTGTGTCGGGTCGGGCGCTTGAAGTAGCGGTCGATCAGGGCGAATTCGGAGGGCATTGGCACTTATTGCGAGGGCGGAACAATCGACCGGACTCATTGCAGGACAGCAGGACAAAATCTGATTCCTGTGCTCGATTTTTCGGTGCAGGCCGGGGCCATGTATTCGCGTTGTCCTCCCGCTGCTGGGAAACGCAGATATCGGCCAACACGAACACATGGCCCCGGCTTGTGTGCCGCAGCGTGTGCCGCAGCCAAAGGCGACCGAAGCACCTCATTCGCTCGCGAACGTCACCCAACTCAGTTTCGTCATTGGCGTTCAATTAACCGCATTTGTCTCGGATGCCCGATTCGCCGCAAAGTTAGCTACGATCCGTTGCCCCTACCCCTGTTCGCTCTATAGCAAGCGCAATTGCCTGATACCAATCGATGTAGTTGCCGATTTCATCGGCAACTTTTTGAACTTCCTTGGGCGATAGCCGACGTTCGAGTTCTTGTAGTGCTGTTTCCTGAATGTCTTCCACGCTCAGCGAATACACAATCTCACCATTCTTCATACGCGCCCTCTCTAATCAGGCATCTACAGTTGAGAAAGGTACCTCGAGTTGATTGGATAGCTCTTCGAGGATTGCCAATCCCCTGGATCTCGAATAGTGACTCTCCATGACGTAGCTCTTGTACTCAATTGGGTAGAAAAACGGCCGGCCGGATGGATGGGTTGCAGGCAGAAGGTTGGTCAGTGCATATCGCTTCCCCGACTTGCCCCATGGCAAGGGGAGCTTCGATATCAGTTTGCTGTCCACAAGGTATTTCAAGACCTTCTCGAACAAGACTTTCAGCGGTTCCCCCATGAACAGGGTACCGTCGATTTGCACCGCGATCCTGCCCGATTCTCTTGAGGGTGGTTCAACTGCGTCCTTAATGTCGTAATCAACCTTCTTTTCTATCAGGAGTGCTTCGTAGATGGCATCGAATACATCGCTGTACTTGTCGTAGAGCGCCGATGCAATTCGTCTTTCTTCTTCGGTGATGGCCATTTTGACACCCCTGTGGCTGTGCCTCATGTTCTTCATGTATTGCGCTATGAATGGAGCCGTTTTCGGATTGAGGCTCGGGTGTTCGAAGAGTGGCAACAATAATTTGTCATGCAGCAACTGATAACTGACGCAGTTCCATCTGTTGTCTCCTACAGTCACAGCCGCAGTTTCCCCGAGCTTCGGCAGGAAGTAGATTGCCAAATTGATGTCGCTCGGGTGTGTGTCGAAGAGCCAATCGGCGTATCGCTTGGACTGGTCTGCATTAGGGGCGGAGTCAACCTTGAGTTCCACGAGAAGGTTGAGTTTGTGTTCGGCCTCAAAGATGTCCTCAACGTCAGCGCTCAAGAAAATATCAAACCGCCCGACGCCCGTTACGCCTGTTTCCGTTGAGTCGTTTTCGTTAGGTGAGATGCTGACGTTTCCGTATTCAGCATTCGCCAACGTCACCAGTAAGTCTTGTTGCCCGGCGTGGCAGCTTGGTAACGCGCTGTTCTCGCCCAGTAGCAAAACTAGCCGGGACAGCGGATATGAAGACAGCAGATGGGAACCGTTTGGATCGAGAAGCCATCCCCAGAAGCACGAATGCCAGCGCTCGTAATGTGTCCGGCCAACGATCTTGAAAATATTTGGCTCATCGAACAAGTGTTCGAGCCGAACAAAATCAGTTTCAGCGATAAGCTGAAGCAGGCGCTGCGTAAGCGTCGCCTTTACCGTTTTGTTCCTCTTTCGCTCCATACCTCAATCACTTCCTCGCCTCGCCCGGCCGCAATTCCGGCGCCAGCTTGTCGAGCACGCCGTTGATGAACTTGTGGCCGTCGGTGCCGCCGTAGGTCTTGGCCAGCTCGATGGCCTCGTTGATGATGACGCGGTAGGGTGTCTCGGGGTGGTGCTTGAGCTCGCAGGCGCCGAGCAACAGGATGCCGCGTTCGATCGGCGAGATTTCTTCCCATGGGCGGTCGACATACGGCGCGAGCAGTTCGCGCAGGGTCTCGGCGTCCGTCAGCACGCCGTCGAGCAGGGCATCGTAGAGCGCGCGGTCGGCCTTGTCGAAGCCGGCCACGCCCTCGGCCTGGATCTGGATGGCGGCGATGTCCTGGCCGCCGACCTGCCACTGGTAGAGGCCCTGGATGACGAATTCGCGCGCCTTGTGCCGCGGAGACTTGCCAGCACTCACCTGAAGTTCCGCAACAGGTTGGCCATCTCGACGGCGGCCTGGGCGGCTTCCGCACCCTTGACCGACACGCGCACCAGCGCCTGGTCGTCGTTCTCGGTGGTGAGTACGCCGTTGGCGATGGGAATGCCGATGGCGAGCTGGGCGTCGGTGATGCCGCGCGCCGACTCGTTCGACACGACTTCGAAGTGGTAGGTCTCGCCGCGCACCACGCTGCCCAAGGCAACCAGCGCGTCGAATTTGCCGCTCTGCGCCATGGTTTGCAGCACCAGCGGCAGCTCCAGCGCGCCGGGCACGGTGGCGATGGTGACGTTCTCGGGCGCGACGCCGAGCTTGCCGAGTTCCTGGCAGCAGGCCGAGAGCAGGCCCTCGCAAATGTCGCGGTTGAAGCGGCTCATGACAACGCCGACACGCAGGCCGGCACCGTTGAGATTGGGTTCGATTTCGCGGACGTTCTGGCATTTGGCCATGATGTGCTTCCTTTGTTTATGCCTTGGCTTCGTTGGGCGAGAGATAGCCGCAGACTTCGAGGCCGAAGCCGGCCATGCTGGGCATCTTGCGCGGGCTGGCCATCAGGCGCATCTTGCCGACGCCGAGTTCGCGCAGTATCTGCGCGCCGATGCCGTAGAGGCGCGGGTCCCACTTGGCGGCGGGGCGGTCGCCGTCGCCCTTGAGCACGGATACCAGGTCGTCGCCGGCCTCCTTGCGATGCAGCAGCACGATGACGCCGGACTTGGCCCGGGCGATGGCGGCCATCGCCTGATCGACCGTGAAGCTGTGGCGGTGACTGGCGCAGTCGAGGAAGTCGAGCACCGAGATCGGTTCATGCACGCGCACCAGCGTTTCGTCCTCGGCGCGAATCTCGCCCCGGGTCAGCGCCAGATGCACCTCGCCGCTGGTCTTGTCCTCGAAGGCGCGCAGGCGGAAGCTGCCGTGGGCGCACATGACTTCCTTGTCGGCGACGCATTCGACCAGCTTCTCGTTCTCGGCGCGGTAGTGGATCAGGTCGCGGATGGTGCCGATCTTGAGCTTGTGCGCGCCGGCGAACTCGATCAGGTCGGGCAGCCGCGCCATGGCGCCGTCGTCCTTGAGGATCTCGCAGATCACCGACGCCGGCTCCACGCCCGCCATCTGGGCGAAGTCGCAGCCGGCCTCGGTATGGCCGGCGCGCACCAGCACGCCGCCGATCGAAGCCATCAGCGGGAAGATGTGGCCGGGCTGGATGATGTCGGCGGGCTTCGCATTCCTGGCCACGGCGGCCTGCACGGTGCGGGCGCGGTCGTGGGCCGAGATGCCGGTGGTGACGCCCTCGGCGGCCTCGATCGACAGGGTGAAGGCGGTGCCGTGCGGCGTCTTGTTGTCGCGCACCATCAGCGGCAGGTCGAGCTGGCGGCAGCGCGCCTCGGTCAGCGTCAGGCAGATGAGGCCGCGGCCGTGCTTGGCCATGAAGTTGATCGCCTCGGCCGTGCAATGCTCGGCGGCGATGACGAGGTCGCCCTCGTTCTCGCGGTCTTCCTCGTCGACGAGAATGACCATGCGGCCGGCCTTGAGGTCGGCGACGATATCTTGTACGGAACTGATGCTCATGGCGGGGCGGGTCGGAAAAACTAACCGCGCATTCTACTCCGAAGGCTTCAGCATCCGCTCGACGTAGTATTCATACACAGGGCAATCGCACGAACATCAGCCCAGTCCGAGCAATTCGGCGTGATAGGCGCCAGAGGTTGCGGCGATGAAGCGGCGCACCTTGAGACCTCCCTTGCGTTTGAACAGCGCGGCGATGTCGTGGTGCTCGACGTACGGCCGGCCGAGGAATATCTGACCACCCATCTGCCCTTCGCCCGCTCGATCCCGATGGACGAACTGCGCCAGCGGCTCGCCGATCTGCCGAAAGACCGGCCGGTGGTGGCCTACTGTCGCGGCCCTTTCTGCCTGATGGCGAAAGACGCCGTCGACCTGCTGCGCAAAGAAGGTTTTCGGCCGCCCACCTGCGCGACGGCGTGGCGGAATGGGGGATGGTTTCCGGCTGAAACGCCACGGCGTTTGCGCCGGGCCACCCCAAGCAAACGCGGCACGCGGCGAAGCCGCAATCTGCTCTGCTGACCGATGCCGCTCCCCGTGACAATCGAGCGCAGCGAGCGGATTCGCCACCCCCTCCGCGAGGAGGGGCCGGGGGGAGGCGGGCCTATAATTGCGAGCGTGGATATTTTCCTGCAGCAACTCATCAACGGCCTGACGCTGGGCAGCATCTACGCCTTGGTGGCGCTGGGCTACACCATGGTCTACGGCATCCTCGGCCTCATCAACTTCGCCCACGGCGAGGTGGTGATGATCGGGGCGCTCACCGCGCTCGCTGTAGCCAAGATGCTGGCCGCCGCCGGCCTGCCGGCCCCGCTGGTGTTGTTGCTGGCGCTGGCCGCAGCCGCCTTGGTGTGCATGGCGCTGGGCGCGACCATCGAGCGCGTCGCCTACCGGCCGCTGCGCAATGCCCCGCGCCTGGCGCCGCTGATTACCGCCATCGGCGTCTCCATCGTGCTGCAGCAGGTGGCGATGCTGGTGTGGGGCCGCAACTACCATTCGGTGCCGCAGTTGCTGCCCGCCGGCTCGCATGAGATTCTCGGCGCGCAGATCACCGAGGTGCAGCTCATCATCATGGCCACCGCCGCCTTGACCATGCTCGGCCTGATGCAACTGGTGAACCGGACGAAACTTGGCCGCGCCATGCGCGCCACCGCGGAAAGCCCGGCCATCGCGGCGCTGATGGGCGTCGATGCCAACCGCATCATCATGCTCACCTTCGTCATCGGCTCGGCGCTGGGTGCGCTGGCCGGCGTGATGGTCAGCGCCAACTATGGCATCGCCCATTACCACATGGGCTTCCTGCTCGGCCTCAAGGCCTTCACCGCGGCCGTGCTCGGCGGCATCGGCAACCTCGGCGGCGCCATGGTCGGCGGTCTGCTGCTCGGCGTGATCGAGGCGCTCGGTGCCGGCTACATCGGCGATCTGACCGGCGGCGTGCTCGGCTCCAACTACCAGGACGTGTTCGCCTTCTTCGTGCTGATCGTGGTGCTGATCTTCCGGCCGTCGGGATTGATGGGCGAGAAAGTGGCGGAAAGGGCATGAATCCCAGGCACCGCGCATTCGTCGGCACCGCGCTGATCGCCGTGGCGCTGGCCATGCTCCCCCTCGTGGTCGGCGGCGCGCTGGGCAACACCTGGGTGCGCGTGCTCGACTACGCGCTGCTCTACATCATCCTGGCGCTCGGTCTGAACATCGTGGTCGGCTTCGCCGGCCTGCTCGATCTCGGCTATATCGCCTTCTACGCCGTGGGCGCCTATCTCTACGCGCTGCTGGCCTCGCCGCACTTCGGCTTGCACTGGCCGGCCTGGGCGATCCTGCCGCTGGGCGCCCTGGTGGCCGGGTTCTTCGGCGTACTGCTGGGCGCGCCGACGCTGCGGCTGCGTGGCGACTACCTCGCCATCGTCACGCTCGGCTTCGGTGAGATCATCCGCATTTTCCTGAACAACCTCAACACGCCGGTGAACATCACCAACGGCCCGCAAGGCATCGCCCGCATCGACCCCATCAGCGTCGCCGGCCATCCGCTGTCGAAACCGATCGAGGTGTTCGGCGTCACGCTCTCCGGCGTGATGCTCTACTACTACCTGTTCGTCCTGCTCGCCATCGCCATCGTCTTCGTCGGCATCCGCCTGCAGGATTCGCGCATCGGTCGTGCCTGGGTGGCCATCCGCGAGGACGAGATCGCCGCCAAGGCCTGCGGCATCGACACGCGCAACGTCAAGCTGCTGGCCTTCGCCATGGGCGCCTCGTTCGGCGGCGTCGCCGGCGGGCTGTTCGCCGGCTTCCAGGAATTCGTCTCGCCCGAGAGCTTCGGCCTGCTCGAATCGGTGATGGTGCTGTGCATGGTGGTGCTGGGCGGCATGGGCCACATTCCCGGCGTGATCCTCGGCGGCCTGCTGCTGACGCTGCTGCCCGAGGCCTTTCGTTACGGCGCTGGCCCCGTGCAGCAGGCGCTCTTCGGCAAGGTGCTGCTCGACCCGGAGTCCTTGCGCATGCTGCTGTTCGGCATCGCGTTGATTCTGGTCATGCTCTACCGGCCGGCGGGGCTGTGGCCCGAGGCGCGCCACCGCCGGGAGCTTTCCGGCAAATGAGTGTGCTGCTGGAGGCTCGAAACATCGGCAAGTCCTTCGGCGGCGTGCAGGCGCTGAAGGATGTTTCGCTGGCCATCGCGGCCGGCGAGATCTACGGCCTGATCGGCCCCAACGGCGCCGGCAAGACCACCTTCTTCAACGTGCTCACCGGCCTCTATCCGAAAGACGGCGGCGAAGTGATTTTCAACGGCGCGCCACTGCCGCTGGGCAGCCCGCATGAGGTCACCCGCGCCGGTATCGCCCGCACCTTCCAGAACATCCGCCTGTTCGCCAACATGACGGCGCTGGAGAACGTGATGGTCGGCCGCCATGCGCGGACAAAAGTCGGCGTTGGCGGAGCGGTGCTGCGCTTTTCGCGCGCGCGCGAAGAGGAAGCGGCGATCCGCCGCCGGGCCGGGGAACTGCTGTATTACGTCGGCATCGCCGATCACGCGCGCAAGCTTGCGCGCAACCTGCCCTATGGCGACCAGCGCCGCCTCGAGATCGCCCGCGCCCTGGCCACCGAACCGAAACTCCTCGCCCTCGATGAACCCGCCGCCGGCATGAACGCGACCGAGACGGCTGAACTCAAGACGCTGATCGAGGGCATCCGCGCCGACGGCGTCACCGTGCTGCTGATCGAGCACGACGTCAAGCTGGTGATGGGCCTGTGCGACCGCGTCGCCGTGCTCGACTATGGCGAGAAGATCGCCGAGGACGTGGCGGACGTGGTGAAGCGCGACCCGAAAGTGATCGAGGCTTATCTTGGTGCATGACGAAACCCCAAACACTTCGAGCGCAGCGAGCAAACATGGTCGCCCCCTTCCCGAGGAAGGGGGCCGGGGGGATGGTCGTCCATTGCTTGCCGTAGCCGACCTTCAGGTCAGCTACGGCGGCATCAATGCCGTGAAAGGCATTTCCTTCACCGTCGAGCAAGGCGAGATGGTCTGCCTGATCGGCGCCAACGGCGCCGGCAAGACCTCGACGCTGAAGGCGCTGGCGCGCATGCTGCCCGCGCGCGGCGATATCCACTACGCCGGCCGGTACATCGACGCCGTGCCCGGCCATGCGCTGGTCGGCATGGGCCTGGCGCTGGTGCCCGAGGGTCGCGGCGTGTTCGCGCGGCTCTCCGTGGCCGAGAACTTGGCGATGGGCGCGTATCACCGCAATGACGGCGAGATCGCCGCCGACCTCGAGCATGTCTTCGAACTGCTGCCGCGTCTGCGCGAACGGCAGACGCAGTTCGCCGGCACGCTTTCCGGCGGCGAGCAGCAGATGCTGGCCATCGGCCGCGCGCTGATGGGGCGGCCGCGGTTACTGCTGCTGGACGAGCCGTCGATGGGCCTCGCGCCGCTGATGGTGCAGAAGGTGTTCGAAGTGATTCGCACCATCGCGGCGCGGGGCGTGACCATTCTGCTGGTCGAGCAGAATGCCCGGCTGGCGCTCGAGGTGTGCAACCGCGGCTATGTCATGGAAAGCGGCCGCATCATCCTGGCCGACACCGCGGCCAATCTCGCTGCCGACGCAAGGGTTCGAGTCGCCTACCTCGGCGAGTAGCAGGTTTCAGCCACGCCGGGCGTTGACGACGATCACCGCGATCGGCGCGTGCAACTGGGTCGTGCCGCGACGCCAGAAGATGCCGGCGGCCAGCGGCAATCGGCGTGTGCCGCAGCACCAGCGTCGGCAGCACCAGTTGGGAGTCCTTCGCCAGCAATTCGCCGAACATGGCGGGATCGATCAGGGTGGCCGAGTAGGCGATGAACATCGGCACGAAGGTGAAGCAGAAGTAGATCGAGGC
>JAUYFI010000049.1 GCA_030691075.1 Sulfurisoma sp. | reverse complement strand
GCCTCGATCTACTTCTGCTTCACCTTCGTGCCGATGTTCATCGCCTACTCGGCCACCCTGATCGATCCCGCCATGTTCGGCGAATTGCTGGCGAAGGACTCCCAACTGGTGCTGCCGACGCTGGTGCTGCGGCACACGCCGCTGTTCGCCCAGGTACTGTTCTTCGGCGCCGTGCTCTCGGCGATCATGAGCTGCTCGTCGGCGACGCTGCTCGCACCCTCGGTCACCTTCGCCGAGAACGTGATCAAGGGGTTCTACCCGCACATGAGCGACCGGCAGTTCCTGCGCGTGATGCGCGCCTGCCTGGTCGGCTTCACCTGCCTGGTGCTGGCCTTCGCCCTGAAGTCGGAGGCCTCGATCTTCAAGATGGTCGAAAACGCCTACAAGATCACGCTGGCCGGCGCCTTCGTGCCGCTGGCCGCCGGCATCTTCTGGCACCGCGGCACGACCCAGGGCGCGCTGGCCGCCACCTTCGGCGGCCTGCTGTCGTGGATCCTGATCGAAGTGCTGATCGGCGAGGCCAGCCCGGTGCCGCCGCAGCTGATCGGGCTCGGCGTGTCGCTGGTCGGCATGGTCGCCGGCTCGCTGCTGCCGCAATGGGTCGGCCACAAGACGCCGGGGCGGCCGCTGCACGAGCTGCAGCATCACGTCGCGGCCGAGACCCACCATGTGGCCGAGCCGGTGCACCATCATCCGTCCTGAGGCCGGAGTGCCGACATGATCGGCGCGCTCACCCTGTTGCTGCTGTTCCAGCTCGCCGGCGAAATCGTCGTGCCGGCCTTCGGCCTGCCGCTGCCGGGCCCGGTCATCGGCATGGCGCTGCTGCTGCCGCTGCTGATCCGCCTCTGGGGCTGGTAACGCCCCCCACATTGTTCGTCAAGGCTGAACACCGTTCGCCGCGGTTCGGCCCGGTTTGACCCAAGTCAAACCCCTACCCGCGCTCCGCGGATATAGTGCCGCATTCCATGGCGCCCCCAGAATCATGACAGCCCCCGCCCCCATCGAGCTGGTCTGCCCGGCCGGCGGCCTGCCGGCGCTCAAGGCCGCCGTCGACCACGGCGCCGACTGCGTCTACGCCGGCTTCCGCGACGACACCAACGCAAGAAATTTCAATGGTCTTAATTTTGACGACAAGGCGTTGGCCGAGGGCGTGAAGTACGCCCACGACCGCTCGGCCCGCGTGCTGATCGCCCTCAACACATTCCCGCAGGCAAGCAACTGGAGCCGGTGGACGGCCGCCGTCGACCGCGCCGCCGGCCACGGCGTCGATGCCGTGATCCTCGCCGACATGGGACTGATGGACTACGCCTGCAAGCGTCACCCGCAGCTCCGCCTCCACCTTTCCGTGCAGGGCTCGGCCACCAATTACGAGGCGATCAATTTCTACCGCGAGCGCTTCGGCATCCAGCGCGCGGTGCTGCCGCGCGTGCTCTCCCTGGCGCAGGTCGAGCAGGTGATCCAGAACACGCCGGTCGAGATCGAGATCTTCGGCTTTGGCGGCCTGTGCGTGATGGTCGAGGGCCGCTGCGCGCTGTCGGCCTACGCCACCGGCACCTCGCCCAACTGCCAGGGCGCCTGTTCTCCCGGCAAGGCCGTGCGCTGGGAACAGACGCCGCGGGGCATGGAAACGCGGCTCAACGGCATCCTCATCGACAGGTTCGCCGACAATGAACGCGCCGGTTACCCGACGCTGTGCAAGGGCCGCTTCGAGGTGAGTGATGGCGAAATGAGCGAGACCTACTACGCCATCGAGGAACCGACCAGCCTCAACACGCTGGAGATGCTGCCCGAGCTGATGCGCATCGGCGTGCGGGCCATCAAGATCGAAGGCCGCCAGCGCAGTCCCGCCTACGTCGCCCAGGTGACGCAGGTGTGGCGCGAGGCCATCGACGCCTGCAAGCGCGACGCCGCGCACTTCACGCCCAAGGCGGCGTGGATGGCCGAACTGAACAAGGTTTCCGAAGGACAGTCGCACACGCTCGGCGCCTACTACCGCCCCTGGAAGTAAGCATGAAGATATCCCTCGGCCCGCCGCTTTACTACTGGCCGCGCCAGCAGATGTTCGACTTCTATGCCGAGGTGGCGACGATGCCCGTCGACATCGTCCATGTCGGCGAAACAGTGTGCTCGCGCCGCCACGAACTGCGCCTCGACGACTGGCTCGACGTCGCGGCGCGGTTGCGCGAGGCCGGCAAGGAAGTCGTGCTGTCGACACTGACGCTGATCGAATCCGAGTCCGATCTGAAGGCTTTACGCCGTCTCGCCAGCGCCGTCCCAGGGGATACCGCTACGCATAACTTTTTGGTGGAAGCCAACGAGATGGGCGCGGTGCGGCTCGCTGCCTCCGCAAAGCGTCCCTTCGTCGCCGGCCCCACGTTGAACGTCTTCGGCCCCGCAACCCTGCGTCTGCTGGCCGGGATGGGCGCGACGCGCTGGGTGCTGCCGCCCGAAGCCACGCGCGAGATGTTGCAGGGGTTGCAGGCGGGTCGCCCCGACAACATGGAAACGGAAATCTTCGCCCACGGCCGCCTGCCACTGGCCTACTCGGCGCGCTGCTTCACGGCACGGCGCTTCAACCTGCAGAAGGACAGTTGCGAGTTCAAATGCCTCGACTTCCCCGAAGGCATGGCCCTGAAGACCCGCGAGGGGGAGGCATTCCTGACGCTCAACGGCACCCAGACACAATCGGCGAAGACCTATAATCTGCTGGGCGAACTGCCGCAGCTTGTCGCCGACGGCGTCGATGTGGTGCGCATCAGCCCGGAGCTTGCCGGCACGCGCGAGCTGGTCGAGCGGTTCCGCGATGTGATCGACGGCAGCGCCGCACCCCGCGTGGCCGACGACGACTGCAACGGCTTCTGGTATGGCAAACCCGGACTGGAACTGATAAGGCCATGAGCAAATCATTCAAACTCCCTGACTTCACCCTGCCCACGGCGCTCACGCGCCTCGGCCCGCGCCTGCCGCAGCTGCCGCCCACGCTCGTCCTGGTCGCCACGCTCAATGCGGCCCTCGGCCGTCTGCTGCCTTTGGCCCCGCTCGAATCCCTGATCGGCCGCCGCATCACCATCAAGGTGCAGGACGCCGGCATGACCTTGCGCTTCGCCTACGGCGAGCGCGGCTTTCGCCCCTCTTTCGACACCACGCCGGCCGATCTCACCCTATCCGCGCGCGCCCGCGACTTCCTCGCCCTGCTGCTGCGCGAGGAAGATCCGGACACGCTGTTCTTCAGCCGCCGCCTGCTGATGGAAGGCGACACGGACCTGGGACTGCTGGTCAAGAACACGCTCGACGGCATCGACCTGCCGCGCCTCGATCCCGCGCAACTGGCCGCGCGCCTGGCACCGGCGGAGCTGCTGAACCGTTTTGTGGCGCGGCTCGCGCGGCGTGCGGTCCCGCACCACTGAGCAAGCCAGCGGGCGCGTGTTGCCGAAGCCAGCCGGCTGGCGCACGCCGTCAGAATCGCGCCTGCCGCTGTATCTCGCCGGCGCCTACACGCTGCTGGCGATCTACGGCAGCCTCTATCCGTTTTCCGGCTGGCGCGACTCGGGCGTGCCGCTGGCCGAGTTCCTGACCGCAGCCTGGCCGCGCTACTTCACCGCCTTCGATCTCGCCGCGAACTTCGCCGCCTACCTGCCGCTCGGCTTTCTCTGGGTGCCGGCGCTGCGGCCGCTGCTGGGCCCGACCCTTGCCGTCGCCATCGCCACCGTCGTCGGCAGCAGCTTCAGCCTGTCGGTCGAGACGCTGCAGAACTTCCTGCCCAGCCGGGTACCCTCGAACGCCGACCTCGCCTGCAACGCGCTGGGCACGTTGGCGGGTGCGCTGGCCGGGGCGCGCTGGGGCGCGGCGCTGCTCGACGGCGGCCGCATCGACGCGCTGCGAAGGCAGCACTTCATGCATGGCCGCGCCGGCGACTGGGGCCTGCTGCTGATCGCGCTGTGGCTGCTGGCCCAGCTCAATCCGCTGACGCTGCTGTTCGGCAACGGCGACCTGCGCGGCCTGCTCGGCCTGCCGACGCCGCTGCCTTACACGGCCAGCCGCTTCGCCGAGATCGAGGCGGCGACGGTCTGCGCCCACACCGTCGCCATCGGACTGCTGGCCGGGCGCATCGCGCGCGGCGCGCGGCACGCGGTGGCGCTGGGGCTGATCGCCGCCGGCCTGATCGTCAAGACGCTGGCGTTGACGCTGCTGCTGCAGGGCGCGCAGGGCCTCGCCTGGGCCACGCCCGGCAGCCTGAGCGGGCTTGCCGTCGGCGTACTGATTCTTCTCGCCGTCTCGCCAGCGCCGACTTTTCCGCGCCAGGCACTGGCCGCGCTGGCGCTGCTCTTCGCCACGGTGCTGGTCAATCTCGCGCCCGACAATCCCTACCTCATCAACACCCAGCAGGTGTGGGTCGCCGGTCAGTTCCTCAACTTCAACGGCGCGACAAGGCTGGCCTCGTCGCTGTGGCCCTTCCTCGTCCTGCCCTGGCTTTTCCTGCTGAGACTCCGCCATGAGTGAAATCCACGATCTGAATTCCCTGCGCGACGCCCTGCGCGAATTCGCCGAGGCGCGCAACTGGCGGCCCTTCCACACCCCCAAGAACCTGGCGATGGCGATGATCGTCGAGGCCGCCGAACTGGTCGAACACTTTCAGTGGGCCACGCCCGAGGAAAGCCTG
>JAUYFI010000019.1 GCA_030691075.1 Sulfurisoma sp. | reverse complement strand
GGCCGAGGACAACCTCATCAACCGCGAAGTGGCGCTGGAACTGCTGCACGGGGTCGGCCTGGCCGTGGATACGGCGGTGGATGGCCGCGAGGCGGTGAACAAGGCGCGGGACACCGACTACGCGCTGATCCTGATGGACATCCAGATGCCGGAAATGGACGGACTCGAAGCCACCCGCGCCATCCGGGCCCTGCCGGGCCGGGAGACGACCCCCATCCTGGCCATGACCGCCAACGCCTTCGACGAGGATCGCCTCGCCTGCGAGGAGGCGGGCATGAACGACTTCATCGCCAAGCCGGTCGAGCCGGACGCGCTCTTCGCCGCGCTGCTCAAGTGGCTGCCGCAAGGCGCCACGGCTACCGATCGCCCTGAGCCTGTCGAAGGGCAGTCTGGAGCGCCGTTCATCCTTCCTTCGACAAGCTCGGGACGAGCGGAAGAACAGGCTCGGGACGAACGGATTGTCGCCGTCCCGCCAGCGTGCCCCGAAGGAAGTACCCTTGGGGTGCCGACTTTCTCACCCGAGGAAGCGTTGCGGGCTTGCCTGGCCGCGCTGCCCGGCGTGGATGCAGTGACGGGGCTCAAAGTGGTGCGCGACCGTGCAGAGCGTTACGCCGAGTTTCTGCACCATCTGGTCGACGACCACGCCAACGATGTCGCCACATTGCGCGCCTGCCGGGCGTCCGGCGACACCGAACAGGCCCGGCGCCTGGCTCATACGCTCAAGGGCACGGCGGGCACGCTGGGCGCGGTGCGCCTGCAAATGCGGGCGGCCGAACTGGAGGCGGCGATCCGCGCGGGCCGGCCGGACGCGGAGATCGAGCCCCTCGCGGCCGCCCTCGAGGCCGCGCAGGCGGAACTCGCCGCCGCCGTCCGCATGCTGCCGCTGCCCGAGGCCGCACCGCTTCCCGCCGTGGTGGATTGGGCACGGGTGAAGCAGGTTCTGGCGACGCTCGAACCCCTGCTGATCCATGGCGACTTCGCGGCCGTCGGAACGATGCGCGAAGCCGCGCCGCTGCTGCGCGAAGCCCTGGGCGACGCGGCCGTCGAACTGGAGCGGCACATCGCCGTCTTCGACGACAAGGCGGCGCTGGCCGTGTTGCGCCAGGCACGCGTCGGGCGGGCGGAACTGGCGTAAGCGTCCCGGTCGGACGCGGGAGTCAGACCGCCGCCAGCACGCGGCGCGCCGCCGCCCCGATCGACGGAACCCGGTTATTGATCACATCCCAGAGGTATGTCTTCGAGGAACAGTGTCCAGTCACGCGACACGAACCAAATCCTTCTCGATATAGGCCCGCAGGCGGGGCTTGATCATCGCCTCGGTGGCCAGATCCACTTTTGCATGCATCAACTCCTCCAGGTAGGCGAGCAATCCCATGTAACCATCGAAAGTCGGCGATCCATCGAACTCAACCAGGATGTCCACATCGCTGTCGTCACGCATTTCATCCCGCGCCGCGGAACCGAAAAGGGAAAGGCGCCTGGCGCCAAAACGCGTCCTGATGATTTCACTATTCCGTTTCAACATTTCCATGACCGTGGCTCTGTTCATGATTTCTCCATCAATGGATTCTCGTGGCATCATAAACCCAGCCGCCCCGCCGCCAGGCGGATAGTGCGGCCGCAGCGGTGCGCCAGCGCTTCGTCGTGGGTCACCAGCACCAGCGTGGTGCCGGCCTCGCGGTTCATCTCGAACATCAGGTCGATGATCTCGCCGCCGGTGTCGGCGTCGAGATTGCCGGTCGGCTCGTCGGCCAGCAGCAGCCTGGGACGGACGCCGAAGGCCCGCGCCAGCGCCACGCGCTGCTGTTCGCCGCCCGACAGATGCTTGGGGTAGTGGTCGAGCCGCTGGCCGAGGCCGACGCGCCGGAGCATGGCGGTGGCGCTGGCCCGCGCATCGGCCAGCCCGGCCAGTTCCAGCGGCAGCATGGCGTTTTCCAGCGCGGTCAGCGCCGGCAGCAACTGGAAGGACTGGAAGACGAAGCCGAGCAGCCGGCCGCGCAGCACGGCCCGCCCGTCCTCGTCGAGCGCGGCGAGATCTTGCCCGCCGAGTCTCACGCTGCCGTGCGAGGGCAGATCCAGCCCGGCCATCAAGCCCAGCAGCGTAGACTTGCCCGAGCCGGAGGCGCCGACGATGGCCATGGCCTCGCCCGGCGCCACCGCGAAGGAAATATCGTGCAGAATCGTCAGCGGGCCGCCGCCGCTTTGCACCACCTTGCCCAGGGTTTCGACTTCGATCATGTGTTCCATGCTGCGTATTTTGCTCGTTTCCTTCGTTCTATTCGGCGCCGCTGAAAAAGTCGGCGCTGGCGACACGGCAACCAATGCGCCGACCATCCTCGTTTTCGGCGACAGCCTCTCCGCCGGCCACGGCCTCGCCAACGGCCAGGCCTGGCCGGCGCTGCTCGAACGGCGCCTGAAGGCCGAGAAACTGCCCCACGCCGTCGCCAACGCCAGCATCGGCGGCGAAACCAGCGCCGGCGGCCGTGCGCGCCTTCCCGCCGCGCTCGACCGTTTCAAACCCGCCGTCGTCGTCGTCGCGCTCGGCGCCAACGACGGCCTGCGCGGCCTGCCGGTGGCGCAACTGCGCGACAATCTGGTGGCGATGGTTCGCGTCGCCAAGGCGAAGAAGGCGCGCGTGCTGCTGGTCGGCATGCGCCTGCCGCCGAACTATGGCAGCCCCTACACCGAAGAGTTCGCCCGGATTTTCACGGCGGTGGCGAAGCAGGAAAAGCTGCCGCTGTTGCCCTTCCTGCTCGAACCCGTCGCCAATGATCGCGCCAACTTCCAGCCCGACGGCCTGCACCCCGTCGCCGGCGCGCAGCCGAAGATACTCGACCATGTCTGGCCGGCGCTGAAACCTCTGCTCAAACCACGGTAACGCGCGGTTCTCCGGCGTCGAGCCGGCCAATGACGGCGGTTTCGCCAAAACCGTCGGCGCGGAAAGCCGCCAGCACGTCATCGGCCACCTCGGCCGCGCAGGCCACCAGCAGGCCGCCGCTGGTCTGCGGATCGGTAACCATCTTCCGCCGCCATTCCTCGCCACTGACCTTCACCTCGTGGCCATAACCGGCCCAGTTGCGCGTCGAGGCGCCGGTGGCGATGCCGGCCTGCACATGTTGCACGGCTTCGGCAATCAGCGGCAGCCGGGCGAAGTCCACCGTCGCGGCCAGCTTCGAGCCGCGGCAGATTTCCAGCAGATGGCCGGCCAGGCCGAAGCCGGTGACGTCGGTCACCGCATGCACGGCGCCCATGTCCGACAACTTCGCGCCGGTGACGTTGATTCGGGTCGTCCAGCGTATCATTTCGCCGTAGCCGTGGGGCGTCAGCAGACCCTTCTTCAGCGCCGCCGAGAGGATGCCGATGCCCAGCGGCTTGCCGAGGATCAGCACGTCGCCGGCCTTGGCCGCGCTGTTGCGCTTGATCTTTTTCGGATGGACGATGCCCAGCCCGACCAGGCCGTAGATCGGTTCCACCACGTCGATCGAATGGCCGCCGGCAATCGGAATGCCGGCCTCGGCGCAGATCGACTCGCCGCCGGCGAGGATCTGCCGGATCACCTCCTCGGGCAGCTTGTCCAGCGGCATGCCGACGACGGCCAGCGCAAAAATGGGCTTGGCGCCCATGGCATAGACATCGGACAGCGCGTTGGTCGCGGCGATGCGGCCGAAGTCCCACGGGTCGTCCACGATGGGCGTGAAGAAGTCGGTGGTGGCGACGATGGCCTGCTCGTCGTTGAGGCGATAGACGGCGGCGTCGTCGGAAGTCTCGACGCCGACCAGCAGGTCGGCCGGCACGGTTTTCAGGGGGGATTCGGCGATCAGGCGCGCCAGCACGGCCGGCGCGATTTTGCAGCCGCAGCCGCCGCCGTGGGAAAAGCGAGTGAGCTGAATTTTTTCGGTCATTTTCGAACGCGCTTTCAGTGAAGACTAACCCGCGGCGCGGGTTACGTCGGAACTAGAATGACCCACTTTTATTTTTTCCATTGCCGAGGCCATGTTCGAGAAGCTGCACAAAGGGGTCGCCACGCTAGCACAACTCGCCGAATTCGACGAGATCATCGACGCCCGCTCGCCCGCCGAATACGTCGACGACCACCTGCCGCGCGCCATCGGCTGCGCGGTGCTGTCGAACGAGGAGCGCGCCCGCGTCGGCACGATCTACAAGCAGGTCTCGCCCTTCGCGGCGAAGAAGGTCGGCGCCGCGCTGGTGGCGAAAAACATCGCGCGCCACATCGAGGAACGCTTCCTCGACAAGCCCAGAGAGTGGAAGCCGCTCGTCTACTGCTGGCGCGGCGGAAAGCGCTCGGGCGCCTTCACCCACATCCTGCGCGAGATCGGCTGGGACGCGCACCGCCTCGACGGCGGCTACAAGGCGTGGCGGCGCCACATGGTCGAACAACTGGCGACGCTGCCCGCGTCGTTCAATTACCGCGTCATCTCCGGCGCCACCGGCAGCGCCAAGAGCCGCGTGCTGGAAGCCTTGGGCGATGCCGGCGCACAGATCCTCCACCTCGAGCAGCTCGCCGCGCACAAGGGCTCGGTGCTAGGCAACCTGCCGGATGCGCCGCAGCCGGCACAGCGCATGTTCGAGACAAATTTGTTTTCGGCGCTGACCGCGCTCGATCCGGCGCGTCCCGTCCATGTCGAAGCCGAGAGCCGCCGCATCGGCGTGTTGCACCTGCCCGACGCGCTGATCGCCGCCATCCGCGCCGCGCCCTGCATCCGCATCGAGGCCACCACGTCCGCCCGCGTCGATTTCCTGCTGCGCGACTACGACTACTTCCTCGCCAATCCGAGCTGGCTGGCGGAAAAAATCCAGCACCTCAAGGGCCTGCAAAGCGAGGAAACCGTGGCGCGCTGGCAGGCGCTGATCGAAGCCGGCGACTTCCCGACGCTGGTCGGCGAGCTGCTGGAAAAGCACTACGACCCGCTCTACCGGCGCTCGCAATCGAAGAACTACGCCGACTACGCCGCCGCCGCGAACCACGCCGCCGCCGATCTCTCGGAAGCGAGCATCCGGCGCCTGGCGGAAGCCATTCTGGCCGCCTGAGCCACTCGCACCGGCGAAGGTCGGATCTGGCGAGACGCCGGAACGATAACGATAAAGGCGATGACGATAAAGGCGATTGACGTTACTGGCGCTACGCGTTAGTATCAACCCGCATGATCCAGTCGTTTCACTGCGCCGACACCCAAACCCTGTTCGAGGGGCGGCGCGTGGCGCGATTCGCCAACATCGCCAGCGTAGCCATGCGCAAGCTGCAAATGCTCGATGCCGCCGCGTCGCTCGACTTCCTGCGCATCCCGCCGCAGAATCGGCTGGAGGCGTTGAAGAAGGATCGCAAGGGACAATGGAGCATGCGCATCAACGATCAGTTTCGCGTGTGCTTCGAATGGCGCGACGGGCATGCCTGGCGCGTCGAGATCGTCGATTACCATTGAGAGAGGAGCCCACCATGCCGCGCACCGTTCCGCTCGCCACGCCGGGCGACATTCTTTTGCACGAGTTTCTTGAGCCGATGGGGATCAGCCAATACCGCCTGGCCAAGGAAATCGGCGTCTCCCAGCGCCGCATTGGCGAGATAGTGGCCGGCCGCCGCGCCATCACGGCCGACACCGCCCTGCGGCTGGCCGCATTCTTCGGCGCCGACGCACAAAGCTGGATCAACCTGCAAAGCCACTACGACACCGAAATGGCGCGCAAGTCCATGCGCGCCACGCTGGCGGGAATTCGCCGCTGGACACCGGAGGCCGAGACGGCCTGATCCCGCCCGACCCTATGCCGGCGGCAGCTTCGCCGGCCGTCCCCGCCGCGCGCAGATGCGCTGGATCATCGCCGGCCGCGGCGACGCGACCTCACCCTGCTCGAAGGCAAGCACCGTAAAGCGCTTGCGCATCACCATGTCCAGCAGTTCGCCGGGCCGCAGCAGGAACTGCGGATTGCTCGGCCTGCCCAGCAGTTCGTTGCCCGTCATGAAGGTCTCGTAGATCAGCACGCCCTCCTCGGCCAGGGCGTTGAGCAGCGAGGGCAGCAGCGGCCGCCACAGGTAGTTGGCGACGACGATGCCGTCGAAGGCGCGACTGTGATAGGGCCAGGGACCGCCCTCGATGTCGGCCTCGCGCGTGGTTACGCCCGGCAGGCCCCGCAGGGTGGCCAGCGCCGCCGCGTCGCGATCGACGGCTTCGACGGTGTAACCAAGCTCCAGCAACAGGCGCGTGTGCCGGCCC
This sequence comes from Sulfurisoma sp., assembly GCA_030691075.1. GTDB lineage: Bacteria > Pseudomonadota > Gammaproteobacteria > Burkholderiales > Rhodocyclaceae > Sulfurisoma. The sequence continues at coordinate 12,322 of JAUYFI010000019.1, read as the reverse complement.
GGGCCGCAGGCGAGGTCGAGCACGTCGCCGCCGGCGGGAATCAGCGGCGCGAAGCGGCGCACCCAGGCGGAAGGGGCGGTAAGATTTGCGATTTCGCTCATATGGGCGCAGATTTTAGCCGCAGCCGCTTCGTTTAACGTCGATAAACCCGACGTTAGCCTTCGTCGAAGTTTCGTTCTCGCCGATTTTTCATGGCCGGATCGTCGCGGCCATGCTACGCTGCATTGCACCAAACCGCCCCGTTCGACACTTTCGGGCACACCAGATGAACTACGAGCAGCACTACCTCACCTCGCTTTTCGAGCCGAAGTCGATCGCCATCGTCGGCGCCTCGGAAACGCCCTGCTCGATCGGCGCCATCCTCGTGCGCAACATGCTGGACGGCGCCTACAAGGGCAAGCTGTTCTGCGTCAATCCCCGCCACAAGACGGTGTTCGGCCACGAGAGCCACGAATCGGTGGAGAGCATCCCGCGGCGGCTCGACCTCGCGGTCATCTGCACCAAGCCCGAGACCGTGCCCGCCATCGTCGAGGCCTGCGGCCGCGCCGGCACGCGCAACGTCATCGTGATCAGCGGCGGTTTCTCCGAAAGCGGCCCGCGCGGCGCTTCGCTCGAGCGCGCCGTGATCGAAACCGCGCGGCGCCACCGCATCCGCCTGATCGGCCCCAACTGCCTGGGGCTGATGCGCCCGGGCGCGGACATCAACCTCACCTTCGCCCACGGCGGCGCCAACCCCGGCACCATCGGCCTGGTGTCGCAGTCGGGCGCGCTATGCACCGCGATCCTCGACTGGGCGCGGCCGAACAACGTCGGCTTTTCCACGGTGGTGTCGCTGGGCGCGACCTCGGACGTCGATTTCGGCGAGATCCTCGACTATCTGGTCTCCGACCCGAAGACCGAGAACATCTTCCTCTACATCGAGGGCATCAAGAATCCGCGCCGCTTCATGAGCGCGCTGCGCGCCGCCGCGCGCTGCAAGCCGGTGCTGCTAATCAAGGTCGGTAAGCATGCGGCGGGCGGCAAGGCCGCGCTGTCGCACACCGGCTCGCTGGTCGGCGCCGACGATGTCTTCGACGCCGCGCTGCGCCGCGCCGGCGTGGTGCGCCTGGGCAATGTCGGCCAGATGTATGCCGCCGCCTCGGCGCTGTTCTCGCACTTCCGCCCGCGCGGCAACCGCCTCGCCATCATCACCAACGGCGGCGGCCCGGGCGCGATGGCCGCCGACCATGCCGCCGACATCGGCATCCCGCTGGCGAAACTCTCCGCCGCCACGCTGGCGAAGCTCGACGAGCTGCTGCCGCCGACCTGGTCGAAAGCCAACCCCATCGACATCGCCGGCGACGCCGACCCCGCCCGCTACGCGGCGGCACTGACGGCCTGCGTCGAGGACGACGGCGTCGACGGCGTGCTGGCGATCCTGACGCCGCAGGCGATGAGCGACCCGACCCAGGCGGCGCGCGGGCTGCTCGACATCGCCATCGAGTCCGACAAGCCGCTGGTGACCTGCTGGATGGGCGAAGCGCAGGTGCATGAGGCGCGCCTGCTGTTCAAGGGAGCGGGCATCCCGACGTTCCGCACCCCCGAGCCCGCCGTCGAACTCTTCTCGCACATCTCCGCCTATTACCGCAACCAGCGGCTGCTGATGCAGACGCCGGCCGCCATCGCCGACCATGTGCCGCCGCGCCTCGAATCGGCCCGACTGATGATCGAAACGGCGCTGGGCGAAGGCCGCAAGATACTCAGCGAAATGGAATCGAAGGCGCTGCTCGCGGCCTTCCGCATCCCCATCGCCCAGACCGTGGTGGCCCGTTCGCCGTCCGAGGCCATGGTGCTGGCCGAGGAGATCGGCCTGCCGATCGTGATGAAAATCGACTCGCCGCGGATCGCCCGCAAGACCGACTCGGGCGGCGTGCGCCTCAACCTCAACTCGCTGGCCGCCGTGCGCGATGCCTACAACGAGATTCTCGACGCGGTGAAAAAGAACCGCCCCGACGCCGTCGTTCACGGCGTGGCCATCGAACCGATGATCCAGAAGATCCACGGCCGCGAATTGATGGTGGGCATGATCCGGGACGAGATTTTCGGCCCCACGATCGTCTTCGGTCCCGGCGGCACCGACGTCGAGACCGGCCGCGGCGCGCGCGCCGTGGCGCTGCCGCCGCTCAACCGCTTCCTCATCGCGGACTTGCTCGAATCGGCCCGCGACATGACGCGGCTGGGCGAATTCCACAACATGCCGGCGGTGAACCTGGAAGCGCTGGAAGCCGTGCTGCTGCGCGTCTCGGAAATGATCTGCGAACTGCCGTGGATTACCGAGCTCGACATCAATCCGCTGATCGTCGACGAGGTGGGCGCGGTCGCGGTGGACGCCCGCATCGCCATCGAGAGCATCCCGCCGACGGCGGGCCGCTACGACCACATGGCGATCCACCCCTACCCGTCGCACCTGGCGAGCCACTACCAGACCGCCGACGGCCGGACGGTGACCATCCGGCCGATCAAGCCCGAGGACGCCGGGATCGAGAACGAGTTCGTGCGCAAGCTGTCGCCGGAAACCAAGTATTTCCGCTTCATGAACACCCTCCGCGAGCTGGGTCAGTCGCAGTTGATCCGTCTGACCCAGATCGACTACGACCGCGAAATGGCCTTCATCGCGCTGACCGAAAAGGATGGGCAGGAGATCGAGATCGGCGTCTGCCGCTATGCCACCAACCCCGACGGTGAATCCTGCGAGTTCGCCATCGTCGTCGCCGACGACTGGCAGGGCAAGGGCCTGGCGCGGCGGCTGATGGGCGAACTGATCGAGACGGCGCGCGGCCGCGGCCTCAAATACATGAACGGCGACTTCCTCGGCGAGAACGGCCGCATGCTGGCCTTCGTGCAAAGCCTGGGCTTCGTCCTTTCGCCGCACCCCGAGGATCCGGGCCTCAAGCGCGGCGTGCTGGTGCTCAACTGAAGCCGGCGCAAAAAGTCGGCGCCGGCGGGACGGCGCGCTGTCCCTGGTGCGGCGAGGATCCGCTCTATGTCGCCTACCACGACACCGAGTGGGGCGTGCCGCAACACGACGACCGCGTGCTGTTCGAGTTCCTGCTCCTCGAAGGCGCGCAGGCCGGACTGTCGTGGCTCACCATCCTGAGGAAGCGCGAGAACTATCGCCGGGCCTTCGACGGCTTCGACGCGGAACGGATCGCGCGCTATGGCGACGCCGACATCGAACGCCTGCTCGGCGACCCCGGCATCGTGCGCAATCGACTGAAGATCGTGGCGGCCATCGGCAATGCCCGCCATTTCCTGGAAATCCAGCGCGAATTCGGCGGGTTCGACGCCTATCTCTGGCGCTGCGTCGCAGGACGGCCGATTCAGAATGCCTGGCAAGCGATGAAGGAATTACCGGCCACCTCGGCAATTTCCGATGCGCTGGCGAAAGACCTCAAGCGCCGCGGCTTCAAGTTCGTCGGATCGACCATCTGCTATTCGCTGATGCAGGCCGTCGGCCTGGTCAACGACCATCTGGCGGGCTGTTTCCGCCACGCCGAGCTTCGCCCCACCAACCCATAAGCCGGCCTGCGCGCGCCACTTACGCCCCGAAGGAAGTCCCCTTGGGGGACGCCCCGTCCGCAAGGAGCGAGGAGTGAAAACATCCATTCGTCCAACACGTTCAAACGCACCTGCCTCCAGTTGACCAACCCGGACATCCACGAATATGTTGATAGAATGCCACGGCAAGACGTCCTCGAATGGGAGAATCAGCTCGTGGCATACCGTATTTACGACACTTGCCAGCCAAGGGAGGATGTTCTCAAGGGCGCATTGCAGGAAGCCGACTTCGCCGCCGACTTGGCGCAGGTGCTTCGCAACGAAGGGCCGCTCGACTATCGCGACCCCCAGCGATTCTTCGACAATTCCTACCCGACGCGGGGTCTCAAGAGCCTGCTGCGTAGTGTCTGCCTGCGTCTGGCCGGCAGTCCCGACCAGATTGGCGCGCTCTTTCGCCTCGATACGCAGTTTGGGGGCGGCAAGACGCACAGCCTGATCGCCTTGGCGCATGCTGTTCGGGTGGGCAAGGACGTTGCTGGCATTGATGAGTTCGTCGATTCCAGGCTCATTCCGTCCGGCGCGGTCCGCGTCGCCGCCTTCGATGGCGAGAATGCCGACCCGGCCAATGGTCGCCGCCTCTCCGATGCCATCCGTGCCTATACCCCATGGGGGGAACTGGCTTTCGCCCTGGCAGGGGAAGCGGGCTACCGGCTCGTGGAGCGCAGCGATCGGAGCGGGCAGGCCCCCGGCGCGGACACCCTGCGGGAATTGTTTGGTCAGGAACCCTGCCTGATCCTCCTCGACGAACTGGCGGTCTACCTGCGCAAGGTCTCTGGCGGGCAACAGGCAGTCTTCGCCGCCGAGCAGCTCACGGCCTTCCTGACGGGTTTGTTCAAAGCCGTCGAGAGCACGCCTACGGCAGCACTCGTCTACACGCTGGCGCTGGGCAAGGACGGCAAATCCGCCGACGCCTACGCCCAGGAAAACCAGACGGTCGCGAGCTTCATGGCCGAGGCGGCCAGCGTTTCCGCGCGCAAGGCCGCCTTGCTCGACCCCACGGAAGAGGACGAAACCGTCAAGGTGCTGTGCCGGCGCCTTTTCGGATCCATCGACGCCGAGAAGGCCAAGGCCACCGTCGCCGCCTACAAGCATCTTTGGGATGCCAACAAGGACGCCTTGCCCAAAACATCCTTGCAGGATCGCCGCGACGAGGAATTCCTCGCGGGATACCCGCTGCATCCGGAACTCATCGCCACCCTGACCAACAAGACCTCGACGCTCGGCAACTTCCAGCGCGTGCGAGGCATGCTGCGACTGCTGGCGCGCACGGTGGCGCAGGTGTGGGCAAAGCATCCCGACGACGCCTACGCCATCCATCTGCACCATATCGATCCTGGCTTCGAGCCGATTCGGCAGGAGATCGTCACCCGTCTCGACCAGCGGCAGCTCACCCCCGCCATCAAGGCCGAGGTTGCGGCGCATGCCGGCGAAACGCCTGCGCTGGCCCAGGATATCGATGCCCGAAACTACGTCGGTCTGGCGCCCTATGGCTCCTACGTCGCCCGCTGCGTCCTGTTCCACACGCTGGCCTTTCAGGATTCCCTGCGTGGCGCCACAGCCGAGGAATTGCGCTACGCCATCCTGTCACCGGGTACCGACCTGTCGTTCATCGACGATGCCCGCAAGCGCTTCGTCGCCGATTCGGCCTATCTCGACGACCGGCCCAACGTGCCGCTGCGCTTCCTCGCCGAAGCCAATCTGACCCAGATGATTCGCCGGCAGGAAATGCAGGTCGACCCCGCCGAATCCCGCGCCCAGCTCAACGACCGCATCCGCGCTATCTTCGGCGGGCAGGCTCTCAACCTGGTGCCCTTCGCCTCCGGGCCGCACGATGTCCCGGACGATGCCGGCGAGGGGCGGCCCTATCTGGTGTTGATCAACTACGACGCGGCCACCGTGTCCCCGGATGCGCTCGCTGTGCCGGAACTGATCGAGCGCACCTACCTGCACAAGGGCAGCGGCACCGACTGGCGCCGCAACCGCAACAACGTGACCTTCCTCGTTGCCGATGCCGGCAGCGTTGCCGGCATGAAGAGCCGGATGACGCGCCGGCTGGCGCTCGAGGCCTTGCGCGCACCGGACAAGCAGCGCGATCTCGCCGAGTACCAGGTGGCCAAGCTCGGCGAATACTACGAGCGCTCCGCCCAGGAGCTGGCGCTCTCCATCCAGCAGTCCCACCGGCATATCTTCTACCCCTCGCGCAATCGCATCGAAGGCGCCAACGTCGACCTGGCCCACACGGCGGTCGACGTGCAGACCGCCTCCGATCGGCCAGGAGATGGGCAAAAGCAGGTGGTGACCCAACTCCAGAACGTCGGCAAGCTGCGTCTGGCAGGCGACGCCCCCGATTCTCCGGCCTACATTCGTGACCGCACGCCGCTCAAGAAGGGGCAGATCACCGTGGCCGACATGCGCAACGAATTCCGGCTCGATCCCTCCTTGCCCATGCTCGTGGGTGACGATGTTTTCCTGCGCGGCATCCGTCTTGGCATCGAGCAGGGCGAGTACGTCTACAAGAGCGGCGAGCTGGTCATGGGCAAGGGCGATCCCTTTGCCGAGATTCGCATCGACGAACAGTCGCTGCTCTACACCACAGCCTATGCCCGGGAGCATGGCATCTGGCCGCGGCCTGCGCCCAAACCCGAGCCCGTCGTGCCGGGTGCGCCGGGTACGTCGGCAGGAACCGAACCATCCGGCAAGGTCTATCCGACGCCCAATCCCGAGCCACCGCCCGGCGTGCGCGAACCCGAAACGTTCCGCGCCGAAGACGCCATGCGTGCAGCCCTCGTTGCGGTCGTCGAAAAAGCCCAACGCGCCCAGGCCAAGGGTATTGTGCGTCTGGTCGTCCGCCCCTTCGAGCCGGGCGATGCGCTACGCCTGCTCAATGCCATGAACACCATCGCCAACGCAAAAAAGTCCGTCACGCTCGACGTTTCCTTCGAGACCGGTGACGGCTCCACCACTGAAATCCGCTTCGAGGGTTCGCCTGCCGAGGCGCTGCCGCTCAAGGACTTCGTCGAACCCCAACTGCGCGCCGCAGCCGACAAGCAGACCAGCGCCAGCTACCAGATCGACTTCACACCGGCCCTGCCCCTGGATGGGGATGCAGCGGCCAATCTCATCGAGCGTCTGGCCCGCTTTGCCACCGGTGCCGCCGAAGTCGTCGCCTTTGCCGGAGAGCAGTAAATGGCCACCAGCAAGAAGACATCCAGGAACGCCCTGACGCTTTCCGCCACCCTGCCGCACTACGAATTGCGGGCGCGCCGGCTCAAGGCCACCGATTCCCAGATTGAAATTTGGCAGTTGCCGGCGCCGGCCACGCCGCACGTCAGGGTCCCTGTTTACATCGCCGGCCTGCGAGGCCGCAATCTCGCGTTGATTGAGCATCGCCTGCTGCGGCGCTTCAAGCAGGCTGGAATCGAGCTGGCCGGCCTGCCGCTGGACGATGTGCGCCGCTTTCCGGTCGGCGAGGACATGGCCATCAACATCGGCCTCTTGTTCCGCGCCCTGGCCCCCATGCGCAACCGCGAGCACATGCTGGCCGTGTCGGCGGGCATCGAAGCCATGCCCATGGAAGAAGCCGCCTACTGGCTGGGCATGGCCATGCACCGCAAGTATCCGCGCCGGGTGCTGATGGCGCTGCGCTTCCTGCTCATCGAGCCGGGCACGTGAGCATGCTCTCGCAACCGGATATCGTCGCACTGCTGGATCGCCTTGACGAAGTGACTGCCGACGAACTCGAAGGGCAGGATCTCGATTTCAAGGAATGGGACACCAGAAGCAAGCATGGGGCGCTCAACCTGCTGGTCGAAATGGCCGTCTGCATGGCCAATGGCGGCGGCGGCACGGTGGTCTTCGGCGTGCGCGACAAAGTCGTCGGTCGCGCCCAGGCCATCCTCGGCATCCCGCCCGAGATCGACATCAACATCCTCGCCCGCACGGTTTACGACGAAACCGATCCCAAGCTCACGCCTGAATTCGATAACCTGGCGGTGCCAGAAGGCACGGGGCGACTGCTGCTCATGCACGTGCGCGGCATGCTCAAGCCCTACACCACGACGGCGGGCATGGGCAAGATTCGCATCGGCAAGGACTGCGTGCCGCTGACGGGTAGCCAGCGGGCGAGAATTCTCGTTGAAACCGGAGAAACCGACTTCACTGCGCAGGCCGTCGATGGGCCGCCCGAGGATCTGATCTCTCCGGCTGCCATGGAAATCCTGCGCGAAGTCGCGCGGCAGGAAAACGCCCCCGGTGATCTCCTGACCAAGACCGACCTTGATCTGCTTGGCGCATTGGAAGTCATCGTCGCTGGCCGGTTGACCCGTGCCGGCGTGTTCCTGGGTGGCAGCGACAAGGCCATCGAGCGCCACCTGCCCAACTACCTCTGGACACACCTGCGCATGGTGTCGGATACCGACTACCAGGATCGCGCCGACGGGCACCAAGCCTTGGCGCAGGCGCTGACTCGCCTGGAAGACCGCATCAACGCCGACAACCCCATCACCACGGTCGAGCATGGCCTCTACCACCTCGAATACCGCGCCTATCCGGGGCGCGCGTTGCGCGAAGCCCTGATGAACGCCCTCTGCCATATCGATTTCGGTTTGGCCAGCCCGGTGCTGGTCAAGCAGTTCCCCGGCCGGCTGGAGATCGCCAATCCCGGCGGCTTCATCGGTGGCATCACGCCCGGCAACATCCTCAACCATGCCCCGGTGGCGCGCAATCCGGCGCTGGTTGCCGCGCTGGCCCGCTTGCGATTGGTCAATCGCAGCAACCTCGGCATCGGCCGCATGTTCGAGGCCATGCTCATCGAAGGCAAGGAGCCGCCGACCATCGAGGATCGGGGCGGCATCGTCTGTGTCCGTTTTCTGCGGCAGGAAGTCTCGGCGCCTTTCCGTGCCTTCATCGCCGACGAGGGCAAGGCGGGCCGCATCCTCTCGGTGGTCCAGCTGCTGGTGCTGCGCTACCTGCTGGCCCATGCCGAGGCCGACACTTTCTTGCTGGCGAGTCTGGCGCAGCGCAGTGAGGGCGACATGTTGACCATCCTCGATGAAATGGCCCGCGTGCATGGCACCATCGAGCGTGGCGGCGCTGGCCGCGGCACCTGGTGGCGCATCACGCCGCATCTCCACAAGCAACTGGCAGGCCCGGGGCACCCTGAGCGAGACCAGCGTATCGAATGGGAAGCGGCCAAGACGCGAGTGCTTTCCGTATTGATGGAACGTGCTCGCCGCAGCGAGTCCGGCTTGACCAATGCAGAGGTTCGCGCCATCACTCGCCAAAACCGCCAGCAGGTCAATCGACTCATTCACGAACTGGAAACCGAAGGCGTCCGCCTCAGCGGGCACGCACGCGGTGCGCGTTATGTCTTTGTCGGCACCGCTGCGCGTGCGCAGGATGGTGATATGTCCGCATGAAATGTATTGACGGACATATCCGGCGATCTATGTATCGAGAATTGTCGGAAAGACAAAAGAACGCTACAAACCGACGCGCCATGGCGCATTGGACATCCGCAATGCGCCATCGAATGGAACGAAACCATTTCCTGGGCCATTGCGACCGCTCCGCCAGCGCCGAGTTTCCCATTCCACCCATTTGACGACCGGCCTGTTGCCGCCATGACCCACGTGGAATTCTGGTCGGCCGGCAGCCATCTGTTTCCTCCCGCGAGAGATCGGACGCCTTCCTGATTCCGAGCCGGCCGGATGCTTCATGGCACTCTGACGTTTCGCGCATTCAACCGAGTTTCTTGGCCATCTGTTGGATTCTTGGATTCGGGTCGAGCCAGAAATGAAAGCAGGTTTGTTTGATAATGATCAACATTCGTGGCTGCGCTTATTAGAGAATAAGCACATTCTTATTTACTGTACCACCTGGGGAGATCGACCATGCTCAAGATCGTCGGCAGTTTCGTAGCAGGTATCGCATTCACGGGTGTCCTCGCATGGAACATGGCGGGGGGCCTGATGTTCCACGAACACCTCAGTCCTTTCGGCGTCGAGGAGACGGTCGCCCGCATCCAGCAGAATATCCAGGTCGCCGGCAAGGGTTGGGCCCTCGCCGGTCTGCGCTTCCCGGCCAAGGCCGTCCAGGCCGATGGCGGCAACGCCCTGCCCGTGATCATGGTCGAGGCCTGCTCAACCAAGTATTCCGGTCCTATCCTCAACGAGGACAGCGTCAAGTACCTTTCCATCCTGATGCCCTGCAAGATCTCCGTTTATAAGAAGAACGACGGCAAGACCTACATCGGCGCCATGAATGCCGGCCTGATGGGCCAGATGTTCGGCCCGCTGGTCGGCGAGATCATGAAAGAAGTGGCTGCGGACCAGGCGAAGTTCATCATCATGGATCCCTCCAAGCCCACGCCGCAGATCATCTATCCCAAGGCAGCGGGTGGCGGCGCGGGCGGCGGTGGCGGTAGCGGTTGCTGATCCCCGACCACACAGAGGAGATCACCATGAGAATCACGCATACCCTTCTGGCGGTCCTGGCGGCGTTGAGCCTTGCCGCCGGCGCCTCCGAGCCCCCGGCCGCTGCCGCTCCGGCAGCGGCGGCAGCGGCGGCAGCGGCGGCGCCCAAGGCCCTCTCCAGCACGGCCGACCACAGCAAGTTCAAGGAGTTGCAGCAGAGCTTCAAGTCCGGCCCCGAGGTCACCAAGGCCTGCCTCTCCTGCCACACCGAGGCGGCCAGGCAGATCCACAAGACCAAGCACTGGACCTGGGAGTTCGTCAACCCGGAAAACAAGCAGAAGCTCGGCAAGAAGCACGTCGTGAACAATTTCTGTACGGCGACGCCCTCGAACGAGAAGTTCTGCGCGTCCTGCCACGTCGGCTACGGCATGGAAAACGCCAAGACCTTCGACTACACGTCCGAAACCAATGTCGATTGTCTGGTGTGCCACGACACCACTGGCGCCTACAAGAAACTGCCGGGCCTTGCCGGTCACCCGACCTACAAGGACATCGAGTTTCCGGCCAAGTCGGGCAAGATCGCCAAGGCGGTCGACCTGCCCAAGGTCGCGCAGAACGTCGGCAAAACCAGCCGCGCCACTTGCGGCGCCTGCCACTTCTACGGCGGCGGCGGCGACGCGGTGAAACACGGCGACCTCGATAGTTCGCTGAAGATGCCGGCCAAGTATCTCGACGTACACATGGACGCCAAGGGCCTCAACTTCAGTTGCGCCACCTGCCACGCAACGCAAGGCCACAACATCCCGGGCAGCCGCTACACGCCGACCGGCAAGGCCGAGGACACCGCCCACATGCGCGGCAAGGAAAACAAGGGCAACCCGGCCACCTGCCAGTCCTGCCACGGAGCCGCCCCGCACAAGGCCAAGGAGCGGCTCAACACCCACACCGACAAGATCGCCTGCCAGACCTGCCATGTGCCGCAGTACGCACGCGGCAACAATCCCACCAAGATGTCCTGGGACTGGTCGACCGCCGGCAAGCTCGGCCCCGAAGGCAAGCGCATGACCATCAAGGACGCCTCGGGCCACCATGACAAGTACGACTCGAACAAGGGAAACTTCACCTACGAGGGCGACGTCGTGCCCGAGTACGCCTGGCTCAACGGCAAGGTGCGCTACACCCTGCTCGGCGACCCGGTCAACACCCAGGGCGTGACCAGGATCAACGAGTACTACGGCTCGGCCTCCGATGGCCAGTCGCGCATCTGGCCGCTCAAGGTGTTCCGCGGCAAGCAGCCCTACGACCTCGACACCAAGTCGCTGCTCGTGCCGCACACCGCCGTCGGCTACGGCGAGAAGGACGACAGCGGCTACTGGGCGAACTACAAGTGGGACGCCGCCCTCAAGGCCGGCGCGGCAGCGGCCGGACAGCCCTTCAGCGGCAAGTTCGACTTCGTCGCCACCGAGATGAGCTGGCCCATCACCCACATGGTCGCGCCCAAGGCCGATGCCCTGACCTGCACGCAATGCCACGCCAAGGACGGCCGCCTGCATGCGATCAAGGGCGTCTACATCCCGCGCCGCGACGCCAACGGCATGCTCGACCTCGTCGGCTGGCTGCTCGCCGCCGCCACCCTCCTCGGTGTCGGCATCCACGGCGGTCTGCGCGTCTATCTCGGCCGGAAAGGATAAGAAAATGTCCGCACATGCTATGCAGAAACTCTACGTCTTCAAGATCTTCGAGCGCTTCTGGCACTGGTCGCAGGCGGGACTGATCATCTTCCTGCTGCTGACCGGCTTCGAGGTGCATGGCAGCTACAGCATCCTCGGCTTCGAGAAGGCGGTGAACCTCCACACCATCGCCGCCTGGTCGCTGGTCGGGCTGTGGGTGTTCGCGATCTTCTGGCACGTCACCACGGGCGAATGGAAGCAGTACATCCCGACGCTGGCGAAGGTCGACGCCATGGCCAAGTACTATCTCTTCGGCATCTTCATCAACGCGCCGCACCCCTTCCGCCTGACGACGTTGAAGAAGCACAACCCGCTGCAACGCCTGGCCTATCTCGGGGTGATGCTGTTCATCGGCCCGCTGATCTGGTTCACCGGCTGGTTCTACATCTTCTTCGACAAGTGGCAGGCCTGGGGCTGGGACAAGTACCTCTCCCTCGAATGGGTGGCCTTCTTCCACACCGTGGCGGCGTTCATGATGCTGCTGTTCCTGATTGCCCACGTCTATCTCACCACCACCGGCCACACCCCGCTGGCCCACATCAAGGCCATGATCACCGGCTGGGAAGAGGTCGAGGCCGAGGA
>JAUYFI010000018.1 GCA_030691075.1 Sulfurisoma sp. | reverse complement strand
GCGTCAGAATAGTTGTCGCCCCGATATGATCTTGAACCTGGGGGCGATAAGGATGAAAGATGGCACGGTACGGAGAAGCATTCAGGAACAGAGTGGTGGCGAGGTTGTTGCCGCCGGAGAGCGCCAATGTTGGCTTGGTGGCGAAAGAGATAGGGGTGTCAGTGCAGACATTGGAACGATGGCGTGAGGATGCGCAGTCCAGGCCCGCCCGAGGCGGGCCTGGACTTGCGGGCGCCCGACTCGCCGCGGTAATCACCGCGGCGGCCCTGGACGAAGCCGGCAAGAGCGCGTGGTGCCGCGAGCACGGCGTATACCCGGCCGAATTGGACAAATGGCGGTCGAGCGCCACCACGGCGCTGGCGGAGCCGGAGGAAGCTCGCGCCAGTCCGCAAGCCACGCGGCAAGACAAGAAGCGCATCAAGGAACTTGAGCGCGAACTGCTGCGCAAAGATCGGGCCCTGGCCGAGACAGCCGCGCTGCTCGTGCTGTCAAAAAAAGTCGCGGCGATCTTCAACAAGGGAGAGGTCGAATGATCGGCCTCGAAGATCGCCAAGCCTTGGCCCGAAACATTGATGTGGCGCATACCGCCGGCGCCCGGCTCAAGCCGGCCTGCGAGATTGTGGGCATCGATTTGCGCACCCTCCAGCGCTGGCAGGCCGCCGATGGCCTCGTCAGCGGTGATGGGCGGCCGCAGGCGGTGCGGGCGACACCCAGCCATGCCCTGAGCGAGGCCGAGCGTGCGCACCTGCTTGCCGTGGCCAACCAGCCGCGCTTTGCCTCTGTGCCACCGGCACGCATCGTGCCCATGCTCGCCGACGAGGGTATCTATCTGGCCAGCGAATCCACCTTCAACCGCGTGCTGAAGGCGCACGGGCAAACCGCCCACCGCGGACGGGCCAAGGCGCCCAAGGCGGTCCGGCCGCCGACCACACACATTGCGACCGAACCGCGCCAGGTGTGGTGCTGGGACATGACGTATCTGCCGGCACAGGTGATGGGACGATGGTTCTTCTTGTATCTGATCCTCGACCTGTACAGCCGCAAGATCGTGGGCTGGGAAGTCCATGACGTCGATCACGCCGACCATGCCGCGCATCTGGTGCGTCGTACCGCGCTGGCCGAGGGTATTGCCGCGATGGGCGCCAAGCCTGTGCTGCACGGCGACAACGGCTCCACGCTCAAGGCCACGACGGTACTGGCGATGCTCAACTGGCTGGGCATCAATCCCTCGTACTCCCGGCCTCGCGTGAGTGACGACAACGCCTATGCCGAGTCGCTGTTTCGTACCGCCAAGTATCGGCCCGAGTTTCCCGCCAAGGGCTTTGCCGACCTCGACCAGGCCCGCACCTGGGCCGCCGGCTTCGTCCGCTGGTACAACTTCGACCACCGTCACAGCGGCATTCGTTACGTCAGCCCCGCTCAGCGCCACGCAGGGGACGATCATGCGATTCTGGCTGCCCGACATGCCTTGTACCTCAGCGCTCGGGAACGCAATCCGGCGCGCTGGTCTGGCGACACTCGAAACTGGACGCCCATCGGCGTCGTGACGCTCAATCCAGAACGAGACTCCATCATAAAGACGCATTTGGCGGGTAACGATATTCAACCGTTGGCTGCATGACTGAGGCGACAACTATCTTGACGCGCGCCGATATCCACCTCGCGCTGGTCGGTATCGCGGTAGAAATACAAACTGGCCTCCAACCCATTGTGCCAGTAGCTTTTCAAAATCTCGGCGACCAGCCAGGTTTCGAGTATCGCCCACGACATGTTGCCCGCCTCCAGCGAGGCGGCATCGGGCCACTTGGTCAGATACGCGGCCAGGCCCGTATCGAGAAAGTAGAGTTTCGGCGTCTTGACCAGGCGTTTGGTCAGGTTGCGGTGCCAGGGCTGCAACAGATAGACGAGGCCTGACGTCTCGAGGATCAACAGCCACGACTTGGCCGTCTTGTTGTCGATCCCGACATCCCGGGCCAGGTTCGCGTAATTGAGCAACTGGCCGGTTCTGGCCGCCACGGCGCCCAGAAAGCGATTGAAGGCCAGCTGATCGGAAACCTTGAGTACGTCCTGTACGTCCCGCTGGATATAGGTCTGGATGTAGGAGCGATAAAACAGGTTGCGTGCCGCCGGCCCTTGTTCGTTGAGTCGAGGGTGCTGCTGAGCGTGCGCGCGTACATGATGTCGTTTACATTGGAATTGCACTCCAATGTAAACGGTTTTTGTGCGGAAATTGGACGCCGGGCCTGTTCACGGCCGACTCAGCGGATGGATGCGCTGGCCGGCGCAGGCTGTCAGCAGGTCGGCGGCAGCGCCGAAGCCCGGAATGGCGATGCCGGGCGCGATCTCCAGCAGGGGGGCGAGTACGAAGGCCCGCTCGTGCATGCGCGGGTGAGGCAATGCGAGGGCGGGGTCGTCCATGACCGTGTCGCCGTGGAGCAGCAGGTCGAGATCGAGCGTGCGCGGGGCGTTTTTCACGCTGCGCTTGCGGCCGAACTTTTCCTCAAGCGCGAAGAGCGCATCGAGCATTTCCAGCGGCGGCAGGCGCGTGTCGAGGGCGACCACGGCGTTGATGAAATCCGGCTGGCGTTTCAGGCCCACCGGCGCCGTGCGGTAGAGGGAGGAAAACGCGGCGAGGATCGAGCCCCTCAGGCCGGCCAGCGCCTCGATGGCCTCATCGACCGTTCCGGCGGGATCGCCCAGGTTCGAACCCAGGGCGACATAGGCGCGGATCACGCCTCCCCTCCGCCACCGGCATCCTCCTGCGCCTTTGTGCCGCGCCCGCGGGAGCGGCGCCGTTTTTTTCCAGTCTCGGGCTGGAGCATGGCTTCGCGCCGCTCGTTGTCGGCGTCCTGAAACTCTGTCCACCAGTCGGCCAGTTCCCGGCCGATTTCGCCGCTGTCGGCGCGCAACACGAGGAAGTCCCAGGCGGCGCGGAAGCGCGGCAGTTCGACGAGGCGGAAGGGCATGCGTCGGGCGCGCTTCTCGAAGCGCGGCTGGAGCGCCCAGATCTCCTTGATGTCGCCGGCGATGCGGCGCGTGATGGCGAGCTTTTCGGCCTGCTGGTCGAGCACTGCGTCCATCGCTTCGTACAGGGCCGGCGTCGGTAGGCCGCCGGCTTTTTTGCGCGCTTCCCAGTCGGCCAGCACCTCGTGCCAGAGCAGGGTGGCGAACAGGAAGCCGGGGGAGCAGGGCTTGTCGGCGCGAATCCGCGCGTCGGTGCTGGCCAGCGAGAGCATGACGAACTTTTCGCCCATCGGCTGTTCGAGGATCACGTCGAGCAGCGGCAGCAGGCCGTGGTGCAGGCCCTCATCGCGCAGGCGATGCACAGCATCGACGGCATGGCCGGAGAAGAGCAGCTTCAGCATCTCGTCGAACAGGCGCGCCGGCGGCACGTTATCGATGAGCTTCCCCATCTCCCGGATCGGGGCGCGCGTGCCCGGATCGATGGCCAGCCCCAGCTTGGCGGAAAGCCGCACGGCGCGCAGCATGCGAACCGGGTCCTCGCGGTAGCGCGTGCGCGGCTCGCCGATCATGCGCAGGGTCTTCTTCTTCAGGTCGTCAACGCCGTGGTGGTAGTCCAGCACCGTTTCGCGGGCGGGGTCGTAGTAGAGCGCGTTCATTGTGAAGTCGCGCCGCGCCGCATCCTCCTCGATGCTACCCCAGACGTTGTCGCGCAGCACGCGACCATGCTCGTCCTTCAGGGTGTCCTCGTCGTGGGCGGCGCGGAAGGTGGAGACTTCCAGCGTCTCCGCGCCCTGCATGACATGGACGATCTGGAAGCGCCGGCCGATGATGCGCGAACGGCGGAACAGGCTACGCACCTCGTCGGGCGTGGCGTCGGTGGCGACGTCGTAGTCCTTGGGCTCGATGCCCGCGATCAGGTCGCGTACCGCGCCGCCGACCACGTAGGCGCGGTGTCCGGCTTTTTGAAGGGTTTCGCAGGTGCGCCGGGCGCCGGGCGATACCTGCTCGCGGCGGATGCCGTGGCGCGTGGCCGGAATCGTCGCCGGCGAGTGGCGGCCGGGCTCGGCGCGCCGGAAGACTTTTGCCACGGCACGGTGGAACAGTTTGCGGATCATGATGATTGGATGTAGGTGTTATTGCGGGCGGGAGGGGTGCTCACACTGCGGAACGTCGCGAAACTGCGCCGGGATGTCTCTGGCCTGATGCAGAACCCGCAGGACATCGATGCGGACATCGCGCTCGACGTAAAACACGGTGTAGGGAAAGCGGTCGAGCCGCCAGTGGCGCAATCCGGGAAGGTCGAGCAGTTGGGCAAACCGCATGGAACCCGTGCCCGGATGGTGTTGCAAATGACGAAAGGCGTCATCCAATGCTGCAACGAAATCCGAAGCAACCTTCGCCCCGGCATCCCGCAGATGGAAGTCGAAAGCATCCTCGATGTCGCGCTGCGCCCGTTCGCGCTGGGCGAGCGGTTTCATTCCGTCTTCTGGGAGGGCGCATTTGAACGGTCGAGCAATTCAGCCCGAAGGTGACCCCAAGGCCGGCCTGACGCCGATTCCAGCCCCTCGGCAATCAGATTGCTCAACCTTTCCCGGGCTTCCTCGATCTCGTCGCGCCGTACCAGCTCGCGCATGTATTCGCTGTGGGAACTGTAGCCGCGCGCCTTGACTCGCGCGTCGACAAAAGCCTTGAGATCTTCGGTGAGTGAAATGTTCATGGTCGTGACCATGGAGCCAGAATAGCAATCTTGGCAAGGATTGCCAAGTACGTTTGTTGGGGGTGCGTTCAGTTAGTTGCGCAGGCTGATCACCGGCCAGCCCCGGGCCTGTGCATGATTGCGCAGGGTCTCGTCCGGATCGACGGCCACCGGGTCGGTGACTTTCGACATCAGCGGCAGATCGTTGTGCGAGTCACTGTAGAAGAAGCTGCGTTCGAAGACGCTCCACCAGAGACCGAGCGATTCCAGCCAGGCTTCCACGCGCTCGATCTTGCCGGCCTTGAAGGCGGGCGTTCCGCGCGGCTTGCCGGTGAAGCGGCCCTCATCGCAGGCGGGGATGGTGGCGATGAGGTGCGGGATGCCGAGCTCGCGCGCGATGGGGCCGGTGACGAAGCTGTTGGTGGCGGTGACGATGGCGGCGAGGCTGCCTTCGTCCAGATGGCGCTGCACGAGCGCGCGCGCCGGCGCGCCGATCATCGGCCGGATACGGGTTTTCATGAACTCGCGGTGCCAGGCGTCCAGTTCATCGCGCGGATGGCGCGACAGCGGCGCCAGCTGGAAGTCGAGGAATGCGTGGATGTCGAGCGTGCCGGCCTTGTAGTCGTCGTAGAACGCTTGGTTCTTCGCCGCGGGCAACTCGCGGTCGAGGACGCCTTTCGAGACGAGAAACTGGGCCCACTCGAAATCTGAGTCGCAGGAAAGCAGGGTGTTGTCGAGATCGAAGAGGACGAGGTTCATTCGGTATCCAGTGGCAGTTGCCCAATGATACCGGAAATGCCTTCGGCTTGTTTAACCCGTGAATGCGGGTTAAACTCGCGGCATCAATGTTACCGGAGCAACCCACATGCAAATCATCCGCACGCTGGCCAAGGGTCAGGTTGTGATCCCCGCGGCCGTACGCGATCGCTTTGGCATCGAGCCAGGATCGCTGCTCGAGCTCATGGTTGCCGACGATCATATCGAGCTGCGACCGGCACCGGCGGATCCGATCGCCGCCTTCTGCGGCTCTCTGGCCGGTGGCGAAAGTCTGACTGGCGGCCTGATGAAGGAGCACAAGGCAGAGGTTAAACGCGATGCAAAGCGTTAAACCTTGCTATGTGCTCGATGCCTGTGCCCTGCTGCGCGTGGCGCAATCTGAGCGCGGCATGGAAAAAGTGCGGGATTTTCTCTACGCGGCGGCGCGCGGCGAGTGCGAAATGCTCATGCACCAGATCAATCTCGGCGAGGTCGTCTATCGCATCGCCAAGGTGTACGGCTGGGACGTCGCCGAACGCAAGCGCCACGAGATCGGAATGCTGCCGATCGATATCGTCCCGTTCGATGAGCCCCTGTTCTGGGATGCTGTTCGCATCAAGGGCGAGCATCCCCTGTCGTATGCCGACGCCTTCGCGGCGGCGCTGGCCATTGCCCGTGGCGCTACGCTGCTCACGACCGATCCCGAGTTTGAAAGCCTGGGCACGAGAGTCCCCCGGCTGGCGATATAGCGTCGTCTTATCGGCTCAAACAGTACGAGCCTCATCCCTGGACGCATCCAGCGGCAGTTGCATGACTTCGCGAAGCAGCGGCAGCGTGGCCGGCCGCTGCTGTTCGAGGGAGGCGCGGTCGAGGCTGTCGAGCACCGCCATCAGAGAGGGCAGGTCGCGGCGGCCGCGGGAGAGCAGGTAGCGGACGAGGCCCTCGTCCATCCGCATGCCGCGCTGGAGGGCGTGGCGTCTCAGCGCGGCTGACTTTTCGTCGTCGGACAGCGGCCGGATCTCGAAGGCCAGGGACTGGCCGATGCGGGTGCGCAGATCCTCGCGCAGGGCAAGGCGCAGCGGCGGTTCATTGCCCGACAGCAGGAGCGACAGGCCGATCAGGCGCGCCGCGTTGAAGATGCGGAACAGCGCCACCTGGGCCTCGCCGGAGAGCGCCTCCACGTCGTCGACGACCAGGAGCCCGCCCGTTGGCACGGAAAGGCTTTCGGTGGCATCGGAGCCCGCGAGGCGGATGACGGGCCGATGCGCCGGCTGGCGCGCTTCGGCCCGCAGTGCGGCCGCCGCCAGCAGGTGGCTCTTGCCGCTACCCATCGGTCCCCAAACGTAGAGGATGTCGAAGTTTCCGGGGTGGGCCAGCGCCCCGAGACGCGCGACCAACTCCCCGTTGGCGCCGGCGACGAAGTTGTCCAGCGTCGGCGCCTGTTCCGGCTGGATATCGAGCAAGAGCTGCGTCACTGTCCGGGCCCCGTGTAGAACCGGCTGGACAGATAGACCGTCCGCAGCTCGCGCAGGCCCACCAGCAGGGCGGCGGAGGCTGGTAGGGCCAGCAGGATGCCGAAGAAGCCGAACAGCTGGCCGAAGGCCATGAGGGCGAAGATCACCGCCAGCGGATGCAGGCCGATGCGGTTGCCGACGAGGAAGGGCGTGAGGAGGATGCCTTCCAGCATCTGGCCGATGCCGAAAACGACGAGGACGGCGACGACGGGGCCGAAGCCCTGGAACTGAAGCGTCGCCACCAGCAGGGCGAGAAAGAGTCCTGTGGCGAAGCCGAGATAGGGCACGAAGATCAGCAGGCCCGTCAAGAGGCCGATGGCCAGCGCCGAGGGAATGCCGGCCAGCCAGAGGGCGGCGCTGTAATAGGCGGCGAGGATCAGCATGACCGAGAGCTGACCGCGCAGGAACTCCGAGAGCACGGCGTCGACGTCGCGGGCCAGCCGCATCGTGCGGTCGTGCCAGGGGCGGGGGAGGGCGTTCTCCATGCGGGTCAGCAGAGGATTCCAGTCGAGCAGCAGGTAGAACATCACCACCGGCGCCAGCAGCAGGTTGATGGCGAAACCGAGCAGCGCGCCCCCGCCGATCTTCAGGGATTCGTAGAGCTTCCGGGCGATGGTCTGGAGGCTGTCCATGTTCTCGCCGGCGAGCGCCTTCAGAGATTCCGCATCCAGGGCAAGCCGGATGCCAAAGGTCTCCCGGAACCAGGGCGCCAGTTTTTCGTTGGCGAGCGTCAGCGCGTCGGGCAGGCGGGCGGCCAGCACGGCGGCTTCCTCGGCCAGCAGTGGCGCCAGGATCAGCCCCAGGCCGACCAGCAGGAGGCCGACCGCCAGCAGCACCGCCAGCACCGCGGCCAGCCGCGGCAGCCCGGCCCTCTGCATGCGCTCGACGACGGGATCGCAGATGTAGGCGAGGATGCCGGCGAGCAGGAAGGGCGTCAGGATCGGCGACAGCAGCGCCAGCAGCCCGGTCATGAGCAGGCCCAGGCCGATCCAGAAGGCGGTTTTCAGGCGATGGTCTGTCGTCATTTATTGTAAAATCGCGGTCTGCCGGGATTGCCGGCGAAAGACCATTACTCTATCCGGCCCACCCGAGGAACTCAACTTGAGCGACGCACTCACCTATCGCGATGCCGGCGTGGATATCGATGCCGGCGATGCCCTTGTCGAACGCATCAAGCCCGCCGCCCGCCGCACCCTGCGCCCCGAAGTGCTGGCCGGCATCGGCGGCTTCGGCGCCTTGTTCGAGATTTCCCGCAGGTACCGCAAGCCCGTGCTGGTCGCCGGCACCGACGGCGTCGGCACCAAGCTCAGGCTGGCCTTCGAGCTGAACCGGCACGACACCATCGGCCAGGATCTCGTCGCCATGAGCGTCAACGACATCCTGGTCCAGGGCGCCGAGCCGCTGTTCTTCCTCGACTATTTCGCCTGCGGAAAGCTGGACGTGGGCGTGGCCGCGACGGTGATCGAGGGCATCGCAAAAGGCTGCGAACTGGCCGGCTGTGCGCTGATCGGCGGCGAGACCGCCGAGATGCCGGGCATGTACCCTGAGGGCGAATACGATCTCGCCGGCTTCGCCGTCGGCGCCGTCGAGAAGTCGGAGATCATCGACGGCTCGCGCATCCAGGCGGGCGACGTGGTGCTGGGCCTGGCCTCCAGCGGCGCCCATTCCAACGGCTACTCGCTGATCCGCCGCATCATCGAGCGGTCGAAGCCGGATCTCAAGGCCGACTTTCACGACAACGCGCTGGCGGATGTCCTCCTCGCGCCGACCCGCATCTACGTGAAGTCGATCCTGGCGCTGATCCAGGCGCTGCCGGTCAAGGGCCTGGCCCACATCACCGGCGGCGGACTGCTCGACAACGTGCCGCGCATCCTGCCCGAAGGGCTGGCTGCCGTGCTGAACCGCAAGGCCTGGCCCCTGCCGCCGCTCTTCCAGTGGCTCCAGCGCGAGGGCAACGTGGCCGACGCCGAGATGCACCGCGTCTTCAACTGCGGCATCGGCATGGTCGTGGTGGTGGCCGAAGAACACAAGCGGCATGCCGCCGAGCTGTTGGCCGCGGCGGGCGAACACGTCTTCGTGATCGGCCGCATCGAAGACTGTCGGCCCGGCGAGCCCCAGACGATCGTCGTCTGATCAGCCGAGGAAGCGTTCGATCCGCTCCAGCGCCCGGTCGGTCGCGGCCGGATCGAGCGAATCCAGCGTTTCGAGGTCGGGCGTCGATCTCAACCAGGTGAGCTGCCGCTTGGCGAACTGGCGGGTGGCGAAGATGCCGCGGTTGCGCAACTCTTCGGCGGGGATCGCCCCTTCCAGCATTTCCCAGGCCTGCCGGTAGCCGACGCAGCGCATCGACGGCAGGCCGGCGGAGAGCCGGTATTTCGCGCGCAGTGATTCGACTTCCGCCACCAATCCCGCTATCAGCATCTCGTCGAAGCGGCGCGCGATGCGCTCGTGCAAAACGGCGCGATCGGAAGGCGCCAGGGCCATCGAGAGCGTTCGGTAGGGCAAAGTCAGTCGCTGCGGGACGGCGCGCTGTGCAGCGAAGATTTCGCCCAGGAGTTTGCCGGTCGTGCGCACCACTTCCAACGCCCGCTGGATGCGCTGGGCATCAAAGGGCGCGAGGCGCGCCGCCGTTTCCGGATCGAGCCGCGCCAGCTCGGCATGGAGCGCGGGCCATCCCTTCTCCGCCGCTTCGGCGTCGATTCCGGCGCGCAGTTCCGGATCGGCCTCCGGCAGATCGGCCAGCCCTTCGCGCAGCGCCTTGAAGTAGAGCATGGTGCCGCCGACCAGCAGCGGTACGCGCCCGGCGGCGGCGATGCGCTCCATCTCGCGCAGGGCGTCTTCCCGAAAGCGCGCCGCCGAGTAGCGTTCCTCCGGCGTGACGAGGTCGATCAGCCGGTGGGGAAAGCGCGCCAGCGTTTCGGCATCGGGCTTGGCGGTGCCGATGTCCATGTCGCGGAACACCTGCGCCGAATCGACGCTGACGATGTCCATGGGAAACCGCTCGGCGATCTCCAGCGCCAGCGCCGTCTTGCCGCTGGCCGTGGGGCCCATGAGGAGGAGGGCGGGGGGCAGACGGGTCACGCGCAAGCCCAGCCCTCGGACAGCACCTCGGCCTGTTCGAGCACCGTCTGGGTTGCCTTCTCCTGAAGGTCGGGCGGATAGCCGTACTTGCGCAGGATGCGCTTCACGAACACGCGCAGTTGCGCGCGAACGTTGTCGCGGAGGGTCCAGTCGATGGTGACGTTCTTGCGCACGGTCGCAACGAGTTCCCGGGCAATGGTCCTGAGCGTGTCATCGCCGAGTACCTTGACGGCGCTGTCGTTGGCCTCAAGCGCGTCGTAGAAGGCCAGTTCATCATCCGAAAGGCCGAGCCGTTCGCCCCGGGCGCCGGCCTCGCGCATCTGCCTGGCCAGGTCGATCAGCAGTTCGAGAACCTGAGCGGTCTCGATGGCGCGATTCTGGTACTTGCGCACGGCCTGTTCGAGCAGTTCGGCGAAGGAACGCGCCTGAACGACGTTGCGTTTGCCCCGCGCCTTGATCTCGCCCTTGAGCAGCTTCTGCAGAAGCTCAACAGCGAGGTTGCGCTGAGGCATGCCGCGCACTTCACTCAGGAACTCGTCCGACAGGATCGAGATGTCGGGCTTCTTGAGACCGGCAGCGGCAAAGATGTCCACGACCCCGTCGGAGACGACCGCCCTGGAGATGATCTGCCGTATGGCGAGCTCCAGTTCCTCGTCCGTCTTGCGTTCTCCGGGCGTGCTCTTGGCCAGCACCGCCCGCACCGCCTGGAAGAAGCCGACGTCGTCGCGGATGCGCAGTGCCTCGGTGTGCGGCACCGCGAGCGCAAAGGCCTGGGAAAGCTCGGTGACGGCGCGGAGCAGCCGCGCCTTGCCGTCTGCCTGGGCGAGGATGTGCTCCTGCGCCGCGGGCAGCAGCGACAGACGCGCCTGCGGCGTCCCGGTGACCCACTGGCTCCAGTCGAGCCCGTGAAACAGCCCCTGGCAGACCTCGTATTTCTCCTGCATCAGCGCCACAGCCTCGCTCTGATCGAGCGCGGTCTTGCCGGTGCCGCCCGCCTCCGTATAGGTCGCCAGCGCCTGCTTCAGCTCGTCGGCCAGGCCGAGATAGTCCACCACCAGTCCGCCGGGCTTGTCCCTGAACACGCGGTTGACGCGAGCGATGGCCTGCATCAGCCCGTGGCCGCGCATCGGCTTGTCGGCGTACATCGTGTGGAGTGATGGCGCGTCGAAGCCCGTGAGCCACATGTCACGCACGATCACAATCCGGAACGGGTCGCTTGCGTCGCGGAAGCGCGCGGCCAGCGCCTCGCGCCGCGGCTTGTTGCGGATGTGCGGCTGCCAGTCGAGCGGGTCCGAGGCCGAACCGGTCATCACGACCTTGAGCGCGCCATGCTCGTCATCCTCGCCATGCCACGCCGGACGCAACGCGATCAATTCGCGGTATAGCGCGACGGCAATGCGGCGGCTCATCACCACCACCATCGCCTTGCCGTTCATCGTCGCGAGCCGGCTCTCGAAGTGCTCCACCAAGTCGCGGGCGACGAGCTTGATGCGGTTTTCGGAGCCGACCACCGCCTCAAGCTGCGCCCAACGGCTCTTGAGCTTTTCCCTGCGCTCGACCTCCTCGCCTTCGGTCGCCTCTTCGAACTCGGGGTCGATCTTCGGCCGTTCCGATTCCTTCAGCTCCAGCTTCGCCAGCCGGCTCTCGTAGTAGATGGGCACCGTGGCGCCATCGACGACGGCACGCTGGATGTCGTAGACGCTGATGTAGTCGCCGAACACGGCACGCGTGTTGGCGTCGGCCTTCTCGATGGGCGTGCCGGTGAAGCCGACAAACGAGGCGTGGGGCAAGGCGTCGCGCATGTGCCGCGCGAAGCCGTCGATGAAATCGTACTGGCTGCGGTGCGCCTCGTCGGCGATGACGACGATGTTGCGCCGGTCAGAGAGCACCTCCATCCGGCCCCCTCTCCCCGCTGCGGGAGAGGGTTGGGGAGAGGGGGGTTCGGGAAAAAACTTCTGAATCGTGGTGAACACCACGCCGCCGGAGGCGACAGCCAGCTTCGCGCGCAGATCGGCGCGGTCGGCCGCCTGCACCGGCGGCTGGCGCAGCAGGTCGCGGCAACGCGCGAAGGTGCCGAAGAGCTGATCGTCGAGGTCGTTGCGGTCGGTGAGCACCACGATCGTCGGGTTGGCCATCGCCGGGTGCAGGATCACTCGCCCGGCGTAGAAGGCCATCGTCAGGCTCTTGCCCGATCCCTGCGTGTGCCACACGACACCGATGCGCCGGTCGCCGGGATCGCCGCCGGGCTTGCGTCCCGCTTCGTAGCGGCCCGGCGCTTCGGCCGCCCGATGGGCCTGGGCCGCGCGCAGGGTCTCCTCCACCGCCACATTCACCGCGTGGAACTGGTGGTAGCCCGCCATCTTCTTGACCAGCTTGCCCCTGCCCCCATCGGCTGCGGAATCCTCGAACACGATGAAGTAGCGCAGCAGGTCGAGGAAGCGGCGCTTCTCGAACACGCCCTCCAGCACCACCTGCAACTCGGACAATTTGGCGGCGGCGTCCTCGCGCCCGGTGATCGTGCGCCAGGGCTTGAACCATTCCTTGCCCGCGCCGAGCGAACCAATGCGCGCCTGTACACCATCGGAGACGACCAGCGCCGCGTTGGTGGCGAACAGCGCCGGGATCTGCGCCTGGTAGGTCTGAAGCTGCTGAAAGGCAGACCACACCGTGGCGTTCTCGTCGGCCGGGTTCTTGAGTTCGATCACGGTCAGCGGCAGGCCGTTGACGAACAGCACCACGTCCGGCCGGCGCGTGTGCTGCCCTTCCGCCACGGTGAACTGGTTCACGGCCAGCCAGTCGTTGTTGCCCGGCGCGTCGAAGTCGATGATCCGTGCCTGTGTCCCGGCAATCGAACCATCCTTGCGGCGGTACTCCACCGTCACGCCATCGACCAGCATCCGGTGCATGGCACGGTTTTGCTCCACCGGCGACGGCGCATCGCCGCGCATGAGCTTGCGGTAGGCGTCTTCCAGTGCATCGGCCGGCAGGGCGGGATTGAGCGTCACCAGCGCATCCCTGACTCGCCGCTCCAGCACCACGTCGCGGTAGTTCGGATCGCCGCGCTCCGCGCCGGGCTCGCCCGCCGCGATGTCCGGCCCGTGCAGCACCGCGTAGCCGAGCGCTTCGAGCCAGGCGAGGGCGGCGTCTTCGACGACGGATTCGGTGAAGCCGCTCACTCGATCACCTTCCAGTACCCGCCCTTGTCCGGGCCGATACGCGTCAGGCGGCCCGATTCCTTGAGTTTCCTGGTGGCGCGTTTCACGGCACTTTCGGACTTGCCGAGTAGCAGCGCTATCTGTGCACTGGACAATTCGGGCTGCCCCCGCATCAGGTGAAGTATGGTTTCCGGCAACTTCTGGGGCGTTTTCTGGGGCGTTTTCTGGGGCGTTTCCCGGTCGTTTCCCCGTCGTTTCCCCGGCGTTTTCATAGGCGTTTTCCCCGGCAATCCGAACGTCACGATCACCGCCCCCTGGCGCAAGGCCACCGTCGGCGGCTCGTGCCCGGACTCCTGCATCAAGCGGGCAATCTTCAGCGTGCCGCGCCCCCAGGTCTCGATGATGCCGCGCCGAT
Source organism: Sulfurisoma sp. (assembly GCA_030691075.1). Lineage (GTDB taxonomy): Bacteria > Pseudomonadota > Gammaproteobacteria > Burkholderiales > Rhodocyclaceae > Sulfurisoma. The sequence goes on along the minus strand of JAUYFI010000018.1, from coordinate 3,812 downwards.
AAAAGGTACGGGCGATCATGGGGTTCCATGGTTTCGACTCATGTTCGCGGAAAAGGGCTTCCGGCGTCAGGCCGAAGTGCAGGTCGCCGATGGAAATGATTTCCAGCCGGTCGTCGTACAGACCCACGCCCACCGAACCGCCGCCGATCGCGTAGTCGCGATGCACGAACGCATTGGCCAGCGCCTCGCGCAGCGCCTCCACCGGCAGCAGGGGCGTGTCCACTCGCTCCATCCGGCCAGGCACGATGCGCCCGGCGACAGGCAAAGATTCGATCAGGAAGCGTTCCGCCCGGCGCATCAGGGCAAAGGCGTTGCCGTGGAACTGCCGGTTGTCGAGAAACTCGTCGCGGTTCACACCCTTGAATCGCGCCACCTTGAGCAGCAACTGAGGGAAGTCCGGCGGTTGCTCCTCGTCCTTGCAGAACAGCACCACGGCGGCGCGCGACAGGCGATTGCCGCCCACCAGCAGCCCCAGCCCGCGCAGGATTTCCAGCGGCTCGCGCGTGCCGGGGTCGTCGATGCGGCCCCGGCGGATGGATTCCTCCAGCGTCAGCACCATTTCGCGGCGGTCCAGCCGCGAAACATCCCAACCCTCGGCGGGCTGATTTTCCCAACGCTCGGTCGCGTGCATCTCCTCCAGCAACAGGCGCTGATAAGTCTCGCGCGGCATCGTCCGCGTGGTGTTCAGCACCCGCTCATAGGCCACGCCGCGAAACGCCACCGGCGCCCGCGCGGTCCGCGCCACGGTCAGCACCAACACCTCGCGCCCGGCCCCGATACCGACCCGTTCGACCAAGGGAAACAGCGGCGGCTCGAAACCCTGAAACTCCTGGGCCAGTTCCTCCAGCGTGTGGTCGGCAACGGTCTGGCCGACCAGCTTCCCCGAGGGCGTCACGCCGAACAACAAGCGTCCGCCCTGGCCGTTGGCGAAGGCGCAGAGCGTGCGACAGGCTCGATCCTTCTCGGCGGTGGATTTCTTGAACTCCAGCGTCTCGGATTCGCCGGACGCGGTCCAGGCTGCGAGCTGATCGGGGGTCATTCCGCGGACTCCGTTACGAAGCGCTCCGCGCCGTGCAGCACTCCATAGCCGAGCGCTTCGAGCCAGGCGAGGGCGGCGTCTTCAACGACGGATTCGACGAAACGCCGAATCATGGCCCTGCCATCTCCAACAGTACGTCCCGAAAGGTACAGAAGCTTGGCGAGGTGTTACGCGATGGCTCCATTTGTGCCGCAACCGTGCGTGCAGCTTCTACCTTGCGCAGTCCGCCGCTGTAATAGCCAGCCTTTTGAAGCACGTGCTCGAACGCCTCCCACGTGCCGCCAGTGATTTCATCCGGGTCGCGGTACTTCGCCTGCGCAGGAATGGTCGCGGACGCCCTTGGATAAGCTGCTCGCACTGCCTCCCAGTCGCCGAAATACCAAGCCTCCAGTTCTTCGATCGCGAGGCGATTCACGACCATATATGCTCCGCCTTTCGCACTGGTACGTGTTGCCAGGCCGGCATCGATGGCCATCTTTTCCAGGCGCCGTTTGAGTCTTGCGCAATCGTCATCGTCTCGATCGATCACGACGACGATACGGCAATGGTCGCGAAACCACGCATCACTCTTACGCCGCTGGCCGTAGCCACGCAGTCGATGTGGAAGGCGGAGCAGCAGTTCGTCCTTGCACTGGTGCGGGTATATCTCGAAGGACAGATCGCCGAGTACCTTGGGCAGGAGCAGACGAAGCGCGGCCTCCATGGAGGGCTCTTCAACGAGCAACTCGACATGTTCCACAGTCACTTCGCCTTCCCCTGTTTCGCCGGGGCTCCCGAACGTACCAGGGGATCTCCCACGCCGAACCGACCCTCCATCCACAGGTGGCCAAGGGATGCGCCCGCTGCCATGAACTCGGGCACGCCCGGAATATCGGCGGCGCGTACGGCCTGGGTGTAGCCCTGCTCGTCCCGGTAGAGCACACGCACTTCTTCCGCGGCCAATGCATTGACGAAGAAGGGCGAGTGCGTCGTGACCAGCAACTGCGAGCGTTCCGACGCGGCGCGGCACTCTTCCGCCAATTCGGGCAGCAGGCGCGGATGCAGAAAGTTTTCCGGCTCCTCGATGCCGACAAACGGCGGCGGGTCAGGGTCATACAGCAGCACAAGATAAGCCAGCATCTTGAGCGTGCCGTCCGAGGCAAACTTCGCGAGCACGGGATTATCGAAAGGCGCATCCTTGATCTGCAACAGCAAGCGTCCATCCGGCATGGCTTCGGCCAGCACGCGCTCGACCCTGGGAACCCGTGCGCGCAGCACATTGAAAATGCGTTCCAGCCGGTCGGGATGCTGTTCGGCCAAATACTGGATGACGTTCGCCACGTTGTCCCCGGTACGGGACAGTCGCTCCTGTGGTCCGGCCTCGGGCTGGCCACGCGTTTCATCGACGGAAAAATAGGAAACGTACCAGCCAGTGATGAAGTCGCGGAGCGCGGCCACCCGCGGATGCTCCGCGAACTGGCCGAGTGCGTTGACCGCAATGAGGTCCGGCGATTTCAGTGGAATTTCTTTGCGGGTGTCCTGCTCGTCGGGCTGCTCTCCACTGGCTGCCCGCCCTTGACCTTCCCGATAGTCGAGGAAGCGGAACGGTTTTCCGTGCCTGCCCCGTCGCCATTGCAACCATTCTTCAACCACAACCGGCGAACCTTTACGCTCATCAACCGCCAGGTGATAGGTAATGAGCGGATAGCTCGGCTCGCGATACTTGATTTCAATGACTAGCGGACCTTCGCCACCACGCGATTTCAACTCCTTCGCGCGCCCGCGACGATCCCATGCGCGGCGCAGCCCCGATTCGAAGCACTCCGAGAGAAATGCAAAGACATCGAAGACCGTAGACTTGCCGCTGCCGTTGGGACCCAACAGCGCCGTCATCGGCGTGATGTTCTTGAATTCCACGTGCCTGAGCGCACGGTAATTTTCGACCCGCAGATACTCGATGCGAGCCTTGTGCCCCTGGCTATCCTTGGTCATCGCGTGATCCTCGTTCTTTCAACTGTTTTCATTGTACGTTCGGCATAACGTTCGGCATCCTTCACCCGCAACTCGCCGGAGATGAGCTTGGGCAGCAGCGCGTCGCGCAGGGCGGCGAGGGTGCGCGACTCATGAATGTCCGCGATGATGCGGTCAACGGACGGTTGCAGTCTCTCCGTGAATGCTTGGGCGACAACTTTGGGTGGCAGCGCGATGTCGTAGCGCGCCATCTCGGACCAACTGGTCCTCGGCATCTTCGTGCCGGTGGAACCCGCAGTGGTGTGTTCGACGAAGGCGTCGCTTGAGACGTGGCCGAGGACGAAACCGAACCACTCCTGCGCGCGCGGCGTCACCACAACGATGTCAGTCGAGCAGACGCCGTTCACCGGAGCGACGCCGACCTTGTGGAAGTATGGGCGCAGCTTCCCAAACAAGATTTCGCCCCTCTTGAACTCGAACTTGTTGCTTTCCAGTCCATCGGAAGCGCCCCACTCCGAGAGTGCGATGCAATGCCTCGGCATGTGTTCAAGCGCGATGTAAGGTGTGGATGATTCAATCTCGGCGGGTTGAACACCACGGCGCGGGTGCTCGGCGACATCACCCATAGTGCCCACACGCCACCCCTTCGGAATCTCCCCCAACTCCGAGTCCTCGAAGGAATCCGGGAACAGGTCGGCGAGGGGTTTGGGCAGGCCGGGGTCGCGGCCGTCGCGCTTGGCGCGGACGGGGTCGAAGTCCACGAACCACGACTTGAAGAGCGCCCGCGCCATCGCCTCCAGCGTTTCGTTCATCCGCCGGTTCA
>JAUYFI010000048.1 GCA_030691075.1 Sulfurisoma sp. | reverse complement strand
ACCCGACAGGTCGATCGTGGTGAAGTTCGACATTGCAGCGTCGCTTGCCAGCGTAATCGTGTGGGTCAGCGCACTCGTACTTTGTGTCGCTGCCACCAACTTTTCGACTGTGGTAACACGCGCCAGCGTATCTGCGCCCGTTGCACCAATGCTGATCGCGCCCGCAATTTGAATCTTGTCGCCCGTGCCGTCTCCGCCCACGATGGAATCGGCCACGGCATCCACGATACCGGTGACCGGAATAAACAGTGCGGAGGTGCCGTAGATAAATGTATCGTCGCCACCCGCGCCGTTCAGCGTATCCACGCCGGATCCGCCCGTGATCACGTCGGCCCCGGCACCACCCGTCACGCTGAACTTGCCGCCATCCGTTTCGGCCGCGCCGTTCCAGGTCAGGGTGTTGGTTCCCGAAATACTTGCACCATTCACGGTCAGGGTTGCGCCGTTGGCCACGAGCCCTTGCACTGTCGTCACGGAGGAGGTGGCCACGTCACCCAATGTGATGGTATCGACATCGCTCACATTGTCGAGATCCGTTGTGGCGCCCTGATCGGTGTAGGTCAGCCCATCTGCGCCGCCGCCGCCAGAGATCGTTGAGCCTGAGGCCATGAAAGTACTCATGACGAACGTATCGTCAGTCGCAAGACCGACAAAATCGTCGCCAAGCGCGGTTGCCGTGAAAGTATTGCCGCTGGTAATGGTCACCACCCGATTGGCCGAGGCGCTCGATGCATTGCCTGAACCATCGGTGATCTTGCCGGTCAATGTGTGGGCAGCGACACTCAGTGCATTGAGCGTGACATCAGCCGTCCCCGCGGCAGCTTCGCCGCCGGTGATCGTATGGGTACCAACCACCGTGGTACCGTCGGTGTCATAGACTTTGATGACGTCGTTGCCAATCGCCGCATAGGCCGTACCGTCATGGGTGAATGTCACCCTGATGGTCGGTGTCGTGTCGCTGGTCTGATTGTCCCCCAGCGTACCCGTATCGCTGGCCGTAGCCAGTGTCAGCGTCGGCGCGGAAGGTGCCGTGACATCAGCAATGGTCGTGGTCGTGGTCGTGATCGTGGTCACCGTTGCTGCGGCAGTAATCACGGTATTCAGGCTGCCCGTGCCGCCGCTGTTGGTGATGGCCGTGGCCAGGGTGCTGAGTGGCACCGAAGTCGGCAGTGTCTGGATGTAGCTGGTGAAGGTGCCGCCGCTCGGGATCAGGCTGGTGACGTAAGCGACGTTCGGGGCGACGTCGATGATCGAGTTGACGAAGCTGCAGCTGTCGTAGAGCGAGGCGTTGCCGAGCGAGATCATCAGATCGGCAAACTCGCCGCTGGCCGGGAGCATGGCCTGGAACACGGCGGGATTGCTCGTCGCATTCGCCATCATGTTCAGCACCATTTCCTGGGTGCCGCCGACCGTCAGGTCCTGGATGCTGGATGAAATGTTGCTGATCTTGCTCAACACGCCGCGGCTGATATTCAGGGCTTCGAAGCTCTGGGTGGCGGTGCTGCTGGTGGCGTGGCTGATGGCGTACTGGGAGAGCGCCTCTCCCGCGGCGACGCGGTTGGCGAAGTTGGCTGCCGCCATGCCGAACAGGCTGTCGTTGATCGATACCTGGGGCAGGAGTTCAACGAGGAGCTGGGCGGTCTCGGCGCGGTTCATCGTGCCGTTGGTCAGTTGCTGCACGATCCAGTCGTGCGCGAGTGTGAATCCTGCGGTGTGCGCAAAATTGCTGCCTCCCAGGTTCGTCATGAACTGGGTGGCGAATTCAGAATTGGAAAGGTTTCCATATTGCCCTGTGAACAGGGCGCTGTTGGCAAGGGCCGAACTCAGGCCGCTGGTGCCGTTTGCGTTGGCAAAGTCATTCAATGCGCCGGCAAATTGGAGTGGCGCCACCCCGAGTACGCCAACCGCAATCTGCGTGATCTGTGTTGAGACGGTGGTATTGGAAGTCGTGATAGGCATGAATTCTCACTCCTGATTTCGTGGGAAAATCCGCCCCCCCCACGTGAGGGGCTGGGTTGAAGAGCCTGCTTATTGTTACTGCGTTGCTGCTTGACTGCGTTCGGTGCCGAAACCACCCACCAGTGTGCTGGTGGGCCAGGGGACTTGGCCGGTTAATTGTGGAGTCTGCCCCCATGACGGCCATAGTAGCCTAAGAACACATGGCATGGCGCTGGGCATTCATTTTCTGGCGGGCCAGGTGTCTCGGTATCGTGAGCAATGGAAGCGGTTTGGGTCGTCGCTTCCTGGCCCCTTTAATTTCATGCCGTTAATTTTATGGCCGATCATGGTGAGCCTGTCGAACCACACGAACGGGAATTGGGAGCTCACAAAAAGTCGGCGCTGGCGGGACGGCACGTAGACGGAAAAACCCCGCCTCCTTGTGAGAAGCGGGGTTTTGAGTTGC
>JAUYFI010000183.1 GCA_030691075.1 Sulfurisoma sp. | reverse complement strand
GCACCTGCTGGAGGAAAGCGATTCCGAGGCGGGCGATCTACTTGACGGCTTGCTGGAAAAACTGGAGGGAACGTCAATGGCGCGCGCGCTGAAGCCGGTGGCAGTCGCCATCGAAGGCTTCGATTTCGATGCCGCGCTGGAAAAGCTGAAGGGCATTTAACGGTAACCCGTCTTCATGATGTAATACCCCGCCATGCCGACCCGGGCGCGGCCGCCGCGCACCCGACCAACGACAACGCAACACACTGACAAGGAGTTCGCATGCAACGCAGAAACTTTCTCAAGGGCCTGGCCGGATCGGTATTCGGCGCCGCCCTCCCCGTCTCGGGAAGCTGGGCGCAGGATCGTTACGCCAAATACCGGGGCCAGAAACTGACCGTCAGCATTCCGCAGCAGCCGCATTACGACGCGATGGTCAAGCTGCTGCCCGATTTCACCCGGGAGACCGGCATCCAGGTCGACATCGACCGGCAGCCGATGCAGCGGATGAAATTCCGCCAGTTGCAGGAAATGGCCAAGCCGCAGGGCGATCTCGATCTGATCTGCTACGTCGTGATGTGGAAGACCGAGTACGTCAAGAAGAAGCTGATCCGGGAACTCGCGCCCTTTCTCGCCAACCCCGCGCTGGCCGATCCGTCGTATGACCTCAAGGACATCGTGCCCCGCTATCTGGAAAACCTCGGCCTGGTCGGCGGCCCCAAGGGCTATCTTCCCGGCCCCGGCGCCAAGCTGTATGGCCTGCCCTACGGCGCCGAGACCTCGATCCTGGCCTATCGGCGCGACATCTTCGAAAAGCACAAGCTGCAAGCCCCCCGCACCTACGACGAACTGCACAAGCTGCTGCCCATCCTGAAGGACAGGGAAGGCATCGGCGCGCTGACCTCGCGCGGCCAGCAGGGCCACCAGTGCGTCCATGCCTGGCTGCTGCACCTGAACCCGCTGGGCGGCAAGGTCTTCGATGCGCGGTGGCGGCCGGTGTTCAACAACGAGGCGGGGGTCAAGGCGCTCGCCTTGCTCAAGGACATTGTGGACACCGGCCCGGCGGGCATCCCGGAATTCGGCCAGTTCGAAATGGTGAATTCCTTCCTGCAGGGCAATGCCGCCATGTACCTGGATGCGACCAGTATTTTCGGCGCGGTGCAAAATCCCGCCGCCTCCACGATCGGTGGCAAGGTGAGCTACGCGATTCATCCGAAGGGCACGCGCCTCGCCTCGCAATCCGGCGGCTTCGGTCTGGCCATTCCGGCCAATGCGCGCAACCCGGAGGCCGCCTTCCTGCTGATGCAGTGGCTGACGTCGAAGGCGCAGGACAAGGCGGTAAGCCGCCTGGGCGGCAGTCCGACCCGCCTGTCGACCATCGCGGACGCCGACATGGTGCGGCAGTTCCCCGAATACATCACGCTGCGCGAGCAGCTCAAGTATGCCGACCCGGACTGGCGGCCGATCATCGCCGAGTGGGACGACATCAACGTCAAGCTGCTGGGCGTGGCGATCAGCGAGGCGCTGAAGGGCAGGAAGACGCCGCAGCAGGCGCTCGACGACGCCGTGCCCAAGGTCGCCGAACTGATGAAGAGCGGCGGTTACCTGAAGACATGACACAGGGACGGGGACGGGGACGGGGACGGCATGGCTGACATGGACGCAAAATGACTTCGCCGATGCAGAGATTGATCGCCTTTCTGGAGCGTTTGCGGCTCGACACCAAGCTGCTGCTGGGCATCGGTGGCGGCTTCGTGCTGGCCCTGCTGGTCGGTCTGCTCGGCTTCCACTCGGTAAGCATCCTCGGCGACGCCGTGCGGCAGGCCTATACCGTGGATATGATGGCGGTATCCCATGTGCTGGAGGCCGAAGGCAATCTGGTGCGCATGGGGCGCAGCCTGCGCCAGATAGCCATGACCGCCACCGAGGCGGAACGCGCCGCCGCGCGCAAGGCGCTGGACGAGGCCCATGCCGGCGTCCGGCGCGAGATCGAGGCGGCCCGGCCGCTGCTGGCGCGCGACGTTGCGGGCGCGCGGCTCGATGACTTCGACACGGCCTTCGCGGCCTACGCGAAAAACGTCGAACATGCCCAGGATCTGCTGGCGAAGGCGGATGCCTACGCCGACGCCGAGGCGATCGGTTTCATCGTCAGCGCGGAATTCCAGAAGGTCGTCGACCGGGCGGATACGGCGCTCAACGAAGTGGCCCGCATCAAGAAAGCGGGCGCCGCGCGGGCCGCCGAAGAGAACGCCGCGCTGGCCGCGAAAACGCAGCTATGGGCCATCGGCTTCCTGCTGTTCGGTCTGGCGAGCAGCATCGCCGCCGGCTGGCTGATCACCCAGTCGATCCGCCGGCCGTTGAACGCATTGCGCGCCAGCATCGAGGATTTGGCCGCCGGCCGACTTGACATCGCCGTGCCACACACCGGCCTGGCAAATGAAATCGGCGCCATGGCCAAATCCCTCTGTGTGCTGCAACAAGGCGCGCAGGTGACGGCATCACAGCTTGCCGCCAAGAGTTTTCTTGCGGATCTGGCCTATCGCTTGCAGCACGTCGATTCGCGCGAGGAATTCGGTCAGCAGGTGCTGTCGCTGCTGGCGGATCGCCTCGGTTGTCGCCAAGGGCTGCTGACCGCGATTGTCTCGGCTTCGGCAACTGATCTTGACGTTGTTGCGCGCTACGGTGCGCCGGCGCAAGGGCAACGGTGTGACCGGTACACGTTCGACGATGGCCTGATCGGGCAATGCGCGCGCGAACGGAAACCCTTGCTCGTCGGCGTGCCCGCTGATCCAGATTGGCGCATTCGTTCCGGCCTTGGCCACGCCGCACCGGTGGAGGTGCGAGTCCTGCCACTCGAGTATGGCGGTGAACTCGTCGGTGTGCTGGAGCTCGGCTTTACCGAGGCGCTCGCTTCGGGAGGCGAAGCCTTGCTTGAACAAGTACTGACCATCATCGCCCTGCCGCTGCATGGCTGGCGCACGGGTGCGTCGAAACAGCGGATGCACGGGAGCACCTCATGAACGGCATCATCGACACCTACCTCCATCTGGTCGCCACGCCACCGGCGGACAGCCTGCTTTTCCTCGGCACCTACAGCCCGGGGCTGGTTGTGCTGTCGATCGGTATTGCCATCTTTGCCTCCTACACGGCCCTGCTGGTGGCCGACTTTGCTGAACGCTCGGAAGGCGCGCGCACCAAGCAGATGCTGTTGACGCTGGGCGGGCTGGCGCTCGGCGCCGGCATCTGGTCGATGCACTTTGTTGGCATGCTCGGCTTTGCACTGCCCTGTGGCGTGAGCTATGACCCGTGGGTGACAGGATTTTCGATGATCCCCGGGGTGCTGGCGAGCATCTTTTCCCTCCACTTGATCAGCCAGCGGCGTATGGACTGGAAGCTGCTTCTGATCGGTGGCACGCTCTTTGGCGCCGGTGTGGGAGTCATGCACTATGCGGGCATGGCGGCGATGCGGATGGGTGCCCTGTTGCGCTACGATGTCTGGCTGTTCTTTCTATCCATCATCGTGGCCGTTGTGCTGGCCATCCTGGCCTTGTGGATTCGCACCGGTATCGTGCGGCTGTTGCCGGGCATCGGCCAGTTCGCCCTGCTCGTCTCGGCGATCGTCATGGGCGGGGCGGTTTCCGGCATGCACTACACCGCCATGGCCGCCGCTTACTTTGTGCGCGATGGTGATACCAAGGCAATCCAGGCCGGCTTTGAACCGCTCATGCTGGCTATTGTCATCGCCGGCGTCACGGGGCTGTTGATTGGCGTGGTGCTGATTTACGTATTCCGTCATTTCCTGCATGAAATGGAGCAGGTGAATGCGCAATCGAAGCTGACATTGAGTCAGCTGCAGGGTCTGGTAGCGGCCCATGAACAGAATGTCTGGATCAAGAGTTCGAGTGCGCAGATCAATGCTGCCCTGCAGAGCAAGGAAACCATTGCGGATTTCGCCCGGCAGTTGATGCTGACGCTGACACCGCTGCTCGGCGCGCAGGTTGGGGTGTTCTACTACCGCGCCCCGGGAACCACGCATTACCGCCTGCTCGGCAGCCACGCCTACCAGCACCGCAAGGGGTTAACCCAGCAGTTTGCCGTCGGCGAGGGTCTGGTCGGCCAGTGTGTGGTGGAGCGGGCGCCGATCAGCGTGTCGGGGCTGGATCAGGACTACATTCAAATCGCCTCGGGACTAGGCCAGACGTCGCCGCGTTTTTTGTTGGCTGCTCCGCTGAAAACGGTATCCGGCGATATTCCGGGGGTGATCGAGGTAGCCTCGCTGGCCCGCTTTGGCGAACGCGAGCAGGCGCTGCTTGACGAAATACTGCCGATGATTGCGCTGAGCATCACCGCCCTCGAACGCAATAACCGCACCCGCGAATTACTCGACGAAAGCCAGCATCAGCAGAACGTCCTCGCCGAACAGGCACAAAAGATGGAATTGCTGGCGCAGCGTGATGGCCAGATGTCACTCACCGTCGGGAAGGGACTCTGATCATGGCCACCCCAGATACCTCGCAGCAACGCATCGACGGCTTGAGGCGAGGCATTTTGAGAATTGCTGCCGCCGTATTCCTGGTAGCCATCGCACTCATCGCCTGGGTCGCTGATTCCAAGGTCGCGGATCGGCGTGACACGCTTCATAATCTGATCGACAAGCAGGCGCAACAACTTAGCCAGAGCGCCCTCGGCGACCGGGTCGTCGCCGATCTGGTGTTCAGTGAATTGCGCCAGGCCTTCAAGACCGCCGATTTGCCATCTATTGCTGGGAGCAACTCCCTGCAGCAGGAAAGCGACTATTACGAAGTCCTCTACAGCCGCCCGGACGATGCGAAGCATGCCGACCAGCCGATGATCGGCAATCTGCTCGGCCTGGTGCCTGCCACGGCTGATCCGCAACGGGCGCGATTGCAGACGCTCATGCAGCATCTCTACGAGCGCGACCTGAGTATTCTTGGACGGAAATGGTCAAACCGGGTGGTCTACACCTATTGGATGTCGAAGGATCAGACCTACGCTTTTTGCGTGCCACGCTGGGATTTTGCGGCGGCCATCGCAGGATCACCGCAGAAGACCGCCAAGAGTGCCATGGGCGAACTGGCCAGTGCGATGCTGACCCCGTACATTGACCAGATCAAGAAAGGCGAAGTGCAGATTTTTCGCACCGACGCCTGGATTGATTCCACCGACGGCCGGGCACTGCAAACCATGGTGTCGCCGATGTTCGATGCCACAGGCGAGTGGATCGGCAACGCCGCCGTCGACTTTTCCCTGGCAGAGTTTGATCAATTGTTGGGCACGAGTGGCCTTGAAAAATCGCAATGGCTGCTGGTGACGGCAAACAAGACCGTGCTGGCGCGGCATGTCGAAAAACCGGGGCCACTGGCCGATCTGCTTTGGGGCAAGGCCTTGAGTGATGTTGCGCTGGCGTGGCCAGAGCAAAAAAATGGTGCCGAGATGAGCAACGGTACTTACCGCGTGCATGTCGCAGCCGTGCCAGACAGCAACTTGCACCTTTATCTGTTGATGCCGAACGGGTGGCTTTATCAAGACCTGCCCTTTGTTCTGGCGGCTGGGCTGGGCGGTTTACTGGCGCTGGCGTTTGGCTTTGTCATGGCCTGGCGCTATCAGATGCGCCGCGATAGGGCGGCACAGGCGAAAATTCGCGAAGCGGAAGAGAAGACGCGGCAGGAACTGGCGCGCAGCGAACGCATGGTGCAGTTGAATGTGTGGGCCGGAAAATTGACCAGCGCCTTGCAGCAGAGTGATGACGATACCGGGAGTTTCGGACGTATCGTTCTCAATGAATTGGTGCCGCAACTGGGCGGCTGTGTTGGCGCATTCTTTGTCCGCGTGGCGGATGATGACGAATTCCGCTGTATGGCGGGCTACAGTATTGCCGCTGAGCGTTGCCCGTCGATACAGGCGGGCGAAGGCTGGGCCGGTGCGGTGATACTGACGAAAGAGGTGACCGTCTGCCGTGACATCCCGCCCGGCTATCTCGGCATCGAGAGCGGCACGTTGGGGATTGATCCGGTTGAAATTGTGGTGATCCCGATCTTCACCGGCGACAAAGTGCTGGCATTGATCGAGGTGGGCTATCTTGCCTCACCGAAGGAACAAACAGAAATCCTCGCGGAGGCGCTTCCGGTCATTGCCTTCAGTCTTGAACTTATGCTGGGGAAGCTTGCCACGCTGGACGATCTGAAGGCGCGCGCAGAAATCGAAGCGAGACAGCACCTGATCCTTGGCGCAGTGGGCGACGGCATTGTCGGCATGGATACCGAAGGCCGGATGACTTTCGTCAATCCGGCGGTCTCGGCCATGCTGGGCTATACCGATGACGAGTTGCTCAACACCGGGATGCATGCGCTGGTGCACCATCATTATCCGGATGGAAGCGAGTTTCCCTGGCAGGAATGTTCGATGTACCTGACCACGGTAGACGGCCAGTCGCGGACGGTTGATAACGAGGTGCTCTGGTGCAAGGATGGCACCTCGATCCCGGTGGAGTATTCGACCACGCCGGTACACAAAAATGGCACGCTGGTCGGTTCGGTGATCGTCTATCGCGACATCACCGAACGCAAGGCAGCCCAAGAAGCGCTCCAACACGTCAACTTCCTCAACGACCAGGCACTCGACCTGACCCTGGCCGGACACTGGCATATCCCGCTCAATACAGGCGATGAGTATTACAACTCGTCGGAACGTGCCGCCCGGATTTTTGGCGATCCGCCACGCCCGGACTGGCGCTACCACCTGATGAATGAATGGGGCGCCAATGTGGCCGCCGGCGACAAGGCTGCCGCGGATGCAACTTTTGCAAACTATGCCGCCGCTCTCGCGGGTACCGTACCGCGCTATGACGCCACGTATGCCTACAAGCGACCGATAGACGGGCGCATTGTCTGGATTCACGCCATGGGCCAAGTCGTGCGCGATGCCAGTGGCACCCCGACGGACATGTACGGCGTTACCGTGGACGTCACCGCGGCCAAACAGGCGGAAGACACCATTCGTGCCGCCAAAGAGGCCGCTGAAGCAGCGACTAAAACCAAGTCGGACTTCCTTGCCAACATGTCGCACGAGATCCGCACGCCGATGAACGCCATCATCGGCATGTCGCATCTGGCCCTGCAAACGCAACTCGACAAGAAGCAGCGCAACTACATCGAAAAAGTGAACCGCGCCGGCGAGAACCTGCTCGGCATCATCAACGACATCCTTGACTTCTCGAAGATCGAGGCCGGCAAGTTGAGCATGGAAGCCATCGACTTCCGCCTCGAAGACGTCATGGACCACCTCGCCAACCTCGTGGGCATGAAGACCGAGGATAAAGGCCTTGAGCTATTGTTCAGCGCCGCGCCCGACGTGCCGACCGCGCTCATTGGCGACCCGCTGCGGCTCGGCCAGGTGCTGATCAACCTGGGCAACAACGCGGTGAAATTCACCGAATCCGGTGAAATTGTCGTCGGCGTCGAGAAGGTGGCCGAAAAAGTGGTCGAAGATGCCGGTAACGAAACCGAGGGCGTCGAACTTCACTTCTGGGTCCGGGACACCGGCATCGGCATGACGCCCGAGCAATGCGGCAAGATGTTCCAGAGCTTCAGCCAGGCCGACGCCTCGACCACCCGGAAATACGGTGGCACCGGGTTGGGGCTGGCCATCTCGAAGAACCTGGTCGAGCTGATGCACGGCCGCATCTGGGTCGAATCCGCAGCCGGCAAGGGCTCCAGCTTCCACTTCCACGCCCGCTTCGGCCTACAGAAGGAACCCATGCCGCGCCGCACGTTCCGCGCCGACGAACTGCTCGGCGTGCGCGTGCTGGTGGTGGACGACAACGCCTCGGCCCGCGAAATTCTCTCGACCATGGCCAGAACCTTCGGCCTGGAAGTCGATGCGGCCTGGGATGGCCAGCAGGCGCTGGAGATGATCGCCACCACCGAGAAGAAGGCACTGCCCTACGACCTGGTGCTGATGGACTGGAAGATGCCGGTGATGGATGGCGTCGCCACCATGCAGCGCCTGCGGGACGAACACCTGTCGAAGACGCCCGCCGTCATCATGGTCACCGCCTACGGCCGCGAGGAAGCGCTCGGCTCCGCCGAGGAGCGCGGAGTGGTGCTCAAGACGGTGCTGACCAAGCCGGTGACGTCATCGACCCTGCTTGAAGCCATCGGCGAGGTGCTTGGCAAGGGCATTATTGCCGAGACGCGCAGCGTCGAAAAAGCCAACGACAGC
>JAUYFI010000047.1 GCA_030691075.1 Sulfurisoma sp. | reverse complement strand
GCGTCAGAATAGTTGTCGCCCCGATATGATCTTGAACCTGGGGGCGATAAGGATGAAAGATGGCACGGTACGGAGAAGCATTCAGGAACAGAGTGGTGGCGAGGTTGTTGCCGCCGGAGAGCGCCAATGTTGGCTTGGTGGGATTGTGCAACTTCTTTTCTGTAAATATTCCCGGTCGATTCCATTGGGATGATGAGATCAGTCTTTCAAGTTGAGATAGATTTTGCCGGTCATCCAGTCCTCGTCGCACTCGGCCAGCAGGGCCGAGACGAGACGCAGACAGGACGCCGTGTTGGGGAAGATCGACGCGACACGAGTGCGGCGCTTGATTTCGCGATTGATGCGTTCGAGGCCGTTGGTGGTACGCAGCCGAACCCGTTGTCCATGCGGCAAGTCGAACACTGCGAAGCCGTCAGGCAGGTTCTCCTCGGCCCACTGGGCAAGCTTGGGCGCATCGGTGGCCCAGAACTCGATGGTCTGCTTCATGAGGCGTTCGGCCTCGACCCGGTCCGGCGCATTGAAGATCGCTCGAATCCGTTGCGCCACGGGTTTGCGCTGATCGAGGCGGGTGACATACGCTTGAGCATTCTGCTGCAAATGAAACTGGCAGCGCTGCCAAGGCACGCTGGGCAAGGTCGCCCGGCGCGCGGCATTGAGTCCGCCATGAGCATCGGAGACGATCAGCCTGACGCCCTTGAGTCCGCGCCGGATCAGGCTGTCGAGGAACGCCCGCCAATGGACCTCCGCCTCGGACAAAGCCACCGACACGCCCAGCACCCGGCGATGGCCATCCTTCGTGATGCCGACCGCCACCAGCACCGCGCAATCGACCAGGCGTCCGCCTTCGCGCACCCGCTCATAGCGGGCATCGAGGAAGAGGTAAGGCGTTTCATCCAGCGGCCGCTCGCGCCAAGCCGCGAGACCGGCATCGAGCTGCTCGGCGGCGCGGCTGACCTGGGTCGAGGAGATCGACACCTCCGGCCCCAGCAGTTTCACCAGAATGTCCGTCACCTTGCGGGTGGAGACGCCCTGCACATACATCTCGGCCAGCGCGATATTCAGCGCCTGTTCGGTGCGCGTGCCTTTCTCCAGGGCGCTGGGGTAGAAGCCGCCGCCGCGCACCTGGGGCACGTCGAAGGTCAATTGGCCGACGCGGGTCATGACGGTCTTCGGCTTGAAGCCGTTGGCGTAGTCGGTTCGTTCGGCGGTACGTTCATGCGATTGGGCATTGAGAAAGTGGTTACGTTCGATCTTGCTCGCTTCATTGACCAGGATGCGCAGCGCTTCGCCGGCGCCGTCCAATCCGTTGCACAGCAGCGCCGCAAACGCGGCATCCAGGGGGTGATGCTCGATGCGTTGCGCCATGGTGTCGACTCCTTCGTGAGAATGGGTAAGAATGCCCCGAAGAAATCACCCGCGGGTGCTGCCTGCCGGAGTTTCGCCGCGAGGCTGTGCCGGCCGCAGCGATGAGGGCGCGTAGCGCCCGAAGAGCGAAGGACGGCACAGCCTCGCAAAACCAGCAGGTTACGAATTTACAGAACGAATGTTGCACTAACCTTGGTGGCGAAAGAGATAGGGGTGTCAGTGCAGACATTGGAACGATGGCGTGAGGATGCGCAGTCCAGGCCCGCCCGAGGCGGGCCTGGACTGCGGGCGCCCGACTCGCCGCGGTAATCACCGCGGCGGCCCTGGACGAAGCCGGCAAGAGCGCGTGGTGCCGCGAGCACGGCGTATACCCGGCCGAATTGGACAAATGGCGGTCGAGCGCCACCACGGCGCTGGCGGAGC
>JAUYFI010000172.1 GCA_030691075.1 Sulfurisoma sp. | reverse complement strand
TGTGACGTAATCTTATCCTCAAGATAGGTTTTCAAACCTGCCGCAGTGTCTATGATTGATCCCATGAGTAATGAACCGGCGGAGATTCTTTCCTTTGACTCGATTGAAATCTTGCTTATCTCCTCGGCCAGTACGCCCAGGCCTCTGCCTGCGCTTCCGGCCCTGGCGGCCTTGATTATCGCGTTTAGGGCCAGCAGGTTTACGTTGCCGCTTATGTCGTCGATGGCCTGGCGCCGGGCCGCCTGAAATCGGTGATCGATGTCGCCATCGCCCGCTTCGACACACACCAGGCGCTCAATCGGGAACTGGCCGAAGCGACCCGGAAACTTTCCGACCGCAAACTCATCGACCGCGCCAAGGGCATCCTGATGAAAAGCCGTGGTATCGATGAAGATACCGCCTATGCCGCCCTGCGCCGTCTGGCAATGGATCGCAGCCAGCCTCTGGCGAAGGCGGCGAAAGATGTGGTGGAACTGGCCAAACTGCTGCTGTGAGCGATTGCCGGATTGTCGAATCCTGGTACTTTCCGCCCTCATCTTGTGCCTGCTTTTAAAATATTGCACCGCAATAGTGCGAGTCGGTTTCTCCACTAGACACACAGATCATCGTCGCTTCGGTTTCTAACCCATTCAATATTTAAAGAGTTATCTACAAAGTAGAAACCTGGCATCGAATTTGCTTGTAAGCCATCAAGGTCGGGGCAAAGGCGTCCCGGCACAAGACAAAGGCGTCCGTTTTCAGCATGACTCAATGTTCAATGCTGACAACGCGACGCATTTTTTTTGCTTATCGACACGAGGAGTATGAGCATGGACAAAAACGATTTCACCGCCGATCCACAGCGCCGCGAATTCATGCGTCGTTCAATGGTGCTGGGCGGCGCGGCACTGACCGTCGGCTCGGGCCTGATGTCGAGTGGCGGCGTATGGGCCGCCGGCTCGGACGCGCCGGAAAAAAAGGAAGTTCGCATCGGCTTCATCCCGCTGACCGACTGCTCGTCGGTGGTGATGGCCGCGGTGCAGAAGTTCGACGAGAAGTACGGCATCAAGATCATCCCGACCAAGGAAGCGTCGTGGGCCAGCGTCCGCGACAAGCTGGTCAACGGCGAACTCGACGCCGCCCACGTGCTCTACGGCCTGGTCTATGGCGTGCAGATGGGCATCGGCGGTCCGAAGAAGGACATGAACATCCTGATGACCCTGAACCAGAACGGCCAGGCCATCACGCTCTCCAACCAGTTGAAGGACAAGGGCGCCACCGACGGCACCAAGCTCGCCGCCCTGATCGCCAGGAAGGAGCGCGAATACACCTTCGCCCAGACCTTCCCCACGGGCACCCACGCCATGTGGCTCTATTACTGGCTGGCGTCGCACGGCATCAACCCGATGAAGGACACGAAAATCATTACCGTGCCGCCGCCGCAGATGGTCGCCAACATGCGCGTCGGCAACATGGACGGCTACTGCGTCGGCGAGCCCTGGGGCAATCGCGCCATCGTGGACAACATCGGCTTCACCGCCGTGACCACGCAGGACATCTGGGTCGATCACCCGGAGAAGGTGCTGGGCACGACGGCCGACTGGGCGAACAAATATCCGAACACCGCGCGCGCCATGACGGCCGCGATCATCGACGCCGGCAGGTGGATCGACGCCTCGCTCGCCAACAAGCAGAAGACCGCCGAGACCGTGGCGCAGAAGGCCTACGTCAATACCGATGCCGACGTCATCGTCGCCCGCATGCTCGGCCGCTATGCCAACGGCCTCGGCAAGACCTGGGACGACAAGAACGCCATGAAGTTCTTCAACGACGGCAACGCCACCTTCCCCTACCTTTCCGACGGCATGTGGTTCATGACCCAGCACAAGCGCTGGGGCCTGCTCAAGGACGACCCGGATTACCTGGCCGTGGCGAAGAAGGTCAACCGCATCGACATCTACACGCAGGCCGCCACCGCGGCCGGCGTGGCCGTGCCGAAGAGCGACATGCGTAGCCACAAGCTGATCGACGGCACGGTGTGGGACGGCAAGGATCCGAAGAAGTACGCGGCCGGCTTCAAAATCCGCGCCTGACACATGACCGACAAGGAGAACGACATGAGTACCGTCGTCGCATTGAAGCCCGGCATGCCGCTGGGCGAGGCAAAGCCGGCACCCGTGGCGGTGGCGAAAATCGCCGTGGCGCCGGCCGCCGAAAAAGTCGGCGCTGGCGAGACGGCGGCGCCACACAGCGAGGCGCTGCGCGACTTCCTGCGCGCCGCCATTCCGCCGCTGTTCGGTTTCGGCCTGCTGCTGGGCATCTGGGCGCTGGTGGCCATGAAGAACGCCAGCATCCCCGGCCCGATGCAGACCTGGGACGCTGCGGCGAAACTCTTCGCCGATCCCTTCTACCGCAACGGCCCCAACGACCAGGGCATCGGCTGGAACGTGCTGGCCTCGTTGCAGCGCGTCGCCATCGGCTTCGGCGTGGCGGCGGCCATCGGCATCCCCATGGGTTTTCTGCTCGGCCGCTTCACCTTCATGAACCGCATGCTCGACCCGATCATCAGCCTGCTGCGCCCGGTGAGCCCGCTGGCCTGGCTGCCGATCGGCCTCCTGGTGTTCCAGAAGGCCGACCCGGCGGCGACCTGGACCATTTTCATCTGTTCCATCTGGCCGATGATCCTCAACACCGCCGAGGGCGTGCGCCGCGTGCCGCAGGACTACCTCAACGTCGCCCGCGTGCTCGGCCTGCCCGAGACCAAGATCATCACGCGCATCCTCTTCCCCGCCGTGCTGCCCTACATGCTCACCGGCATCCGCCTGTCGATCGGCACCGCCTGGCTGGTGATCGTCGCCGCCGAGATGCTCACCGGCGGCGTCGGCATCGGCTTCTGGGTCTGGGACGAGTGGAACAACCTCAAGGTCGAGCACATCGTCATCGCCATTTTCGTCATCGGTATCGTCGGCCTCGCGCTGGAGCAGATGCTGCTGTTGCTGGCCAGGCGTTTCAGCTACGAGACAAGATAGGAAAACCGTCATGAACGCACTCGTCAAGATCGAAAAAGTCGGCCAGACCTTCAACACCAAGAGCGGGCGCTTCACCGCGCTGCGCGACATCGACCTGCAAATCAAACAGGGCGAAGTCGTCTCGCTGATCGGCCACTCCGGCTGCGGCAAGAGCACCCTGCTCAACCTCATCGCCGGCCTCGCGCTGCCCACCATCGGCGTGCTGCTGTGCGAGGACCGCGAAATTCCCGGCCCCGGCCCGGAGCGCGCCGTGGTCTTCCAGAACCACTCGCTGCTGCCGTGGATGAGCTGCTTCGAGAACGTCATGCTCGGCGTCGAGCAGGTGTTCGGCCGCAAGGAGGGCAAACCGAAACTCAAGGCGCGGGTCGAGGCGGCGCTGGCGATGGTGCACATGGAGCACGCCATGCACAAGTATCCGCACGAAATCTCCGGCGGCATGAAGCAGCGCGTCGGCATCGCCCGCGCCTTCGCCATGGAGCCGAAGATCCTGCTGATGGACGAGCCCTTCGGCGCCCTCGACGCGCTGACCCGCGCCGCGCTGCAAGACGAAATGAACGGCGTCATGGCCAAGACCGGCGCCACGGTGGTGCTGGTAACCCACGACGTCGACGAGGCCGTGCTGTTGTCGGATCGCATCGTGATGATGACCAACGGCCCGGCTGCGACCATCGGCGAGATTCTTGAAGTGAAACTGCCGCGTCCGCGCGATCGCCTGGAACTGGCGCACGACCCGGCCTTCGCCGGATACCGTGCCGCGGTGTTCGAGTTTCTCTACCGCAAGCAGTTGAAGAAGGCGGCGTAGGCACCCGCCCCTCCCAACCATCCACGACCGGCTTTGCACAGCCAGCTGCCATGGCAAGAGCGTGCCATGGATGAATATCGCTTGACTTTTCCGTTATCGACCCGACAATGACATATATGTCAACGCGCCAACGGGAGGCGAGAATGTCCGAAGGAATGCGAACAGAAGACATCTACCCGTTGCAGGAAACGGTGCTCGCCAGGTTGCAGTCGATAAACGACCCGCGGTTGTCCGTAGCCAAACTTTGCGGAGGAACTGCGCTTTCCCGTTGCTGGCTCGGCCACCGGGTTTCATTCGACCTCGACTTTTTCCTGCCGGAGGGTTTCAAGGCAGGTGAACTGGCCGTGGCCATGAAAAAGGCGGGCATCGACTATCGAACGAAAGACATCGTGGACGACCTGAAAAAGGCGAACCAACTCCACGGCTACGTTTCACACGAGGGAAGGCTTCTCAAGGTGTCGTTTGTGGAAGATGCCTATTTCACCCTGTTCCCTCCAGTCGAAAAGTCTTTCGGGAGCGGGTCGGTTCGAACGGAAGAAATACCCGGTCTGTATCACCGGAAACTCAGGATGATCGCCGGACAGGGTTCGGAGGGTAATTCGTTTGAAGGCGGTCGGCAGACGGCGCGCGATGTCTTTGACCTCTACGTCCTCTCCCAAACCTTCAAACCCCTGGCGAAGTTCATCGAGTCTCTGCCTTATGCTTTTCCCGCGACGGCCTTCAACAACGGGCTGGCCAGCATGCCCTGGTATGACCTGGTCGATGAACTCGGAGAGATCGTTTGCGCCGATGAATGGGCGCACGCCAGGGACGTCGCATTCTTGCAGAACGCCCTTTATGAGCAAATCGGCGCCGCTCTCGTCGAGGACGGGCAGGCAGATGAGATCAAACCGCTCAAGCCATGAGCGTCGGTAGCTGGGAAACACTCGGCAAGAAGGTCTATTGGGACCGGAATGTTCCCCTGGCGCGTTGGCGGGAAAGAATTTCCGTCGGCCACCGTTCCTATCTTCCTGACGCCGTGTCCATCATGACTCCCGCCGAGTTCGTCCGGTTTTACGGCCTTGCGAAATTCAAACGCGACTGGCCAGCCATCCGGGCGAAACTTCCGGACGAGGTCATCAAATACGCAGCGATTTTTGATCTCGCGTGGAGCCGGGCCGTCGGCGGCAGTTGGAATCTGCGGCCAACAGAGGATTATTTCTCCATGCCGGAAAAGCGCCGGGATTTTCTCACCCAGGTGGCGCGCGCTCCCGGAATGAGTATTTACGAGGTCGCCAAATCCCTTGGGCTTCAATATCGCAGAGCCCACGATCATGCGGCAAATCTGCTCGGGGACGGCAGAATACGGGCCGTCGAAACGATCGAACGCGGACATCGGAAGATGAAACTGTTTCCGACCTACACATCCCCATGAGGAATCAGCCTCCGCCGGGCCGCCCCAAGGAGGCATGCGCCCCCCTGTGGGGGGCAGCGAGCCGGGTTTGCGAGCGTGGGGGGCCATCAACGGCTGCTAGTCGGTCACGTTGAAACGCGAGGATGCATGCGAGCAAGCTTACGCCGGGCATTTTGGGTGGTGAATCGCCATTTGACGGGAACTGCCTTGGCGTTGCGTTCGCGCACATTGGCCTCGACCTGTCGTCGCGGCGTGTCT